>CALRZR010000185.1:0-15712 GCA_943372705.1 Opitutus sp. GAS368 | reverse complement strand
CAACAGGGCAGCGGTGGGCTGGTCGGTGTCGTAGCACTGGCTCTTGATGCCCTCGGGGAGCTTGGCGTGCTGATCCCACCCCCGATGATACAGCTGGATAAAGCGCACGCCGCGTTCGGCCAGCCGTCGCGCGAGGAGGCAGTTCGCCGCATACGTGCCGGGCTTGCGGGATTCCGGGCCGTAGCGGTCGAAAATGTGCGCCGGCTCTCTTGAAAGATCGGCGAGATCGGGAACGCTGGCCTGCAGACGGAAGGCCATTTCAAATTGATCGATGCGAGCCTGCGTCTCGGGGTCCTGGTAGTCGGCGAGCTTGAGGCGGTTGAGCTCGCCCAGATCGTCGAGCATCGCGCGGCGGCGCTCGGTCGTGATCCCTTCGGGGTTGGAAAGATAGAGCACGGGGTCCTTGCCTGAGCTAAAACGCACTCCTTGATACTTCGTCTTTAGGAATCCACTGCCCCACATGCGTTCGGCCAGGGGTTGCGCATTCGTGCCGCCGCTGGGCCGGGAAACCAGCACGGTAAACGCCGGCAGATTTTCGTTTTCGCTGCCCAGGCCGTAGGCGATCCAAGAGCCGAACGAAGGCCGGCCGGAAAGTTGGTGCCCGGTCTGCACCAAGGTCATCGCCGGATCGTGGTTAATCGCCTCCGTGTGCATGCTGCGGATAAGACAGAGATCATCGGCGTGTTTCGCGGTGAACGGCAGCAATTCGCTCAGTTCCATCCCGCACCGTCCATGCCGGGCGAACTGGTAGGCACTGGGAGCAATCGGAAACCGTTTCTGGGCGGCGGTCATGCCCGTGAGTCGTTGCCCTCCACGAACGCTCTCGGGCAGGTCCTGATCGAAGCGGGCACCGAGCCCGGGCTTGGGATCGAAGAGTTCAAATTGGGACGGCGCGCCACTTTGAGTGAGCCAGATGATGCGTTTGGCTTTCGGCGCGAAATGAGGCAGACTGCCGATGCCGCCTGCGGCCGAGGTGCGGCTGGGGTTGAGCAGCGAGGCGAGTGCAGCGGCTCCGACGCCGGCAGTGCTGCGGCCGAGGAACTGGCGACGGGTGAGTGAATTCATGGCTCGATGAAGGTTCGAATTTGGACGAGACTACGGCTTGGTGATCGTCTCATCGAGGCACAGCAGGGTGCTGGCGATGCCCGTCATTGCGGCAAGCGTGGGCAGCGGAATGCCTTCTTCTCGGATAGGGACGCCGGTATTCAACAGTCCATGGGCGGCTTTGGGATTCGCCGTGAAGTCGGTGCGCGTGCGCTCATAGGCCCGCGTCAGCACATCGAGTTCGGCGGCGCTGGCCTCGCGAGCGAGCAGCGTGAGGTAACCGTGCTGAATCTGCGCGGGCACCGTTGACGCAGCCTTGATCATGCGGGCCGCTATGTGACGGGCGGCCTCAATATAGGTGGGGTCGTTCATTAGGTTGAGGGCTTGGAGCGGTGTGTTGGAGCGCGACCGACGCACGGCGCACACCTCGCGGCCAGGCGCGTCGAAAGCGATCATCGCCGGATGCGGCACGGTGCGCCGCCAATACGTATAGAGGCTGCGCCGATGCAGATCGTCGCCCTTACTTTCAACATACGTGGTGTTGCCAGCCGCGACCATCTCGTAAAGCCCGGGCGGGTGGTAAGGCCGCACGGATTTCCCCCCGACACTCACCGAGAGCAGGCCGGCGGCGGCGAGCGCTTGGTCACGGACAAACTCGCCATGGAGGCGAAAGCGCGGACCGCGCGCCAGCAGACGATTCTCGGGGTCAAGTGCGATCAGGGCGGGCGTAAGTCGCGAGCTTTGCTGATAGGTCTCACTTGTGAGCACAAGCCGCAGCAGGTGTTGAATGTCCCAGCCGCTGCGCATGAATTCGCCGGCCAGCCAGTCTAGTAACTCCGGATGGCTCGGCGGTTCTCCCTGGGCCCCGAAATCCTCGCTGCTACGCACCAGGCCTGTGCCGAAAATCGATTGCCAGAGACGGTTCACGGTCACCCGCGCCGTGAGCGGATGCTCCTTGCTCACCAGCCATTGAGCGAGGCCGAGCCGGTTGCGAGGTGCGTCTGGCGGCATGGCGGGAAGCACGGCAGGTGTTGAGGCCGTGACTTGCGCGCCGGGTTTATCATAGGCGCCACGCATGAGGATGAAGGTGTCTTTCGGCTTCTGTCGCTCAACCATGACCACGGCGGCGGGCAACTGCGCCCGCATGGCGTCGATCCGACCGTTGAGCGCGGTAATTTTCTTCCGCACCTCCTTGGATTCCGGCAGAGCCAGTTGGTATTGCCGCCTAAGACTCGCCGATTCGGCCGGGGTAAGCGCGGCCACTTCCTTGCTCGCAAGTTCCACGGTGGTTTCTTCCACCAGCTGATCGACCGGCGCTTCGGTGTAAAACAGACGCCACTCTGTCTCGCGGCCCGCAACAGTGACAGTGACATTGAAATCCGCGGTCTCGCCCTCGCTCACCGGCCACGGCTCGGTCAGTTGCCAGACGAGCGCAACCGGCGGTTTGTTCGGTCCGGGCTGAAGAACGGTGAGCGTAGTGTAGTCTTGGGCACTGGCGTCGAGCACCCGATCCGCCTCGTTCGCTTTCTGGGCAAGGCCTTCAATCGCCCCAGTCATCGCCAGTATTTTTGAGTCGGCCAATCGGACGACGACTTTTCCCACTCCGATGCGAGCGCCATCGCCTTCGGTGGAGCACTCGAGTCGAAGCGCGGTGATCTTTTTCCCGGCCGGCAAACGGAGGGTGGCAATGACGGGCTTCCTCTCGGCGTTCACCAGACTTAGGTCAAAGGCGCGCCCGTCGCCGGCTATTTTTGGGTTGCCCTGCGGAGCAGAGATCTCGGCGATCTCAAATGCCTGCCACTCCAGCCGCCGTTTCGCCACCCGATTGGCCCACGCCCGCACGTCGCGATCGGCGATGATTTGAGACGCGAGTTTGCCCTCCAGCGCGCTCACGTCCTCTTCCAACGGCTTCATGCGCGCCGCCACCGCAGGCGAGGGCAAAATAATCGTGTCCTGCTTGCCATCGCCCTGTTCGTTCACGTTGTTGAAAAAGGCCATCAGACTATAATAATCTTTTTGCGTGAGGGGATCGAATTTGTGGTCGTGGCAGCGTGTGCAGTTGAGCGTCTGCGCCATCCACACCGTGGCCGTCGTCTCCACCCGATCAGCGGTATATTCTGCAATGAACTCCGCCGCGATCACGCCGCCCTCAGTGTTGACCATGTGGTTGCGGTGGAATCCGGTCGCGATACGCTGCTCCAAAGTGGCATTCGGCAACAAATCGCCGGCGAGTTGCTCGACGGTGAAGCGGTCGAATGGCATGTTTTGGTTGAAGGCCGCGATGACCCAATCGCGCCAAGGATGCATGTCCTGGTCGTTGTCGTTCTGATAGCCCTGCGTGTCGGCAAACCGTGCCGCATCCAACCAGTCCACCGCCATGCGCTCGCCGTAATGAGGCGAAGAAAAGTGCGCGGAAATGTAGTCGTCCAATCTTGCAGGATCGAAACTCTGGGCGAGGTCTCGTCGCGGCGGCAGCCCAGTCAGATCGAGCGCAATCCTTCGGGCCAAGACGGCCGACTCCGCGCGTGGCGATGGTTTCAACCCCGTCCGCACGAGGCCTTGGAGCACGAACCAATCAATCGGGTTGCGAGGCCACGCCAGCAAGTCTGCTTCCACTTTCGGAAAGTCACCGGCCGCAGGCACGCGCACCGGCTGCACCGGCTGATATGCCCAATGCTGCTCATAAGGCGCGCCCTCGGCCACCCAGCGCTTCAGAATCTCCTTCTGTTCCGCGGTGAGTTTTTTGTGCGAGTCCGCAGGCGGCATGATCTCGTCGTCATCGGTCGAAACGATGCGTGCGATGAGTTCACTGTCCATAACGACGCCGGGAACAATGGCCACGGCTCCGGACCGCGACGGCGTGGTGGGCCCCTCGCGCACATCGAGTCGGAGCCCAGCCTTTCGATCAGCTTTGTCGGGCCCATGGCAGCCGAAACAATTGGCCGAAAGGATGGGCCGAACATCGCGGTTATATCGAAGAGCGTCAGATGTTTGGGCCTTGCAGACCACGACGGGCACCGCCAGTAGCACGGCGGCGAGGAGCGTGACAGTTGAGTTCATCGCAATGGGCTCAGCTCTTCGCGGGTTTGATTTTACCGAGGGACGCGGCTTAAAACCGATACTCCGCACTCAGCCGATAAGAGGTTGGATCGCCCATCGAAATGGAGCTGGGGTAGTATTCTTCGTTGAAGAGATTCGAAATGGTGAGGTTGTAGTTCACGGGGCGCCCAAAAGTTTTCGCAATGTAGCCGGCGCGGGCATTTACGACGACCCGCGGGTCGAGCAGGTAGGGAAATGCGTCGTTGGTCTCGAATGCTTTGGCTTGGCCGCGGTAGCCGACGTTGGCTCCGGTGGAGAAGCCCTTAAGCCAGCCCTCGCTGAATCGATAGGCCGTCGTCACCGTCCACGCGTGCGTGGGTGAGCGGATCTGGGCGCGGCCTACAATCGCGGGATTGGAGGGATTTTTGGAGATGTAGGAATGCGTCTGGGTATAGCCGCCGACGAGTTGGAAGTTTCGGGTTACATTGGCGGAGAGGCGGAGCTCGAAACCCTTGGCACGGTTTTCGCCGACCTGCGTTTCGTAGGTGTAGGCGCCGATGGAGTCCGTGGCGGCAAAGGACTGGCGGCCGTTGATGTTCTTGGTGTCGAAGACGGTGGCCTGCCCGCTGTAGCGGCCGTCGCCGAAATCGAACTTCAACCCGTAATCGAGCCCCTCGGCGATCAGCGGATCGAATGGCGTGAGCGAGCGATCGGCGTTGGTGCGGAGCGAGGTGATCTGGCGAAACGATTCGGAGTAGTTGGCGTAGAGCCCGAGCGTCTTCGTTATCCGGAAAACAGCGCCGGCCTGCGGCGTGGTCCGGTCACGCTCGATGCGAAGTCGGGTGTTGGCGAGATAGTTGAGCGAGAGGTTTTGGATCCTTGAGTAGTTGAGCCCCCCCAGAAACATCAGACGCTCATCGAACAGCGCGAGTGCATCGACGAGGTAGAATTTGTCCTCCCAGAACTTTCCGCCGCTATAAGCAGAGACGCGAGCCGCAGAGAGCGGAGGGACAGTGCGATCCCACGTGGCCGGGTTGGCGATGTCCCAATTTGCGGGCGTCGCGACCCCAACGCCGGCGACGATGCCTGAGACCCGGCTGTCGTTATCGCTTCGCGCAGCGACGTATTCCCAACCAGCGACGAGGCGGGTGTAGTGGCGGCGAGAGAAATCAAAACGCGCAGCGAGGTTAAGGGTATTCGCGAAAGTTTGGCCGTTGGCATAGCTGCCGCTAAGGCTGCGCGAAAACGGCAACTGACCCGCGGGAGTGTTTGCGGCGAGGGATATCGCCGCAGCACCAGCCTCCCAGCCGTTGCGCCGGACCGAGCTAACTCCTGCGACGTTACGCAAGACGATGCGGTCAGTGAAGGAATGCTCTAGCGTCGCTGAATAGATGCGGTTGCCGGTGTGCGTGCCGAGGCCGGGGCCCTGGGCATTAAACGTGCGGGGAATCATGTCGGCGAACTTGACCACGAAGGGAGTGACGAGGCGGTTGTTGTAGCGGGGCCAGTTCGAGGTGCCGGTGAGATCCATGTCGACCCACTCGGCATCGAGGGTGAGTGCGGTGCCCTTGCGCGGCGCCCAGCGGATTACGGGCGCGATAAACGTCTTCTTCTGCTGATCGAAATCTCGATAGCCGTCGCGGTCGAGCCAGGAGGCGTCGACGCGATAGGTAAGCGTGCCAGACTGATTCAGCGGGCCGGTGGTGCCGAGCTCGGCGCGGTAGTAGGCCCATGAGCCGAGTTCGAGGCGTAGATTCGTTGCGAGCTTGGCTGACGGCTGTTTGGTAACGGTGTTGGCGACGCCGCTGGGATCGAGCTGGCCGTAGAGGACAGAGGCCGGGCCGTTGACGACCTCGACACGAGCGACGTTGGCTGAGTCGTAGCTACGGAGGTTGGTGTTGCCGTTGCGGGCGCTGAAAAATGTGGTGAAGCCGCGGATGGTGTAGCTCTCGAGATTGCCGGTGGCGGCACGTTGGGAACTCTGGACGCCCGAGGACATGCCGATGATGTCGTAAACTTCGGTGAGGCCGTAGTCCTTGAAGAGCCTCTCGGTGATGATGTCGATCGACACGGGCATATTCTTCAGCTCGGTGGAGATTTTCGTAGCGCTGAGGGAGTTGGTGGCCGCATAGCCGGATTCGCTTTCCGACTGGATCGTGAACGCGGGCAGGAGCACGGCTTCATCGGTTTGCTTAGCGGTTGCGGATGTGGAAGGTGTCGGTTGGGCGTGGGCAGAGGCGAGCGCGCCCAGCAGGGCTAGTGTGAAGAGCAGGTGGAATCGGAGGGGGTGCGATTTTTGCATGGTGGGGGGTGGGGTCGATTGGCACTCGCCCGAGGAGACGGTTGCCTGAGCTGGGATACTCCGCCGAGACAGGAAAAGGTTACATCCCGTCAAAAACCCAGTTCCGATTTTCCGTTGTCACCCGAGTTCAACTCGCCGCCACTCGCGGCCACCGAGATGGCCAGGAAGACCCAGGGCGACGGTGGCACCAGATCGCTTGCTAAGGAATCTGCAGTCGTTCACTTGGGCGACACCGGCGGGGGCGTTCCGGCATTGAGGTCGGAAACGCTCAACGATGCATCGTCAAAATAGACTGTCCCGGTGGGCTCCGCGCAGGCGCTCAGAGCGATCTGAAACTTCAGTCCGTAAGTGCCGGGCGGGGCCGCTGCCAAAACTTGGGCGCGGACAAATTTATCCGGCGTGCTCTTGGAATTGAGCAGCACGCGCGACGCGTAAGCAAAATCGCGCCCCTCCACATCCGAAAACCGGATGACCAGCACCGCATATTGCAGATCCCGCAGGCGTTCGGCTGCAGGCACCATCGCCCACACGGAGGCGGCGATCAATTTACCGGAAATGTCCCCCGTGCGGATCTGTTGTTTGATTTGCGGCCAATAGCGATTGCTCAGGGCCCGGATGCGAACCGCCGCGCCGGAACGCCCCCCTGCCGCACTCGCCTCCGCGTAGCCTTCGGAACCTTGCCAAGGTGGCGCGAGGCCCAGGGCGAAGCCCGGATCAACCAATAGATTCGCGGCAGCGGCATCCGGCGGCAATTGATCGACAAACGACTTCGTGAGTTGCATGAACTCAACACTGCTGAGCAATTCGATCTTGAGCTGCCGTTCGCTGCTGACTGCCACAACTTCGCCCTGTCGCAAAAGCCGGGGCTGCGCAGTCTTCACCTGCACTTCGCCCTGCCGGACCGCGACACGCGTGCTGCGATCAGATCGAGCCTCGACGGCGAATTCGGTGCCCAGATCAACTACTTCGGTCTGAGGCGTCACCACGGTGATCCTCGACGCCGGAGTCGGACATTTGAAAAAAACACTGCCGGAATCGACGGCAACCCGCTTGCGGGCGGGAAAGCGCACCACCGCCGGTCCCTGCATGATCACGGTGGCGCCGTCGACGAGTTGAAACTCAGCCTGACCCGACTCCAGCCGCAAGGGCTCCGCCGGTATTTCGCCGGCCCGCAACGCGAACTCTAGATTTGGCTCCGCCCATCGCGCGTCGGTGACCGCAAGCAAAGACACGCTAGGTGTTGCGGAAGGTGTGACGGACCAGATCCACGCACCAATCGCGACCATCGCAGCGGAAGCGATCAACGCGGTCCACCAGGTGAGGAGGCGCGGGCCTGCGGAAGGTTCGGCACGTGCGCTCTGAATCGCGACCTTCGGATCGCCAACAAGTGGAGCCTCTGCAGCAAGCATCGACTCCATCGTGGTGGCGCGCAGTTCGTCGCCCAACGCCGCGTCATCGACTAGGAATTGTGCCGCCAACGTGCGGGCTTCCGCGTATGCTCGCAGCGTCTCATTGAGTTCGACTCGCTCTGTAGTCGTTAGCGTCCGCAGCCGGCTTTCCAGCAGTAGTTCCTTCAGGCGATCCCGTCCGGGAAATCCCAGTTGCTGGGTCATGTGGCACTCTCCTGTTTTAGCTGCCGTTCGATGCACTGCGCCAGGGTGCGTCGCAGACGCATCAAGAGGACCTTGACGGCGCTCAGGCTCAAGCCGCGTGATGCGGCGATTTCAACCAAGGTGTGGCCAAAGACGTAGTGAGCGGTGAGCACCTCCCGGTGGTGGGCTTGGAGTTTTTCCGTGCACCCCGCCAGCGCCTCGCGCCGACTTTCGTGCGCCTCGGCCACTTCTAAGGACGAATCCGCCATCAACTGCACGACATCATCGTCGAAGACCAACCGGTCCCGCTGCCGATCCCGAATCGAGGCTAGCACTTCAAACCGTGCTACTGCCAGCGCCCAGCGCAGAAACTTCGTCTGAGGATCCCAGTCCCCTGCCTTACGCCACAGCACGAGATTGGTCCGCTGCCATGTATCTTTCGCCTCTTCGCAATGCCCCAACGCCGCCGCACAATAGGCACGCAGGGCCGGCTGCGCCTCAGTCAGCGCGCAAACAAAGGCGTCTGAGGCCGGGCGCTTCATGTCAGCGGGTTGAATCATTTTAATTTTACTCCACGGGGCGCATTGATGGTTACAGGTTCCGCTTGAAGTGTCGCATGCGCCAAGTTCTCCGGCAACGACGGCTTTCGGATATTCGGGAAAGTGACGCCTCCGGCGGCGTGCAAGTGCGATTTATCGCGTTGCTCGGCTCGGGTGAAGAGCCGTTGCAAGTCGCTCACTTGCGCAAAAGAAGGACGGAGACCCGACCCTTGAGAATTCGGTTCTCAGCCACCAGATATTCGTTCCGAAGGAGAAGTTCTCGATCCACCGACCCAGTGATGTAGGCCGGCATTTGCTTCCAATTCATCGCGAAGAATCAACCGAGGAAACTGCGGGCGCGCAACCGCCGACGCGCCCGGCAAATCCTGCAAAAATTCGTCGAATCGAGTTTTTTGACCATACGGGATATCGGATGAGGAGTTTCGGGGACCACAGGGAGACGATTCAGTTTCGACCCGTCAGCCTCACTATACACCTCTCCCTGATCCGATTCCGGTGAAAATCCGGCTTCCGATCAGTATCAGTAAAGGTTTCGAGCGGGCCCCGGGCATCGTCAGGCCCCGAGTCCGGCCAGCGGTCCCGTGCTGCTGGCGAACTTGTCCGCCTCGACGCCCAAACGTTGCAACATACTCACGAAGAGATTCGCGAGCGGAGAGTTATTCGTGGCATCGAACGCGAGGTGCCTACCGTGCTTGAACCCACCACCGGCGAGAACGACCGGAAGATTCTGGTTGGAGTGGGAGTTCGCGTTGCCCAGGCAACTGCCGTAGAGCACCTGCGTGCGGTCGAGCAAGGAGCCGCCAGTCTCCCGGGTGTCCGCCAGCATCTTCAACAGGTAGGCAAACGTGCGCAATTGCGCCTCCTCGATCTGGCGCAGCTCGGCGATTTTCTCCGGCTCGTTGCCGTGGTGGGTGAGCCCGTGCGTCTCGCTTTTCACCCCCGGCACATGCGGCACGACGGAGAAAGTGCTGAGCGAGAGTGTGACCACGCGCGTGCTGTCGGTCTGCAACGCAAGGCGGATGAGATCGAACATGAGTTTTGATTTCTCGATGACTTCATTCGCGTCGGCGATGTCCTTCGGCTCGGGAAAATCCACCTTGGGCTTCGGCCGGCTTTCCCAGGCGATGCTGCGCTGCAAACGGCCTTCGAGATCGCGCACACTTTGGAAATATTGGTCGAGCCGGGCGCGGTCCTCGGGCGCGACGGATTTCTCCAGGCGCGCGGCCTTGTCGAGCACCAGATCGAGCACGCTGCCACCGGCCTCGATGCGGCGCAGGGTCGCTGCCTTTTCCTCCGGCGTGCCCGCGACGAACAGGTTGCGGTAAAGGCGCCGCGGACTCGCCTCCGCCGGGAGGCCCACGCCCGAACGCGACACGGAAAGCGAGTCGCCGTAGTGGTCGCCGTTTTTCACGGTGAGCGCGAGCGAGGGGAAGCGGTTCTCCAGTCCGATTTTCTCCGCGGCGAGTTGATCGAGCGAAAGTGAATTTCGGAACGTCGGCTGCCCGGGATGCGGCGCGCCAGTAAGGAAGCATTGACCGGCATGGTGATTCCCGTCCACGCCCGGATGCGACAACCCGGAGACGACGGTGAACTGCGCGCGGTGCTCCGCGAGCAGATCGAGATAGGGGCTCGATGGTTCGCCCACCTTCGGAAAAAAGAACTGCGGCATCATCCCGAGCGGCACATGAATCGCGATGAGCCGCTTGGGGGGCAATTTATCGGCGGCGCGGCCCAGCAGCGGTAGTGCGAAAAACGCGCCCGTGGCGCGGAGAAAATGGCGGCGGGTGATCATTTTGAAGCAGGCAGATGAATGGGCGCGGGCAAAGAGGGCTTTGGTGCGCAGTCACGTGTCATTTTCTGTCGATCTAAAAACACATAGAAGACGGCTGAGATGCGGCATTCTCGACCAAGCATCTTCACTTCACTGCTTTCTTCCCTGACTCTCCGGCCCACTTGATGGCTTCGAGGATGTGCTGACGCACGAAGGGCGTGCTGAGGGAGCGGAGATCATGGCCGAACTCGGTGTAGAAGAAGCGGCCGCCGGTGGCGGGTTCGTGAGTCCAGGCGATGGGATGGTCAGCACCCATGGGCTTGCCGTTGCGTGTTTTGAAGTAGTCGCGCACGGGCGTGTAGGTGCTCTCGTCCACGCGCAAGAGCACGTTGAAGCCGGGCAGGCCGGTGACGGCGCGGTCGTGATTGGTCCAGTCGGCCTCGATCCAGAACTCGGCGGGCTGGCCTTTGACGGACGGATGGTCTTTCGCGGCGGAGGCCACCGTGACCTTGGCTTTGGCGTAGTCGGAGTCGCTGTTGAAGTCGCAACCGCCGAGCGCATTCAGCCACGGCCATTTCGCCTGATGCACCAGCGCGGCGTGGCAGGCCCACGATGCCCTTCTTCCCGCTCGCAAACCACTGCTCCACGGCTTTGCGCTGCTCCTCGGGCAACACCTTGTCGAGTTCGTTGGCGCTGTTCAGCATCAGCACGTCGTAGCCGCTGAGTTCCTGGGCACGCAGGTCCTCCCAATGCTCGGTCACGTCCACCTCGAAGCCGTTTTCGTGTCCGAGGAGCACGAGCCAGCGATTGATCTTCGGAATCTCGGGATGTCGGTAGTAACCGGTGTTGGAATACACCAGCACTTTGAGGCCGCTGCTTTTGGGCGGTGCTGCGGCTGGTTCATGGCTGTGGGCAATGCTGGTAAGCAGGAGCAGGGAGAGAATGAGATGCTTCATGGTGTTGGGTGCAGTGAATGGTTGCGATGATCGGAGAATGCTCAACGTCACGGTTTGCGGGCGGTCCTCGGCCCGTCGTGCTGCTGGTGGAAGAAATCGAAGTCCGCGTGACCGCCTTCGGATCCAGAGGTCACGTTGAAGGTGAACAAACCAACCTTCGTGCCCTCATACCATGCGGTTCGATAGGGATAGTCGCGATCGCCCAGCGGCTCGTAGTGTTCGCCGTCGAGGCTGTAAGACATCGTGCCCTTGTAGTGACGATGTTCGAGTTTTAGCCACATGGCGTCTTCCTTGAGTTCGGGACCATCGGTGGATGCGCCGGGGCCGGAAGTGGCGGTGCCTTTGGCAAAGCGGATGCGTTTCACGCCGCCTTCTTTGACGACTCCGATCCAGGTGTAATCGTCAATCATGGTGCAGAGGCCAGCGCGTTGGCCTTCGATCATGTTCGCGGTGTCGAGCTTCGTGACGATGTCGGACTCGGCTCCGTAAAGGCGCTGAACGAGCGTGTTATAGGCGAAGAGGAGATGGTCTTCGCGATGGATGACGTTCGTTCGACCAAACTGGGAAACGCCGCCCTGGGTGTTCAGATGCCGCGCTGTCAGGCGAAGGTGTCCCGGCCTCGCGGTGAGCGACCAGTGCGAGTCGTCGGGGTCGTGATTCCAGGCCCACTGACCGCCGAGCGTGGTCGCATCAAACTCATCGGCAGGGTCCGCCGCGTTGATGGGTTGGACCGGCAGCGCGGGCTTGGCGTAGGGCTCGGTGAGGCCGACGGGTTCGCCGATGCCATCGCCATCGGCGTCCACGCCGATCCACGGCCAGTCGTCAGCCGTCCAACCCGCAGGCTCAAGGTAAAGGCGGCGGCCATAAGTGGCGAAGAGGTTGTAGTCGTGATGCAGGAAGGCCCAGCGGTCGCCACCGACTTCGACTAGCGATCCCTGCGCGGCGTTGATGTCGGCTTTGCCGGCGTGGAAAATCTTCCGGCTCTCATATGGCCCGTAGAGTGACTTCGAGCGATAGACATACTGCGCCTTGTCTTTGTTCTGACCCGTGGAAGCCACGGAGATGTAGTAGAAGCCGTTTCGCTTGAACACCTGCGGTCCCTTCGGCGGGATGTCATCGATCAGGACGGTGCCCTGGTCCACGATCGCATCGAAGGAGTCGTTCAAGCGATAGATCCGCAGCGCACCCGGATTGCCGAGTAGGAACAAGTAGCCTTTGCCATCCTCATCCCAAAACGGACAGGGGTCCTCGAAGTGGCCCACGATCTTTTCCGAAAGACTCATCGGCTCACTCCATGGACCTTCCGGCGTGGCGGCCTTGCAGACAAAGCCCCGGTATTTCGTGCTCCAGTTGAACATGTAATACGTGCCGCGGAAGAACCCCACCTCGCCATCCTGCGATCCGGCGGAACACGCCTTGCCGGGGAACGTGAAGTCCGTATGCACACCACCGAGCCGCGAGTAGATGCGGCCCGCGTGCGTCCAGTTGACCAGATCCTTCGACGCCAGCAACGGCATGCCCATGAAATGATGCGAGGCGCAGGTCAGGTAGAAAGTGTCGCCTGCCTTGAACACACATGGATTGTTGTAATCCGCCCACAAAATCGGATTGCGATAAGTGCCATCTCCTTGATCGCCCCAAGCGGGTCTGGCGCCAGGCACGGCCGCGTGAAGCGCAGCCAGCGGCGCGAGCAGCAGGGCGGTGAGGAGGGGGAGCTTCTTCATGGTTGTTTCTGCTGTCTTCATTCGATTCGTCCAATCCCGTCATTGGCAGTCGTCCCCCTGGATGTTTCCAACCCTTGGAACGAGCCGACCCGAAATTTTCCAACTGTTGGTGCACCCGGCAAGTTTCGCCCGTCTCGCTGCGCGGATAGAAGTGGGAAGAGGTGTGTTGATGGCGTCACGGATTTCCCGGAGTGAAGAGTCTGCTCTCGGCCAGCGCGTGGATGAGCGAACGCACGCCGTGTTGTTTCGGCGCTGCGCGATCGACGATGCGTGCGATTTCGGCGCGGTCGGCGTAGCTGACCTCCGCACCGGTGGCGTAGCGGCTGAGGTGCGCGACGAAGGCGCGGGCGAGGCGGGCGGGGTCGTGGGTGAGCAGTGCGGTGAGGTCGTTCACGTCGTGGAAGGCGCGGCCGTCGGAAAGTGTGCCGCTCGCGTCCACGGCGGGGCCGAGCTTGTAGCTCACCTTCCACGCGACGCGTTCTTTTTCCGGGGGCACATCGCCTTTGCCAGTGGAACGGTAGCGCGTGCGGAAGCCGCCGACGGGGTCGAAGCTCTCGAGCGCGAAGCCGGCGGGATCGATCTTCACGTGGCATGCGGCGCAGCTCGCGTCGCTGCGGTGCTTGTCGAGTTGCTCGCGCACGGTGGTTGCGCCGCGCGTGTCGGGGTCGATCGCGCCCACACTCGGCGGCGGAGGCGGCGCGGGGTCGTTGAGCAGACGGTCCATCACCCACACGCCACGTTTCACGGGCGACGTCGTGGTGCCGTTAGCGGTGAGCTTTAAGATCGCCGCCTGGCCGAGCAGGCCGCCGCGCGGGCTCCCCGCGGGCAACGGCACACGTCGCACGTCCACGCCGGTCACGTCCGCGATGCCGTAGTGCTCGGCGAGGCGCTGCGTGAGCATCGCGAAGTCCGGCCGCACGAGCGCGGAGATGGGCGCGTCGCGGGCGATGAGTTCGCGCAGGAACGCGCGCGTCTCGGCGACCAGGCCCTCGTGCAACAGGAAGCGATACTCAGGATAGAGCTGCGGGTCGGGCGTCGTCTCGTTCACGCGGCGGAGGTCGAGCCACTGGTCGGCGAAGTCGCGGATGAACCGCTCGCTGCGCGGGTCGGCGAGCAGGCGGTCCACTTCGCGATGCAGCACCGCTGCGCTTTGCAGCGAGCCATCGCGCGCGGCGGCGAGGAGCGCGTCGTCGGGCGGGCCGTTCCAAAGCCAGTAGGAAAGGCGCGAGGCCAGCGGGAACAGTTTCGCATGGGCGACGGACGCGGGCTCGCGGGCCACATCGGCGGGGTGGAACAGGAATTCCGGCGACGTGAGCACCGCGACGTAGGCGCGCCGCATCGCGTCCTCGAAGCAGTCCTTCGCCGCGAGCCGCTTCGTCACGAGCGCGACGTAGGGGGCCACCTCGCCTGCACTCACCGGACGACGAAACGCCCTCGGCAAGAATCCCGCGAGCAACCGACGCGCATCCTCGGCGGGCTGCGCCGACCGCACGGTCTCCAGCGGAGGCGTGCGCTCGTCGGGCGGGAGGTCGGTGTAAAAATTCGGCAGGTAGCCCCCGATGCCGCGCACGGCGTCGCGCCGCGGCGAGATGACGTTTGCGCCCGCGGCCAGCTTTGCGATCGGCAGGTCAGCGAACAATCGCCGGTGACTCTCCGGCGGCCACGACGGATTCAGTGGCCCCTCAATTTCAAACCAATCCAGCGCCACGCCGGGGCCGACATGTTTCGCCGCGCGCCCCGCGATCTGCCCGATGCGCATCCCGATCCACGGCACCGACACCGGATCGAACACGATGCTCTCGTGCGCCTCGAGCCACTCCGTGATTTCCTGCTCGCTCGACTGGATGGACGGCGCGGTGAACGCGCGCAGCAGGCGCCCGCCTTCCTGCTGCTTCCCCTCCGCGTGCGCCCGCAAGACGGCGGCCTGCGGCGCGGCGCACGGTTCGGGTTTGCCCTGGTTCCATTGGAATCCCCACAGCGAGAGCCGCAGGCGATAGTGCCCCGCGTAGAGGGGCGACACATTCATCGCCGCCTCGTAGCCCGCGAGGTTGGGATTCAGCAGTCCGACCGCGCTCCGGCTCTGCGTCTTCTTGATTTCATCCACCTGCTTACGCCGCTCCTCGAGATCCGGCCCTCTGAAATCGACAAATCCCCGCTTGTCCTCAAAACCGCCACGCACCGGGAGCGCCGGATCCGGCTGCTTGTCCGTCAGCAGCACATACTGCCCATGAATGAGGTTGGCCCCGAATTTGAACAATCCCGCCGGATAGACGCGTCGCTTGAACACCGGCGGCGGCGTGCTGCGCGTGGCGATGGCCGCGGTGAGCGCCTGCTCGGCGGCCTCGGCATACGCCGCGAGGTGTGCAGGCGAGAGGTCGAGGCCGGTCGCGATCTTGTCGAAGCCCGCGACGGTGCCGTCGGCCGGAATCAGTCCCTGGATGTCGAGCCGCGGCAGGGCCAGCAGGTCGATCAGCGTGTTTTCGTATTCGCCGCGCGTCATCCGCCGCATCCGCACGCGACCTTCCTGCGTGCGCCGTGCCGTATCGGCGGCCGCCAACCTGCCGTCGAGTTCGGCGAGCAACGCCTCCGTGTCCACCGACGGCGGACGTGGCTTTTTCTTCGGCGGCATTTCGCCGGCGGCAATGCGATCGTGGATCTTTTCCCAGAGAGCAAGGTTCTCCCTCGCCGACAGCTGCAACGGAAGCGCTGTGAGATCGAGCCCGC
>CALRZR010000184.1:0-15828 GCA_943372705.1 Opitutus sp. GAS368 | reverse complement strand
TGATCGCTCCGGTGAGTGCGTTGAGGCTCAGGCCGGGAGGCAGGTTCGTGGCGGTGTAGGAGGTTGGGAGGCCGGTCGCTGTGATCACATAGGTGACAAAAGGACGGCCCACGGTGCCGACGGCGTTCGTCGGGCTGGCGATGACGGGTGCGGCAGTGACGGAGCCGATGACGAACGTGAGGGTGGTGGCGTCGGAGCCGTTATCATTGCGGGCCGTGATGGCACCGACCGTGGTGCCCACGCGGGTGGGCGTGCCGGTGATGACGCCGGTCAGGACGTTAATCCGCAGACCGTCGGGGAGGCCGGCAGCGCCGTAGTCCAAGGGCGAGCCGGTGGCGACGATGCGGAAACTGAAGGGAGTGCCGATCGTGCCGGCGGCGGTGAGCGGATTGTTCGTGATGTTGGGCGCAGCGCCGAGGGCGCCGACGGTTATCACGAGGGTGACGTTGTCGGTGCCGAAGGCGTTCGTGGCGCCGAGCACCGCGGAGGTGGAGCCCGCGCTGGTCGGTGTGCCGGTGATCGCACCGGTGGCGGCGACAATACTCAGACCGGCCGGCAGTCCGGCGGCAGTATAGGCGGTGGGCGATCCGGTGGCGGTGATGCTGTAGGAGAACGCAGTGCCGACCGTGCCGGCCGCGGTGAGCGGGCTGCTGATGACGGGAGCGACGCCGGCGGCGGCGACGGTGATGACCAGGGTCGCGTTATCGGTGCCGAAGGCGTTGGTGGCGCCGAGGAGGACGCTGGTGGTGCCGACCGTCGTGGGCGTGCCGGTGAGAACGCCCGTGGCCGCGACGATGCTCAGACCGGCCGGGAGCGGGGTCGCGGTGTAGCTCGTGGGTGAATTGGTGGCCGTGATCGTGTAGCCGAACGCGGTGCCGACGGTGCCGGCTGCAGTGAGCGGGCTGGTGATTACAGGAGGAACGCCAGCGGCGGCGACGGTAATTACCAAAGTCGCGTTACCGGTGCCGAACGCGTTGGTGGCGCCGAGGAGGACGTTGGTGGTGCCGACCGAGGCAGGAACTCCGGTGATCACACCCGTGGCGCCGACGATACTGAGACCGGCCGGAAGCGGGCTGGCCGTGTAACTCGTGGGCGCATTCGTGGCGGTGACGGTGTAGCTGAACGCCGTGCCGACGGTGCCGGCTGCAGTGAGCGGGCTCGTGATGACCGGAGGAACGCCAGCGGCGGCGACGGTGATGACGAGCGTGGCATTACCCGTGCCGAACGCGTTCGTGGCACCGAGGATTACGTTGGTCGTGCCGACGGTGGTCGGCGTGCCGGTGATGGCACCGGTCAGGGCGACGACACTCAGGCCGGCCGGTAGCGGTGTGGCGGTGTAGCTCGTGGGCGTGTTCGTGGCTGAGATCGCATAGCTGAACGGTGTGCCCACGGTGCCGGCGGCGGTGAGTGGGCTGGTGATCACGGGAGCGACGCCGGCGGCGGCGACCGTGATGACGAGGGTGGCGTTACCCGTGCCGAAGGCATTAGTGGCGCCGAGCACGACGTTGGTCGTGCCGACGGTGGTCGGCGTGCCGGTGATGACACCGGTGGCGGTCACGATGCTCAAACCCGCGGGCAACGGGCTGGCCGTGTAGCTCGTGGGCGTATTGGTGGCCGTGATGGTGTAGCCAAACGGTGTGCCCACGGTGCCGGCTGCAGTAAGCGGGCTGGTAATAACGGGAGCGACGCCAGCGGCGGCGACCGTGATGACGAGGGTGGCGTTACCCGTGCCGAAGGCATTGGTGGCGCCGAGGACGACATTGGTTGTGCCGACGGTGGTCGGCGTGCCAGTGATGACTCCGGTCAGAGCGACGATGCTGAGACCCGCCGGCAACGGTGTGGCGGTGTAGCTGGTGGGTGTGTTGGTGGCGGTAATCGCATAACTGAACGGTGTGCCAACCGTGCCGGCTGCGGTGAGCGGGCTGGTGATGCTCGGGGCGACGCCGGCGGCGGCGACGGTGATGACGAGAGTGGCGTTGCCGGTGCCGAAGGCGTTGGTGGCGCCGAGGAGGACATTGGTCGTGCCGACCGTGGTGGGTGTGCCGGTGATGACACCGGTGGCGGCCACGATGCTCAGACCAGCCGGGAGCGGCGTGGCGGTGTAGCTCGTAGGCGAATTCGTCGCGGTGATCGTGTAGCTGAACGGCGTGCCGACAGTGCCGGGCGCGGTGAGCGGGCTGGTGATGGTCGGGGCGACGCCGGCGGCGGCGACGGTGACGACCAAGGTGGCGTTACCGGTGCCGAACGCGTTGGTGGCGCCGAGGAGGACATTGGTGGTGCCGACGGTGGTCGGCGTGCCGGTGATCGCACCGGTGAGCAAATTGATGGCAAGGCCGGCCGGGAGCGGGCTCGCGGTGTAGCCCGTCGGCGAGTTGGTCGCGATGATCTGATAAGTGAACGGCGTGGCCACCGTGCCGGCGGCGGTGAGCGGACTGGTGATGACGGGCGGGACGCCCGCAGCAGCGACGGTGACGACGAGCGTCGCGTTACCCGTGCCGCCGGCGTTCGTGGCGCCGAGGAGGACGTTGGTGGTGCCGACTGCGGTGGGCGTGCCGGTGATGGCGCCGGTGACGGTGTTGATCGCGAGGCCGGCCGGGAGCGGCGTGGCCGAATAGCTCGTGGGCGCATTGGTGGCGGTGATCGTGAAACTGAACAGCGAGCCGACCGTGCCGGCTGCGGTGAGCGGCGCATTGGTGATGACCGGAGTGGCGGTGGTCACGGTGAGCGTGACGGTGTCGCTCGGGACGGAGCCGGCGAGATTGGTGACGACGACGTCGTAGTTGGCGGCGTCGAGGGCCACAACGCTGGGCAGCGAAAGCGTGGCCGTCGTGGCGGATGGGTTACCGACGATGTTGAAGCCGCCTTTGCGCCATTGGTAGCTGACGGCGGAGGAGCCGCTGGCGACGACGGAGAAGGTGGCGTTCGTGCCGGTCACGGCGCTTTGGGAGGTGGGCTGCGTGGTGATGACGAGCGCGGCGGCACCGGTGGCGTTAAAACTTTGGCGCAGCATGTTGGAGGCGAAGGCGCCGCCGGACTGCATGGCTTGCAGCGTGATTATACCGGGAGAAAGCGGGGTGACCGTAAACACACCCGCGGCGGGGCCGCTGATCGAGGCCGAGCCGGTCGAGCCCGTGACCACGGTGAGCGCGATTCCCAAGCCGGAGCTGGCGGAAGGGGTTACGGTGAACGAGCCCGCACTGATCGCGCGGTCAGCGATGGCGGCGAAACTGACAGACTGGGCGGTCGCGGCGCGGGAGCCGGTGGCGTAGAGTTGATTGATCCCCCAGACGCCGGCGGGGCCGGTGGCGTCGAAGGCGTAATTCAGCGTTTTGAAAACGCCGCCGAGATTCGCGACGTCCGAAATGGTGCGGACGCCGGGGACGAGACTGGGATCGAGGCGGCCGAGGATCGTGTTACCGGTGATCGCATCGAGCCGGAGGTAGTAGAACTGATTGGCCGCGTAGCCGCCGAAGGCGACCGGCGAATAGGCGAGGGTGGTGTAACCGCCGGCGCCGAAACTGCCGACGGCGGTGGTGAGATTGATCTTGTCGGTCGAGCCGGCGGTTAAGGCCGGAATCATTTCGCCGAACTGGGTGTTTCCGGAGCCATCCGTCCGGAGGTAATACATGCTGTTGGCCGAGTATCCGGTGATGGCTCCGCTGACGTAGACCAGACCGAAGTAGCCGGTGGCGCCAGGATCGGCCGGACCGCCTGCGACACCGCCGGCCCACGACATCGGCTTCAAATCGATGGACGAGGAGTTGCCGCCGGTTTTGGGAACGATGTTGGCAAAGTAGTCTCCGGTGGGACGGTGATGAATCGTGTAAAACGTCCCCGCGATGGGCAGCCCGAGATCGTCGATCGCGAACGTGAGGCCCGAGTAGGAGCTGCCGGTCAAGGCGGCGGCGACGTCGGGGAAGCTGCCGACGGCAGTCGGGGAAATCAACGTGCCGTAACTCGTGAAGGCATCGGCCGGATTCGGCGGCAGCGTGGAGCCGGTGAGCGTGAAAAACGAAATCGAAGTGTCGACGGCGGCAGGGACATTACCCGCGACGTAGGCGAGGCCAGCGAGATTGTTGCCGACGGTGCCGGGGCGATTGGTGGGGGTTCCGACGCGCTCGGTGATTGTGACGACGCCGGTCACGATACCAACGGTGGAGAGTTGACTGGTCTGCGCCCATGATTGGACGCCGCCGATAGCCACGAGGGCCGAGAGTGCTAGGGTGCTAAATTTCATATGATTCGTCTTTCTTTGAGCTGGCCGAACGCCGACGCGGAAGGCGCGCCTGCGATCATTTTTCAAGAGTAGACCAGCCCGACCCGCGGCGATATGGGGTGTAGTAAGGTGTGTTGACGAACGGAGCGGCGTTGCGCGACGGGCGGCGCGATGCGTGGGCAATTGCGGGGGATGCGCAGCGTATCGGGGAAATCATCAATGGGTGATCCGCGCTTACGGACCCGCTGCCACGGCGCGCGAAAATCTCACCAAACCCCATAGCGCGCGCGTCTGAAAAATACGCGGCCGCGTTCCGATGGTTCGCATTGAAACCGCGACTCGCCCACCAGTTTTTCAAAACGGGGCCCGCTCGGCGCGCGACTGTTTTTTCCAGTAGCATCATGTCGTGGGGAACTCTGCCGTGTAGCTCTCCGGTTCTGTTTGGCACCGCGGTTGTCTTTTGAGGTCGGCACCGGATGCACATCCTTCGTTCGCACCGTCGCAAATTGGTCTGGATTTGTATTCAACAACCTACGGCTGCCGTGATGCGACTCGGGTGGGTCACCGGCTGTTGGATTGCGCGCTTCGTCGGTATTCCGACCGGTGCGCGGCTACGCGGGGGCATGACGTGAAGACATCGGTGCCCTGTATTCTCACGATCAACGGCGGATCTTCCAGTATCCGGTTTGCGGTGTTTGCGGCCGCGTCGATGGCGCGTATCGGGCACGGGAAGATTGAGCGCGTCGGGTGTGCGGATGCCACGCTCGTCGCGGTTGACGAAGCGGAAACGTTCGCGGTGAAACTTGGCGCAGCCTCCCGCAGCCCCCGTTCTTCGGTGAAGTTTTTGTGCGATTGGCTCAATTCGCGGCCGTTCTTCGCCTCGTTGCAGGCCATCGGCCACCGCGTGGTGCATGGTCGTCATCACACGGCAGCGGTCCAAATAACGCCCGCGCTCATCCGGGAACTCCGGCGTCTCGCGCCCTACGATCCGGATCATTTGCCGTGCGAGCTCGCCTTGATCGCAGCGTTCACGCAGCGGCATCCGCGGCTGCCGCAGGTTGCGTGTTTCGACACCGTGTTTCACCGCGACATGCCGCGAGTGGCCAAACTGCTGCCCATTCCGCGTCGCTACGCCGCAAAAGGCGTCGAGCGCTACGGGTTCCATGGCCTTTCCTACGGCTATCTGATGGAGGAACTCGAGCGAATCGATCCGGCGGCCGCGCAGGGCAGGGTGGTGCTCGCCCATCTCGGCAGCGGCGCGAGTTTAGCGGCGGTGCTCGGCGGGCGAAGCGTCGATACGAGCATGGGATTCACACCGGCGTCCGGCCTGATGATGGGCACGCGCCCGGGCGATTTGGACCCGGGGTTGTTTTCGTTTCTGTCCCGGCGCGAACGCCTGACGCCGGCGAAGTTTGCGCGAATGATTCATCATGAATCGGGTTTGCTCGGTGTCTCGGGCACGAGCTCGGATCTCCGCGACCTGTTGGCGTGCGAAGCGAAGGAGGTTCCCGCCGCCGAGGCCGTGGCGTTGTTTTGCTATGTGGCGAAAAAGTGGATCGGCGCCTTTGCGGCTGTGCTGGGCGGTGTGGATACGCTCGTGTTTGCCGGTGGCATCGGGGAAAACTCGCCCGTCGTTCGCGCGCGCATCTGTGTCGGACTCGACTTTCTGGGCGTGCAGCTCGATGCCCGCCGCAACGCGCGAAACGCTCCGGTGATTTCGCGTGCGGCCGGAGTGGCGACGGTCCGCGTCATCCGCACTGACGAGGAGCGGATGATCGCGCGCTCCACCAGTCGCACGCTCGGCCTCTGCGCCGGGTGAGCGCGGCGTCCGGTAGCGTTTCACCCCATAGCGGCGTGGCGCGGCTCGGCGCATTCTGCGTCCCGCCGATCCGGCATCATCCTATGAAAATTCTCTACGTCACCGAAGCCGTTTCCAAAGGCGGGCGCTCCGGCAGCCTGCAAACTGCGGACCAACTGCTCGACGTTTCGCTGGGAAATCCCGCCGAGCCCGGCGCCGAACAACGTGGCCCGAGTCCCGAACTACTTTTTGCCGGAGCCTACGCCGCGTGTTTCCACGGCGCTTTCGGCCGGGCCGCCCAGACGCTGGGCGCCGCCGTGCAGGACTCGACCGTGCGGGCCTGTGTGAGTCTCATCGAAGACGACGACGGCGGCCATCGTCTCGGCGTCGAATTGCACGCGCGCGTTTCATCCCTGCCAGCGCCCGAGGTGATTCGGATCATGCAGGCCGCGCACCTGATTTGCCCATATTCCAAGGCAATGCGCGGCGAGACCACGGTGAAGCTCTGGGTCGACTGAACCTCGCGCCGCGCTTCCGGCACCGTCTCCTCTCTGTCCACACCAAAGCCATCGCCCGCACCGAATATGAAAGATCAAATCTACAAACACATCGAACTTACCGGCACGTCGTCCACTTCGATGGAAGACGCCGTCGATCTTGCCATCAAACGTGCGCACAAAACGTTGAAAAATCTCCGTTGGTTTCAGGTCGTCGATACCCGGGGCAGTATTGAAAAAGGCCGCGTGCACCTTTGGCAGGTGACGATCAAGGTCGGCTTCGCACTTGAAGAGTGACCGCGCCGCCACGCCGGCGATGCGCATGTCGTCGTCCGGCCGCACTATGCACGACCGGACCCACACTCCCCCTGCCGCTCCTGAGTTCGGCTGGCTTTCCGCTTCCCAGCTCAAATCGGCCGTGCTCCTTGCGTCGACGGCTTGCGCGTTGGGGCTCTGCTATCTGCTGTTGGAGCCGTTTCTCGGCGCGCTCATGTGGGCCCTTGTGTTCGCGGTGCTCTTTGCCCCGTTGCAATCGTGGCTCGAAACCAAACTGCGCCGGCCCGGTCTCGCCGCCACGGCTTCCCTTGTCGTCATTGCGCTCTTGTTCACGGCCGGCGCGACCGTAGTCGGCCAGCACTTGGTCGTCCAAGCCGCCAAAGGTGCTGAATTGGTCGAAGCCAACGTCCGCTCCGGCGAATGGCGCCGCACGCTTGAGCGGCATCCGCAGATCGCCGTAATCGTCGAACGGCTTGCTCCGCAAATCACGTTACCCGACACCCTCTCGGGGCTCGCCGGATGGTCGGGAAAAGTTGCGGGTCCGCTGCTCAAGGGCTCGGTGTTTCAAGCCGTGAGCGTCGGCCTCACGTTCTATTTTCTTTTCTATTTGCTCCGCGATCGTGCGCTGGTGTTGCACGCCCTCCGCAGCATGGTGCCGCTTTCCGCCGGCGATCTGGACCGGCTCTTGCGCCGCATCGCCGAAACCATCTATGCCACGATTTACGGCTCTTTCGCGGTGGCCGCCGTGCAAGGTCTGCTGGGGGGCGCGATGTTCTGGTGGCTCGATCTGCCGGCGCCGGTTCTCTGGGGCGTGATCATGGCTCTGCTCGCGCTTGTGCCGATGCTCGGCGCCTTCTTCGTGTGGCTTCCGGCGGCGCTCTTTCTCGCGGCCGACGGTCGGTGGGGCCACGCGCTTCTGCTCACCGCCTGGGGTATTCTGGTGGTCGGCACCGTCGACAACCTGCTCCGGCCCATTCTCGTCGGCAATCGCCTCAAACTTCACTCTGTCCTCATTTTTGTTTCGGTCATCGGCGGTCTTATTGTATTCGGACCGGCTGGACTGGTTTTCGGCCCGGTCACACTCACGGTGACGGCCTTTTTTTTGGAGACGTGGTCCGCTCGATCCGCCGCAGAAGTTTCGGCCTGTGACCGGCTGACGACTGACGCTCCGTCACCTCCCACCGTCCCATGATCGCTCGATCACGGTGCCTCGCGGTTTTCGCTATCTTGGCCCTCGCTCTGTCTGCCTGCACCACGGCGCCGCCAACTCCTCTCGTGGCTCGTGTCATCGTGCCCGCGGCGTGGCAACTGTCAGCTGCGCACGTGCCAGGCCCGCGCGACCCCACCGCCCTCGCCGCGTGGTGGACGCGTTTCGACGATCCCGTCCTCACCGAATTGATCACGTCCGCCCTGCGCTCCAGTCCCGACGTGCGCACCGCGTTTTCCCGCATCGCCGAATCCCGCGCCCGCCGCGGCGTCGCCCGCGCTCCGCTCTTTCCGTCGCTCTCCGCCAACGTCTCCGGCGGCGGCTCGCGCACACGAGATCACACCGCCGACCTCACGTCTTCGCGCGAGTCCTACAGCGCGGGCCTCGACGCCAGTTGGCAGGTCGATCTCTTCGGCCTCCAGCGCCAGACGCTCGCCGCCGCCTCCGCCGATCTCGCCCAGACCGCCGAGAACTTCTACGGCGTCCAAGTCGCCCTCGCCGCCGAGGTCGCCTCCGCCTACGTCACGCTGCGGGCTGCCGAGGCGCAACTCGCCGTCGTGGAACGCAGCCTCGGCACCCGCCACGAGACCGTGCAGCTCACGCAATGGCGAGAACAAGCCGGCACCGGCGACGGCCTCGATACCCAGCAAGCCCTCAGCACCCTCGAACAAGCGCGCGGCGCCATCCCTGCACTGCAACTCACCGTCGCCCAGATGCGCCATCAGCTCGCGCTCCTCGCCGGCCGAACACCCGGCACACTCGATCCACTGCTCGCCACGCCGCGCGCCGTCCCGACGCCACCCGCCGATTTCGCCTTCGGCCTTCCCGCCGAGACTCTTCGTCAACGTCCCGACGTCCGCGCCGCTGAGCAGGGCGTGATCGCCGCCACTGCCCGCACCTCTGCCGCGCACCGCCAGCGCTGGCCCACGTTTACCCTTACCGGTTCGCTCGGCGTGACTGCTCGACATCCCGATCGCCTGTTCTCCCCGGAGTCCACCGTGGCAAGTCTGCTCGGAGGTCTCACCGCCCCCATTTTCTCCGCCGGACGCATCAGCCAAACGATCGCGATTCAAACCGAGCAAGAGCGCCAGGCGTTGATCGCCTACGAATCCACCGTGCTCACGGCGCTCGCCGAGGTCGAAGACGCGCTCGCCGCGGCGCAGCGCCAATCCGAGCGCGCCACCATTTTCGTCCGCGCGGTCACCGCCGCCGCTGCTGCCGCCCGCTTCTCCGCGCTCCGCTATGAAGCCGGCCAAGTCGACCTCTTCGTCTTTCTCGACGCCCAACGCACGCTCCTCGCTCTGGAGCAGCAGCAAATTGCCACCACGGCCGACCGCGCCACCGCGAGCATCCGCCTCTACCATACCCTCGGCGGCGGCTGGTCGCCATCCGCCCTCACCGCCTCCGTGCCATGAAGACATCCGCTCCGTTGGCCCCCGCCGATCTCGCCGCCGCGCTCCAAGCCAACGCCCCCGTCCGGTCCACCAAACTCTATCTGATCCTCGCCCTTGTCGTCCTCGCGCTCAGCGCAGGCGCCTGGTTTTGGTGGCGCAGCGTCGTCCACGCACGAAGCCTCGTCCCGCTCTACGCGACCGAGGTCCTCGCGCGTGGCGCCATCCATCTCACCATCACCGCGACCGGTAATCTCGAGCCCACCAACGAGGTCACCGTCGGCAGCGAACTCTCCGGCACCACGCTCGAGGTCTACGTCGACATCAACGACCACGTCACCAAGGGCCAGCCGCTCGCCAAGCTCGATACAAGCAAGCTCACACAGCAGACCGAGAGCAGCCGCGCCGCCGTCAAATCCGCGCAGGCCCGTGTTACCCAAGCCGAGGCGACCGTGCAGGAGAGCTCCGCGACACTCTTCCGCCAAGAGGAACTCGCGCGTCTCAGCGGCGGAAAAATTCCCTCCAAGTCCGATCTCGACACCGCCCGCGCCAGCGCAGCCCGCGCGCGTGCCGATTCGCTGAGTGCCCAGGCCGCCGTCGGCGAGGCCGAGGCCCAGGTGCGCATCAACGAAAACGATCTCGCCAAGGCCCTCATCAAGTCGCCCATCGACGGCGTCGTGCTTACGCGGAGCATCGAGCCTGGCCAGACAGTCGCCGCCAGTTTCACCGCGCCTGAGCTCTTCGTCATCGCCGAAAATCTCGCCCATATGAAGCTGAAGGTCGCGATCGCCGAGGCCGACATCGGCCGCGTCGCCAAGGGCCAGAAATCCTCCTTCACCGTCGATGCGTGGCCCGACCGCGCCTACACCGCCACGGTCTCCCGCGTCGCCTTCGGCTCGGTCGTTACCAACAACGTCGTCACCTACCTCGCCGAACTCGAGGTCGCCAACGACGACCTCAGTCTCCGCCCCGGCATGACCGCCACCTCCGACATCCGCGTCGCCGAAAGCTCTGACGTGTTCCTCGTCCCGACGGCCGCCTTGCGCTTCGTCCCGACCACCGCCGCCGCCTCCACCGCAGCGAAGAAGTCTTTCGTGCAAAGCCTCATCCCGATGCCCACGCGCAACAGCAATCGCCCCGCCGCCAGCGACTCCGACCCCCAATCCGCCGGCGCCCACATCTGGATCCTCCGCAACGGCCAGCCTGAATCCCTCGCGGTGAAAACCGGCCTCAGCGATGGCCGCCACACCGAGGTCAACGGCGAAGGCCTCGCCGCGGGCCTCGTCGTGATCACCCGCGCTCTCCCTCCCGCCCCGTGAGCGCGTCCGAGGCACCACCCCTGATCGAGTTGCACGGTCTCACCAAGACCTACGGCCTCGGCGATGCCGCGTTTCAGGCGCTCAAAGGCATCGACCTCACGATCCGCCACGGCGAGTTCGTCGCGATCATGGGCCCGAGCGGCTCCGGCAAATCCACGCTCATGAATATCCTCGGCTGCCTCGATGTCGCCACCACCGGGACTTACCGCTACCAGGGCATCGCCGTCGAACCGCTCAGCTCCGATCAGCGCTCGCTCCTCCGCCGCTACGCACTCGGCTTCATCTTCCAAGGTTTCAACCTCCTCGCCCGCACCAGCGCCCTCGACAACGTCGAGCTCCCGCTCCTCTACCGCGGCATCGCCCGCCAGGAGCGTCACACTCGCGCCCTCGCGGCGCTCACGTCCGTCGGCCTCCCGACAAAACTCAAGAGCACGCCCGGCGAACTCTCCGGCGGACAACAACAGCGTGTCGCCATCGCCCGCGCCATCGTCACGGAGCCGAGCACCCTTTTCGCCGACGAACCCACCGGCAACCTCGATTCCGTCACCACGCGCGACGTCATGGAACTCCTGACACGCCTCAACGTCGACCGCGGCATCACCGTGCTCGTCGTCACCCATGCCGACGAGGTCGCCGCCTGCGCCCGCCGCACCGTCGTCATCAAAGACGGCCTCATCGCCTCCGACGTCACCAAGCCGTGAGCCCGCGCCTTCTCCGATGATCTGGAACGCCTTCGCCATCGCCGTCCGCGAGATCGGCCGCAATCTCACTCGCGCGTTCCTCACCGTGCTCGGCGTCTTTATCGGCGTCGCCGCGATCATCACCATGGTCACCCTGGGCCAGGGCGCGACGCTCGCCGTGAAGGCGCAGATTTCCAGCCTCGGCAGTAATCTCCTCACGCTCCGTCCCGGCGCCGGGTTCGGCTTTCGCCCTTCTTCCGGCGGCGTCCCTAATTTCTCCGAGAAGGATGCAGAGATCATCGGCGAACAAATCTCCGGCATCGCCGCCATCGCCCCGGTCCGCTCCTCGTCGTTGATCACGATTTGTCTCCACACGGCGCGCACGACGTCCGTCGTCGGCACCACGCCGGTCTTTTTCGACATCGGCAAATGGTCGCTTGCCGAGGGCCGCCTCTTCACCGCCGCCGACCTCCGCTCCGGCGCCGCCGTTTGCGTCATCGGCAACACCGTCCGCAAGGAACTTTTCGGCACCGCCGATCCCATCGGTGCGAAAATCCGCCTCGGCCGCGCCTCTTGCGAAGTCATCGGCCTGCTCGTCGCCAAGGGCCAGGCCGGCATGGGCGACCAGGACGATGTGATCATCATGCCGCTCTCCACGCTCCAGCGCCGGCTCATCGGCAAGACGTCCTCCGCCGACATCAACCAGATCGCCATCTCCGCCGTCGACGGCACCGACGGCGCCGCGCTCATCGCCGAGATCACCTTGCTCATGCGCCAGCGCCGCAATCTCCGCAGCAATCAGGACAACAACTTCAACATCTTCGATACGCGCCAGATCGCCGAGACTCTCGGCGCCACCACGCAGCTCATGACGATGCTCCTCGCCGCCGTCGCCGCCGTCTCGCTGCTCGTCGGTGGCATCGGCATAATGAATATCATGCTCGTCTCAGTGACGGAGCGCACCCGCGAAATCGGCATCCGTCTCTCCATCGGCGCCACCGCGCGCGAAGTGCTCCTCCAGTTTCTCGTCGAGGCCGTCACGCTCTCCTGCATCGGGGGCCTCGTGGGCATCGCCCTCGCGTTCGGCCTCTGCGCCGGCCTCGCGCAAATCATCAAGGTCCCGTTCAACTTCAATCCGCAGATCAACCTGATCTCGTTCCTTTTCTCCGCGGCCGTCGGCATTCTCTTCGGCTACGCCCCGGCCCGCCGCGCCGCCCGTCTCAATCCCATCGACGCCCTCCGGCACGAGTAGTCATGCCGCCGACCGTCCCAGCCGTTTGGCACCAGCTCAGCGCCGAGTCTGTCGTGACTCAGCTCAACACTTCCACTTCCGGTCTGACCGCCATCGAGGCCGCCCGCCGTCTCGCCGCCGACGGTCCCAACGCCCTGACTGAGGGCACGCGCGTCACAGTCGTTCAACTTCTCCTCGGCCAATTCAAGAGCGTCATCATCTGGATTCTCATCGCCGCCGGCGTCATTTCCGCCGTGCTCGGCGACCCCACCGACGCGTTCGCGATCTTCGCTATCGTCGTCCTCAACGCCGCCATCGGTTTCTATCAGGAATTCCGCGCCGAGAAATCCATCGCCGCGCTCAAGCAACTGACCGCCCCGCAGGCTACGCTGCGCCGCGATGGACAAATAATCTCCATCCCCGCCGCCGGCCTCGTCACCGGCGATATCCTCGTCCTCGCCGCCGGCGATCTCGTCGCCGCCGACGCCCGCCTCCTCACCGCCGCCTCACTCAAGTGCATCGAGTCCGCACTCACTGGCGAATCGTCCGCCGTCAAAAAATCGCCCGCGACGCTCTCCGCCGCGGCCACGCCGCTCGGCGATCGCGCCAATCTCGTTTTCATGGGAACCGCCGTCGCCACCGGCTCAGCCGAGGCCGTCGTGGTCGCGACTGCCATGCAGTCCGAACTCGGACGCATCGCCGGCTTACTCACCACTGCCGTTGCCGAAGGCGAAACGCCGCTCCAGCGTAAACTCGACGCCTTCGGCCGCGTCCTCGTCTGGGCCGCCCTCGGTATCGTCGCGTTGCTCTTCGGACTAGGCCTCTTGCGCGGCAGTGCACCGCTCGAGTTGTTGCTTACCTCGATCAGCCTCGCCGTCGCCGCCGTGCCCGAGGGCCTCCCCGCCGTCGTGACCGTCGCCCTTTCCCTCGGCGTCCTGCGCATGGCCCGCCGCCGCGCCCTCGTCCGCAAGCTCGCCTCCGTCGAGACCCTCGGATCCACCAACGTCATCTGCACCGACAAAACCGGCACACTCACCGTCGGCGAAATGACTGCCCGCGCGTTCTACGTTGCCGGCCACGCCTACGAGATCACTGGCGAGGGCTACGGCCCGGCCGGTGAAATCCACTTCAACGGAAAACCGGCCGCCGGCCTACACCTCGCCCCGCTCCACGAGCTCGCCACGATCCTCGTCGCGTGCAACCAGGCCCACCTCGTGCTGGAAGGCGGCGCGTGGAAGACCATCGGCGATCCCACTGAGGGTGCATTGCTCGTCGCGGGCGCTAAAGCCGGCGTCGACCGCGCGACCCTCGACCGAGATCAACCCGTGCAGCACGAATTCCCTTTCGACTCCGACCGCAAACTCAGCTCGGTCCTCCGCCGCCTCCCGGACGGTAAACTCCGCGCCTATTGCAACGGCGCACCCGGCGTCCTCCTCTCCCACTGCACGCATCTCTCTACTGCCGAGGGCACCGTCCCGCTGACCGCCGCCGCACGCGACGAACTCCTCGCCCACACCGCCGCCTTCGCCAAAAAATCCCTGCGCGTCCTCGGTTCAGCTTACCGCGACCTCCCGAACCTCCCGCCCGCCGATCTCACTGCCGAACACGTCGAACGCGATCTCGTCTTCGTCGGCCTCACCGGCATGCACGATCCGCCCCGCCCCGAGGCGAAGGCCGCCATTGCCCGCTGCCGCGACGCCGGCATCCGCGTCGTGATGATCACCGGCGACCACCCCGCCACCGCTACCGCCATTGCCCACAATCTCGGCCTCGCCACCGATTCCACCGCCGTCACCGGCACCGAGCTTGACCAAATCTCCGACGCCGATCTGCGCCACCGCGTGAGCAAAATCTCCGTCTATGCCCGGGTCACCGCCGAGCACAAACTCCGCATCGTCCGCGCCCTTCAGGCGAACCAGTCTGTCGTCGCCATGACCGGTGACGGTGTGAACGACGCGCCCGCCATCATGGGCGCCGACATCGGCATCGCCTTGGGCCGCGCCGGCACCGAGGTCACCAAACAGGCCGCCGACATGATCATCACCGACGACAACTTCGCTACCATCGTCGCCGCCGTCGAAGAGGGCCGCGGCATCTACGACAACATCCGCAAGACCCTCCAATACCTTCTCGCCGGCAACACGGGCGAACTCCTCCTCATGACCGCCTGCGTGCTCGTCGGTTTGCCCATGCCGCTGCTGCCGATTCACCTGCTCTGGATTAACCTCGTCACCGACGGTCTGCCTGCGCTCTGCCTCGCCACGGATCCCATTGACCCCGACGTGATGAAACGCCAACCGCGCCACCGCCTCGCCAGCATCACCGACCGCCGTTTCCTCCGCACGATGGTCTTCACCGGCGTTCTTACGGCCGGTGTAAGTCTCGGCGTCTACGCCCACCTGTTACGCACCGAGTCCGTCGAGGTCGCCCGCACCGCCGCGTTCACCGTGCTCGTCTTCGCCGAGCTCCTCCGCGCCTTCGGTGCGCGCAGTGAGACAAAACCCATCTGGCGAATCGCACTCTTTTCCAACGTAAACCTCTTGCTCGTCATCGCGCTATCGATCGGCCTCCAACTCTTGAGCCAACACAATGCTGCCTTCGGCCACTTTCTGAAATCCTCGCCGCTCTCGTTCACCCTGTGCCTCGCCTTGGCTGCGGTTGGCGCGATCCCGTTGCTCGTTTTGGAGGGCGTGAAAGTCTTCCGGAGCGCGTCGTCCTCCCGCAGGACAATGAATCGTTACTAGGTCACCGGCCTTTACGTCGCGTCGCTCTTAACGCGTGCCGCTCCGAGCCGCGCCAAGGCTGCGGCGCCCAGCGGGGCTTCGGGCTGCAGCGGCACCCACGCCGTGCGGGGTGTATTGGCGTCCGCCAGGTTGCAAAAGGCGCGGTGTGCGTTTGCCGCCGGGATTTGCGACGTCGCATCGCCCGGTTCATTGCGCGGCGGCGCCTGATTCAAAATCCATGCAAACAAGTCGATGTGCGCTCGGCGCAGATCTTCCTGCTGGGCCACCGCTTCGTTCGCCAGCGTCTTTCCGGGCGGCGCGACCATCACCACCCGTGCAAACGCCGGATCGCGCAATCGCGCCAAGAGCTGCCGCACCTCTTCCGGCTGCTCGCTCTGCTCCTGGCGTTCCAACTCGCGCTGATAGGTCGCGCTCGCATCGAGGAGCAAAAGCGTGTGCGCCGTCGGTGCCGCATCCAGCACCACGAAGC
>CALRZR010000183.1:0-15894 GCA_943372705.1 Opitutus sp. GAS368 | reverse complement strand
CGGGGCATTGGCAGACTGGGGTGGGCTTCACGGCAATGATGGCGGTGGGCTTCGGGCTGCTCGCGGGTGTGGCGAAGGCGGTGTCGTGGGCGGCGAAGAAATTCGTGCCGCGCAAGCCGCTGGCCTACGTGGTGCGGCAAGGCCTCGCGAACTTGCACCGGCCGAACAACCGCACGGTGCTGCTGCTGCTTTCGCTCGGACTCGGGACTTTCCTGATGATCAACCTCGTGCTCGTGCGGGCGACGATCCTCGACAAAATCATGGGCGTAGGCGCGGGGGCGCGGCCGAACCTGATGTTCTTCGATGTGCAGGACGACCAGTTCGCGAAGTTGGAGAAAATTTTGAAGGACAGCGGGACGCCGATCAGTGTGTCGGCGCCGATCGTGACGATGAAGATCGAGTCGATCAAAGGGCAGCCGGTCGCGGAGCTGTTGAAGGATGAAACGAAAGTGATGTCGCGGCCCGGTGGCGGGAAGGACGGAAAGGCCGGGGGCGGTGGAGGCGTTTCGATGCGGATTGGCCCGGGATCGAACGCGAATCAGCTGGCGCGCGACAGCGGGCGCATCCCGTCGTGGACGCTCACGCGCGAGTATCGCTCAAGTTATCGTGGGACCCTCGACGAGACGGAAAAAATCTCGGCTGGGCAGTGGATAGGGCGGGCGAAGGCGGGTGAGCCCCGCGTGCCGATTTCGGTGGAGGAGGGGTTGTCGAAGGACCTGCAGCTCGTGCTCGGCGACGAGATCGTCTTCGACGTGCAGGGCGTGCCGATGCGGACATACGTGGCGAGCTTTCGCACGGTGGAGTGGCAGCGGATGCAGCCGAATTTCTTCGTGTTGTTTCCGGAAGGTGTGCTCGAGCCGGCTCCGAAAACTTACGCCGCAGCGGTGCGCGCGGCGACGCCGGCGGATGCGGCGCGGGCGCAGGCGGCGGTGGCGCGCGAGCTGCCGGGAATTTCGGCGATCGACCTCGCGCTGATCCTGCAAACGTTCGACGGGATTTTCGCCAAGGTGGCGTTTGTGATCACGTTTATGGCGGGCTTCACGGTCGTGACGGGCATCGTGGTGCTCGTGGGGGCGATTCTCACGGGACGTTTCCAGCGGATCCGGGAAACGGTGTTGCTGCGCACGCTCGGGGCGACGCGGCGGCAGCTCATGCAAATCCAGTTGGTCGAGTATGCGGTGCTCGGCGTGCTGGCGACGATCACGGGCGGCGTGCTCGCAGTCGCGGGCAATGCGCTGCTGGCGAAATATGTTTTCAAGACGAGCGTGTCGCTGCCGGTGCCGGCGCTGTTGGGCTCGATGGCGGCGGCGGTGGCCGTGACGCTCATCACGGGCTTGCTCGCGAACCGCGGAGTGGCCGATCATCCGCCACTCGAAGTCCTTCGAAACGAAACATGAACCGCCGCGTCGTCACTTTCCACTACACGCTGCGCGATCCCCAGGGTCGCGTGCTCGATTCCTCGGCGGGCAATCCGCCGATCTCCTATCTCGAAGGAGCGGGACAAATCATCGACGGCCTCGATCAGCGCCTGCGCGCGGCGGTGACGGGTGCGAAAACGCGCGTGCAGGTGCCGCCGGCGGAAGCCTATGGTGAACGCGATCCGGCGCAGATCCAGCGCGTGAAGCGCACGCTGCTACCGGTCGAGGGCGAGTTGCAGATCGGCGAACAATTTCAGACCGGACCCGACCGGCAGGCGCCGGTCGTGACGGTGGTGGGCGTCGAGGGCGACGAGGTGTTGCTCGACGGCAACCATCCGTTGGCGGGCGTGGAACTCACATTTGATGTCGAGATTGTCGACGCGCGTGAAGCTACCGCCGAGGAACTCAGCCACGGACACGCGCACGGCGGGGGTGGCGGTGGCTGCGGCGAAGGCTGCGGTTGTCACTGAGTTTTGGCGCCGCGACCGCGGGAGGGGGCGACGGGGCGCAGGGTGCGCCCCTCATTCCACGTGCCGACGACGAGTTCGACTTTGGGGAACTCGGGCGCGGCGAAATCTCGCAGCAGCAGCCGGCTGAGCAACAGATCGACGGCGGCCGCGCCGATGCGAACGGGGCTCTGGCAGATGCCGCTGTAGCGCACGGCGTCGGGGATTTTGTCGAGCAAGGCGAGGCCGATATCACGGGGCACGCGGAGGCGTTGTTTTTCGAGGTAGCGCTCCACGGCCGTGAGATAGGGCGTGTATTGATGGAGCACGATCGCGTCGGGGCGATGGGCGGTGAACCACGCGTGAAAATCAGCTTCGTTCCAGATCTCCGCACGCAGGATGGGGACGGGCGACGAAGCGCCGACGCGCTCCTGTTCGCCGAGAAAAATCGCCGAGTAGAGGTGGTCGGTGCGGCGGTCACCCGAGACAAGAATCGCGAGACCGGGGCGCCGGTAGCCGCGGGACGAAAGTTCGGCGAACAACGTTCGCGCGTCGGCGACGAAATGACTGACGACGCGGTGCATCGCGCCCGGGATGCTCGCGCCCTGCGTGACGACCGCGAATTTTTGGAGGGCGGAGGGAAACGCTTCATCCGGATCGAGACTGCCGAGGCAGTACAGCCCGTGGATGCCGCGGGCCTCGAGGATTGCGCCGAGGCGACGGGGTGTCATCTGCGGGGCTTTGAGCCAGAAATTTTCCAGTTTGTAGCCACGCAGGGCGGCGCGTTCGCGGGCGCCGGCCAACATCGGTCCGAGATGTTGGTAGGTGGGATTCTGGAGCCACGGTTCCTCCTCGGGAAACAGCGAGACGACGCCGAGCGTGGCGTGGTAGCGCGGCTCGGCGGACCGCCGCACCTCGCTCATCAACTCGGCGAGTTTCGCGTTGGGCACGTGGCCCTCGGTGTGCGCGACGCGGCGGACTTTCGCCCGCAGCGCCGGCGAGATGCGGGCGCTGTCTTTGAGGGCGAGGGAGACGGCGGTGGGGGAGATCCCGAGCTTGCGGGCGAGGGAGCGGACGCTCATGGCAGTTGACGTAAACTAAGGAGCCATTTGCGGACGCGCGGCAATCGCCAAACTTCGCGCGTTGTCGACGCGCACCCCCAGCTGCGTCGACGACCCGTAACCCCGCTGTCTGCCGAATTTACCCTGCTATGAAAACATTCCCCTATGCTTTGTCCCTCACTCACCTGTTGGTCGCCGTGCTGGCGGCGGGCGCTTGGTGCGCCGGCCCCGTAGTCGCCCAAACGGCACCGAAAGCCACTGCCACAGCGGCGGCGTCGACCGGCGAAGAGACCGTGATGCTGACGCCCTTCGAGGTATCGACGAATCAGGATACCGGTTACGCCGGGCAGGACACGCTGTCGGGCTCGCGTTTGCGCACGAATCTCCGGGATGTGGCAGCGGCAATCAGCCCGATGACGGCAGAATTTCTGCGCGATATCGCGGCCACCAATATCGAGAGCGCGGTTGAATACGGCGTCGGAACCCGCATGGACACGGATGATGCGCGCACGGCCGGTCCGGTCGGCGACGGTTACAACGACAGCATCCGCGGCATCCGCATCCGCGGTCTGCCGGGCGGCGGGCGCAGTATCAATTTCTTCGGCGCACCGGGTGAGGTGGATATGTATATGATCGAGGGACTGGAGGTGTCCCGCGGCCCCAATTCCATCCTCTACGGTTTCGGTTCGCCGGCGGGTCGGATTAACATCGCCAGCAAGCAGGCGCAGACGAACCGGGATACCTATAGTTTCACGAACCGGCTCGACTCGTGGGGTGGCGAGCGCTGGATCGCCGATGCCAACTATTCGCTCATCAAGAACCGGCTCGGCGTGCGCGCCGTCGTATTGAAAGGCCGGGAGGACTCGTGGCGTCGCGCGGGCCACAACGATCAGGACCGCGTATACCTTACGGCGAAATGGCAGATCGATCGCAAGACGACGCTCAAGGCCGACTACGAACGAGGCCTCGCGAAGCGCTTCGTGCCCCGGCCTTTTTTCGGTCTCGATATGACCTCGACGTGGAACGCGAGTGGTCAGCCGATTTTCAACAACTTCAACCTGGCGCTCGCTCCCGGGGCGGTCGGCACGCCGGGCAACGCGTTTCGCGACACGGGCGCCACGCAGGTCAACGGCGTGACCGAGATTACCACCAACAACTGGGTCGCGGTTTCGAGCAGCTTCACCAACGCGCAGGATTTCCGAAACTTTACGCGCTCCGAGGCGCCGGCCGGCGGCGTGCAGGGGCTCGATTTTGCACGTGGATTGAGCAATCCGGAGGCCGCGCTGGAGGCCAACTGGTCGCGTGGCAGTTTCAACACAAACTTCGGCTCGATCATCATTCAGCGGGAATTGCTTAAAGATCTCAACGTGGAGGTTGGTCTGAACCGACAGACGGTGCAGAACGACACCCATAATCTCGCCACGTGGAATTGGTTTGGTGTCACGGCCGATACCAATCGCTACCTGCCGAACGGCCAGCTGAAGCCGGCGGCGAATCAATACTATATCGATGTGTCGCCGGATCATCGTCCGTCCAGTTCGCAAGTCACGCAGGCGCGCCTGGCGCTTTCCTTTGAGAAGAAGCTGCACGAGCTCGCGACGTTGCGCATGGCGGGGCTTGGGGAGATGGCCTACACCAAATCCCGCAGCCAGATCCTGCAGCAATATTGGATGAAAGGCACGTCGCTCACGAGTGGCGGTGCGTTCAATGCGACGCCGGAGAATGCCTCCAACCAGGCATTTCAACGGTTTTATATCAAGGACCTGAGCGTGCTCGACGATCCGAATTTCCGAATTCCGGCGCCGATCGATTTGTCCGGCGCGACGAAGTTTCAAGATCCGGCCACCGGCGTCGTGCGCGACATCTACATGCAAGAGTTTAACCGGGCGCAGGGGAACATCGGCTTTGTCGACCGCGACACTGGCGCCTACATGGGTGTCGCGCAGGCGTTTCTGTTGAAGAACCGTCTGGTGGGCACCTATGGATACCGCAAGGACCGGCTAAAGAGCTGGAATGGCCTCGCGTTTCGCAATCCGGCTTCCGAAGCCGTGGCGGTTAACACGGGTGTTTGGTTGCCGGGTGATCCGCGGAATTCGAAACCAAGTGTCTTCTCGGGCCAAACGCAGACGCTCGGAGGAGTGCTGCATGTCACGTCTTGGTTGTCGGGCTTCTATAATACTTCGAACAGCCTCAGCACGCCCGGCACGAACTTCATCACGCCGGCCAGTCCGGAAAACGCGACCATTGCCGACTACGTGAAAGCGCCCTCCGGAAAAACCAATGACTACGGGATCAAGCTCAGTTTTCTCAAAAACCGGCTCTATTTCACCGCGACAAAATTTCACACGGTTTCTAAGAACGAGTTTGGGTTTTCGGGATTCAACAAGACCAACGTTGTCAATATCTGGAACGCGATCGGCAACTCCGGAACTCTCGATGCCGCCGGTTCCGCTTTCGCCCTGCGGCAGGGGCAGGTGATGAATCAAGTGCAGGGATACATGCAAGACGCCGAGAGCCGCGGTCACGAATTCGAAATTGTCGGACAGCCGCTGCCGAACTGGTCGATCTCGGTGAACTACTCCAAGAACGACACGCGCCGCAGCAATATGGCCACCGAATACCGGGCTTACATCGACAAATACAAACCTGAGTGGCTGAAGTATCGGGATTTCTCCCTCACGCAGACGGCTGCGCCCGGCGTCGAGCGGGCCGCAAATTTTGCCGATTGGCGGACAGCCGCCGAAGTGCTCACGACGGGTGATGTCACGATCAATACCGACAGCGTGAACGAAGCCATTGCCGACGCCGAGGCGCTGTTTTTCGACAATCCCTACACGTTTGAAGGAAAACGTTTCGTCGGCGACCCGCTGCACAACTTCAACCTCCGCACACGTTACGAATTCAAGGAAGGCGCGCTCAAGGGGCTCACCGTCGGCGCGGGCACACGCCTCCGCAAAGGTCGCATCGCGGGTGCGCGCTCCGACTATACCTATACACCGGGCAGCACGTTTATCGACAAGTGGAATGGCCGCGTCTCCGACAGCGTGACGATGGTCGAGGCGAAGGACCAAGGTGTCTACGACTTCCAACTCGGCTACACCCGGAATTTCTCCAACCGAAAGATCCGCTGGAGCGTCCAGCTGAACATTAACAATGTCATGAACCAGCGCGAACTGGTCGTGAACAATATCAACCCGCGCACGTTGGTGCCGCTGACCTATCGCTATCAGGATCCGCGGCAGTATATTTTGACGAACACGTTTTCGTTCTGATCCGGCATCAGGCCCGCAGGTCGGGCCTGATGTGGCGTTCGTGGCCGGTCTTGCGACGGTGGCGGAGACGGTTGTGATGCCGTCATGAATTCTGTGTTGGCCGCGCTTTGCTGGCTCTCGATTGGACTCGCGGCGGCCGGCCAGATCGCGCGGGCGGCTGATGAAGTGGGCGCTTGGAAGGTGCGCGAGTTTGCGCAGGCGCCCGTCACCCAGGCGGCGGACGAGTGGGCGCAAGACAGTGTGCGCGCGCTGTTTTTCGACGGGCCGGATTTCGAGGGAAAGCCGACGCGGGTGTTTGCCTACCTCGGGCTGCCGACGGTGGCGGCGGGTGAAAAGGTCCCGGGCATGGTGCTCGTGCACGGCGGCGGCGGCACGGCGTTTCCCGAGTGGGTGAGGCTCTGGACGGCGCGCGGCTATGCGGCGATCGCGCTCGATACGGGCGGCAATGTGCCCGCGAAAAACAAAGCCGGCCGGGAGCGGCACGCGTGGGCCGGGCCGGTGGACGGCGGCGCGAGCCTAGCGCTCGGCGACGAACCACCGCGCGACCAGTGGATGTATCACGCGGTCGCGAATATCATGCGGGCGCATTCGCTGCTCGCCGCGCAGTCGGACGTGGATGCGCGGCGCATCGGGCTCACGGGAATTTCGTGGGGCGGGGTGTTGACCGCAGCGGTGGCCGGGGTCGACACGCGTTTTGCTGCGTTCGTGCCGGTGTATGGCTGCGGCTTTCTTGACGAGAGCGAGATCTTCGGCGCGCAAAGTGCGAAGGAGGCCGGGGCGAGTTGGATGAAACTCTGGGACCCGCGTCATCGTTTGGCCCACGCGAAGGCGCCGATGTTTTGGGTGAACGGCACGAACGACCGTTTTTTCCAGCTCGGTATTTGGCAGCGCTCGGCGCGACTGGGCGCGGGCCCGATGCTGCTGCGCGTCGAGCCGCGCATGGGCCACAGTCATCCGGCGGGTTGGAAGCCGGTGGAGATCGGGGTGTTCGTCGACTCGGTGCTGAAGGGCGGCGTGCCGCTTCCGGTGTTCGGCGAAGTGCGGCGCGACGGTGCGGGGGTGTCGGCGAGCGTGACGGCGCAGACGGCAATCGTGGAGGCGAAGCTTCATTTCACAGCGGCCGAAGGCGTCGCGTCGAAGTGGCTGTGGGAGGAAGTGCCCACGGCATGGGAGTCGGCGAGCGGGCGCGTGCAGGCGACGCTACCTGCGGACGCGCGCTGGTATTTCCTGAGCGTGCGGGACGTGCGCGAATGCACCGTGACGTCTGAGATTGGCGAAGTTGCCCGATAGGCGAGTCGCTCCTGAATTTTTCCAATGAAACCAAACCTCCCCCTGGTGTTGATCCTGTGTTCCCTGGCCGTGGCCGGCGCGACGGCCCGAGCGGCGACCCCGCCCGCGCCCTACGGTCCGCTGCCGACGGAGCGGCAGTTGCATTGGCACGCGCTGGAGGCCTACGGGTTCGTGCATTTCACGGTGAACACGTTTACCGACCGCGAGTGGGGCCTCGGCGACGAGTCGCCCACGGTGTTCAATCCCACGGCGTTCGATGCCGACCAGATCGCGCGCACGGCGAAAGAAGGTGGACTGCGCGGGTTGATTCTCACGGCGAAACACCACGATGGATTTTGCCTTTGGCCGTCGAAGTTTACCGAGCACTCGGTGAAAAATTCGCCGTGGAAAAACGGCCGCGGTGACGTCGTGCGCGAGATGGCGGACGCGTGCCGGAGCGCGGGTATCGCGTTTGGCGTCTATCTCTCGCCGTGGGACCGGAATCACCGCGACTACGGCCGGGCCGAGTATCTCGCGTATTTCCGCAATCAACTCCGCGAATTGCTCACGAACTACGGACCGCTGTTTACCGTGTGGTTCGACGGCGCGAACGGCGGTGACGGCTACTACGGCGGGGCGAACGAGAAACGCAGTATCGACAACCGCACCTACTACGACTGGGCCAACACGTGGGAGATCGTGCGCGAGCTGCAGCCGATGGCGGCTATGTTCAGCGACGCGGGCCCGGATTTTCGCTGGGTGGGGAATGAGCGCGGGATCGCGGGCGAAACCTGTTGGGCGACCTTGGATATGACGAAGCCGATGCGCTATCCCGGCGGCGGCTCGGTGGGTCTCAACGCCGGCGAGCGCCCCGGCACACAATGGCTCCCGGCCGAGTGCGATGTGTCGATTCGGCCCGGCTGGTTCTACCATGCCGGCGAGGATGTCGCGGTGAAGACGCCGGCGCAGTTGCTCGACATCTATTACAAATCGGTCGGACGCGGGGCCGCGTTGAACCTCAATTTGCCGCCCGATCGACGCGGGCTGATTCACGAAAACGACGTGAAGTCGCTGCGCGAATTTCGCCGGCTGCTCGACCTGACCTTCGCGAAAAATCTCGCGGGAGGCGCGACGTTCACAGCGAGCAATACGCGCGGCGGCGGTGACAAAACGTTTGCCGCAGCGCGGGTGGTCGACGGCCGGCGCGACACCTATTGGGCAACCGACGATGCAGTGACGACGCCGGAGCTCGTCGTGGAATTGCCGCACACGACGACGTTCAATGTCGTCGATCTCCGCGAGTGTTTGCCGCTTGGGCAGCGCATCGAGGCGTTTGCGGTGGATGCGTGGCGCAACGGCAAGTGGGAGGAATTTGCGGCGGGCACGAGTATCGGTTCGCGGCGGCTCGTGCGTGGGGCGAGCGTAACGACGCAGAAAGTGCGACTGCGGATCACGCAGGCAGCCGCGGCACCGGCGCTCGCGGAATTCGGTCTCTACGCGGAGCCCGTGTTACTCGATGCGCCGACGATCACGCGCGACCGCCAGGGTGCCGTGACGATTCAGGCGAGCACAGCCGCGGCCGTCGTGCACTACACCACCGACCGCAGCGAGCCGACGGAGGCATCGCCGGTTTTCACGGCGCCAATCGCGCTGGCGAAGGGCGGCACGATCCGCGCGCGGGCGTTTTATGGCGAGGATGCGAAGCCCGGCGAGCTGGCCTCGCGGAGTTTCGGAGTGAGCAAAGCGCGTTGGAAAGTCGTCGCGCCGACGGCGGCCGGTTGAGTGAAAGAAACGCCGCGGCTCATGATCGACGATGCCCCGGCCTCCGTATGGCGTGCCGAGCGGGCGGAGCCGATGGTCGTCGTGATCGACCTCGGCGAGGCGCTGACGATCGGCGCAGTGACGTATCTGCCGCCAGCAGGCGGCGCGCGCGGGGTGGTCGACCGCTACGAGTGGGCGACGAGTGCAGACGGGAAAACTTGGACGACCGCGGACACCGGCGAGTTTGCAAATATCCGCGCCAATCCGGTCGAGCAGACGATCACGCTCGCGGCGCCGGCGACGGGGCGCTACCTCCGCTTCACGGCGTTGCACGCGCTCGACGATTCGCCGCCGGCGGTAGCGGAGCTCGGCGTGACGGCAAAATAGACGCGGGTTGCCAAGCGACGGAGCGGACGTTTGCCTCGCGCGCTTCTATGAAAACCCTCGGCATCGATATCGGTGGGTCTGCCCTCAAAGGCGCGCCCGTGGACACCCTGACCGGCCAACTGGTGGGCGAACGCTTTCGCATCGAGACCGCGGACCATCAGAAGCCCGCTGAGCTCGCGGAGTCGGTGGCGGCGATGGCGGCGCATTTCAAATGGAAGGGGCCGATCGGCATCGGGTTTCCCGGCGTGGTGGAAGACGCGACGATTTGGACGTCGGCAAATCTCCACAAAAAATTCATTGGCTGCGACGGCGCGAAACTCTTCGGCGAGGCGACCGGTTGCCCCATCGCGATGATCAACGACGCGGCGGCGGCGGGCATCGCTGAGATGCGTTTCGGCGCCGGGCGCGGCTTTATGGGGAAGACACTGCTGCTCACCCTCGGCACCGGCGTCGGCTCCTGTCTCGCTTACCAAGGCGTGGTGGTGCCGCTGGAAATCGGGCATTTCCCGTGGGGCAAGCACGGCAAGTCGGTCGAGAAATACGTGGCCGCATCGGTGCGTGACCGGAAAGACCTCTCGTGGAAAGAGTGGGGCGGTCGCGTGCACGAGTATGTGGAGGTGCTCGAGCGGTTGCTGTGGCCCGAGCTGATCATCATCGGCGGCGGCGTCAGCGCGGATCACGCGAAGTTTTTCAAATTCATCAAACCGCGCGCGAAGCTGCTGCCGGCGGAATTTTTCAACAACGCCGGCATCGTCGGGGCGGCATTGTGGGCGGCGGTGAAAAAGTAGCGCGGGCCGCGTTCGGAGGCATTGGACGCCTTAGAAATACCCGCCCTTTTCCGTGATTTGGTGGATCGACTGGCCTTCGGCGACCCAGCCGAAGATCTTTTTTTCGTTGGCGCGGATCTCCTCGGCGCGGAGGAGGATGTCGTAGGCGATATCGCGTGGGACTACTACGACGCCGTCGATGTCACCGAGGACGACGTCGCCGGGTTTGATGACGACGCCGCGGATCATGATCGGCGTCTGGTAGTGCGTGATCAGGCAACGGCCGAGACTGCCGTTCGGGATGCGGTGTTTGTAGAAAACAGGAAAGTTCTTCTCGAGGATTTGGTGGGTGTCGCGGATGCCGCCGTCGATGAGCGCGGCGCGGACGTTTTTCGCGACGACGGTGGCGGTCATGACGCCGCCCCAGAGCGTGGCCTTCTCGTCATTGGTGGTGTCCCACACGACGAAGGAGTTCTCGGCCATGTCGTCGAGCATCTGGGTGCGGAACGACATTTCGCCGGTGATTTTCACGTTGGGCGCGCTCTTCACGGTGAACGCGATGCCGGCGACGGTGCGCTCGGGACGTAGCGGGATGAGTTGGCCGATGCCTTGGTCGAGGAGCGCGTGCTCGCGGAGCACGTCGCTGATCGCACCGGTGTAGAGTTGTTCGTAGCGCGCGAGGAGCTCAGCGACGGGGATGGGAAATGCTTTGGTCGAGATCGTCTCGCGCGCGGCGATCAGTTTCTCGAGTTTCATCATCTTGGCTTCCTTTTGCAGGAGGCCTTCGGGTTTGTCGGAGGGAGTCATGGCGAGAGATTGGTTTTTACGAGTAGGGGATGTGCGCGGTGTCGAGGATGCCCTTCATGTAGCCGAGCGCGAAGAGCCGGCCGAGGTAGGCGTAGCCGTGCGGGAGACCTTCTTCGCCGGAGAGCGACGGCACATGGTCGACGCGAATCGGGCCGCGAAAGCCGAGTTCATGATAGAGCCGCAGCATCGCGGGCATGTCCGTCGGGCCGGCGTCGTGAAACGTCTCGGTGAAGTCGGTCGCCGTGCCGTCGATGTCGCGGAAGTGCACGAAGGCGATGCGGTCCGCGAAACGGCGCGCGGTGGCGGCGATATCGCAACCCATGGCCACGAAGTTCGCCTGGCAAAACGTGAGGCGGTGCGCTGGCGAATCGCTCAGCGCCAGCGCGCGCGCGAAGCCTTCGGGCGTGGAGAAAATCCGCCCGACGCCGCGCAGTGGTGACAGCGGGGGATCGTCCGGATGCAGGCCCATTTTTACGCCGGCCTTTTCCGCGGCGGGGAGGACCGCGCGGAGGAAATAGCAGTAGTTTTCCCAGAGTTGCTCCGCGGAGACTTGGTCCTCTGCGGCGACGGGATTCGGATCGAGCGCACTGAGTTGAAAACGATTCGTGAGCGCCCCACCGCGTGTCGGCACGTGCGTATGCGTGCGGCACCAGCCGATCGTCGCCATAAAATTGTAGCACAGAAGGCCGATGCCCAGCTCGCCGAGATTGGCCAACATGCGGCAGTAGAGCGCGAGGTCTTCGTCGCGACCGTCGAGACCGAGCTTGATGCGGCGCATATCGAACTCGTCGCCTTCGAGGCCGGTCAACGTAATGCCGGCGTCGGCGAACTGGCGCTGCACGGTGCGGAGGGCGTCACGGTCCCACGGCGGATTCAGGCCGGTGTCGCGGGGATGGCAGCGCGCGATCGCGTGGGTGACGCCCACTTGGCGCGCGAAGTCCCACGAGCGGTCACGCTTCGGCGGAAGGAAATCGGCGAGGATCATAGTGCGCGGGGAGGGGAGTGGAGCGCTACGCCGCGGTGGGGGCGGCGTGGCCCGCGATGAGCTGCGTGCAGCCGCCCGCGGTAAACTTCAGTTCGCGGATCAGCGCGGGACGCGTCGCGGGGTCGAAGTCGGACGGAAACCCGAGCAACGTAACCACGCCGACGAGTTCGCGGGCGGGGCCGTAGAGCGGTGCCGAGAGCGTATTGATGTGCGGCTGGTAGGAGCCGTTGTCGAAGCAGCAGCCTTGGCGGCGCGATTCGCGCACACGGCGGAGCACGTCCTCGCGTTTCTGAAACCGCCAGACTTCCGGCGGTGCGTCTTCGAGCACGCGGGTCACGTCGTCATCGCTGGCGGCGGCGAGGAACGTCGCGCCGCTGGAGCCGATGGTGAGGGAGACCACCGAGCCAACGCGGGAGGTGATGGCGGTGCCCTTGGGGGAGTTGGCGCTATGCAGTGTGACGGCGTCGTCGCCCTGGCGCACGGTGAGTTTCGCGGTGAGCCCGGTGGTCTTCGCCAGATGCGCCAGCGGCTCGCGCACGGTCTCGACCAGCAATTCGTGGCGGAGCAGCGGGCGGAGCAAAGGCACGAGGCCGAAGGAAAGTTCAAAGGTGCCGTTGGCTCCCTGCCGCAGCCAGCCCGCGGCGACAAACGATTGCAGGATCCGGTAGCACGTCGTGGGAGAAATGCGGAGCGTCGTGGCGAGGCTCTTCGTAGTGACGGCCCCGTTGGCCTGCGCGACCGCCTCGAGGACCCCGATTGCCTTGCACAAAACCGGCACCGTGTGGGCGGAATTACCGGAGCTCTTTTTCGTGCTCATATTCTCTATTGAAAACGTTGGTTTGCGCGGGGGCGGATCAGGTGGCGCACAACGGCTCTTTGCTCGTCTGAAAAACGTCAAGCCCGCAATCGGCAAAAATTCAATACAGAAAAACGAACTTCATTAAGGATATTGACCGAGGAAGACGTCGCGACCGACCTTTTGACCCGACGGCAGGCACTCAGCGGTGACGCGGAGGACTTGCCGCGAGCCCGACGGCCGCGAATTGCGGTCGTTCCCCCGCAACCCGCAACTCCGACTCCTACCCCACATGAAGTTCTTTCGCCCCCTCGAATCACGCCGGCGCGCGCTTGGTCCGTATATGGCGTTGGCCGCGTTGACCGCTCTGCCGACGTTGGCCCAACTCGCCCCGGACAAAGCCCCGGTGAAACCCAAAGAGGACGAGGTGCTCGTGCTTTCCCCTTTCACGGTGCAAACGACCACCGACGTGGGCTACGAGGCGAGCAGCTCGCTTTCGGGCACCGGTCTGAACTCGAAGCTCACGGACCTCGGCGCGTCGGTCTCGGTGATCACCTCGAAATTTCTCGAAGACACGGGCTCTTTCAATCTGCGCGACGTGCTCGTTTACCAGACCAATATGGAGGTGACGGGTTTCGGCGGAAATTACTCGGGCGCCACGCCCACGCCGGGCGGTGTGACGAACGAGCCGGATCTGGGCAATGGCCCGGTCGGCACGCGCGTGCGCGGTTTGGCCGAGGCAACGCAGGCGATGAATTTCTATCGGGCCATCATTCCGATGGACGGCTACAATACCGACCGCGTGGAGATCAACCGCGGCGCCAACGCGCTGCTCTTCGGCGTTGGCAGTCCCGCCGGCATCGTCAACACCTCGACGACTTCGGCCGATTTGCGCCGGCAGTTCGGCAGTGTCGATCTTTCGATGGGGAGCTACGGCAGCAGCCGCGCCGCGCTCAATGCGAATTTGGTGCTCAGCAAAGGTGAACTCGCGGTCCGTGCCTCGGCGGTGAAGAGCGACGACAAGTTCCAGCAGAAGTTCACCTACAACAACAGCGACCGCCGCTATTTGACGGCCGGCTGGGACATCAAGCGTCTGCGCAACCGGGGTATCCTCAGTTCCACGACGCTGCGGGCGAGTTTCGAAATGGGTGTAATCACCTCGAACCGTCCGCGCACGCTCACGCCTTCCGACCGCATCTCGTCGTGGTTCGACGCGACGCTGCCCGACAACCTCAAGGCGCAGGGCGCGCGTGGCAAAGTGGGCTACGACCCGACCGCCGGCCCGTTCAACGCGTTTACGGCGGCGCTGCGCAACGCCACACTCGGCGTGCCTGAAAACGTGAATCGCTCGCCGACGTTCTTCTTTCAGAACGTCTACGCCACGGCCCCGCGCGACAATATCCCGACGACGGCCGGCGGGCAGACGCTGCTCGGACGGCCGCTGGTTTCGAACAACGTCTACTATCCGTCCACCGGTCTCACCGGCACGGCGGTCGGCGCCTATTCCCGCGAGATGAGCCGTGTGCGGGCCGACTACAATCTGGCGGACCAGGCATTCTACTCGGCGGAAAATCTCACCGACCCGACCGTCTTCGATTTCTTCAACAACCTGCTCGCGGGTCCGAACTCCGAGGCGAAGGCGAACCTGCAGAACTTCGACGCGTCGCTCCAGCAACTGCTGCTCAACCGCAAGGCCGGCTTCGAAGTGTCGTTTAACCAGCAGAAGTGGGCGGAGGGTTACCAATCGCTCATGAATCAGGCGGCGCCCTACATCTCGATCGATCCGAACACCAAAATGTGGACTGGTGAGGCGAACCCGAATTTCGGCCGCCCGTTTATTTCGACGGCCGGTGCAGCGAGCTACAACGAACAGAAAGTCGACACCGTTCGCGCCAAGCTTTTCTACGAACTGAATTTCCCAGAAAAGCTGAACAACCGCCTGGGCGGCATTTTGGGCAAGCACGTGGTTTCGCTGCTTGGTCAGAACGAGAAATTTCGCACCGAGAATCACGGCGGCGGATCGATGTTTTACACTCCCGACAATTGGGCCAACGGCAACAACCAGGCGCGCACTGCCGCGCAGAGCAAACAGATCGTGACGTGGGTCTATATCGGGCCGTCGCTCGTCAACGCGGCGTCGCCGAGCGGTGCCAATCTGCAGGGTCTGCAGCAAAATCTCATGAACATGCACAATGAGATTAACGGCAAAGGCGTGGTGCTCGCGCGGCTCCAGGCTCCGTCCGTGGCGGTGGCCCGCGATCCGGCCTACAATGCCTACACGACGCCGTTGACGGTGCTCCGGGAAGACCGCGAAGTCACGCACACGGCGGGCAGCGCGAGCATCAACGAGCGCACGCTCGATTCGCAGGCGCTCGCGATGCAGAGCAATTGGCTGTGGGACCGCGTGGTCACGACGTTTGGTTGGCGCGAGGAAAAGTCGTCGATCATGAGTGTGAACGCGCCGTTCGATCCGACGGGCGAGGGCTTCCGGGTGATCTCGTCGCCCGCGTTCAGCCTCAGCAATCCGACGGTGGTGCCGCAGACGTTCAAGAAACGGGTGTTTGCGTGGAGCGGCGTCGCGAAAATGCCCGAACGGTGGCTGCGGCGCGTGCCGGTGATTTCCGCACTGAATGCCTACTACGGCTCCTCGGAGAATTTTAGTCCGCCGACCACGAAGACCGTCGACGCGTTTGGCAAAGAGTTCGGTCCGCCCCGCGGCATTACCAAGGAAAAGGGACTCTATTTGGAGCTGTTCAACGGGCGCCTTACCGCGCGGGTGAACTTCTTCGAGACCACGCAGACGGGCAGTTTCAACAGCACCGTGGGTTCGATTCCCGGCGCCATCATGGGAATCTACGGGCAAGCCGTCACCATGGTCCGCACGGGCGCGATTCCGGACGGCGGTGGTGGAGTCCCCGTGGGATT
>CALRZR010000182.1:0-15918 GCA_943372705.1 Opitutus sp. GAS368 | reverse complement strand
GATCGGCCCGGATTTTCCTCTGCGTCACCCGGATTTCACTCGGCGTGGCCCGGGCGGCACGCTGATCGAGCCGGGCGCGCCTCTGATCCAACCGGGCGGCGCTCTGCGTGAGCCGGGCGGCGCGCTGAGTGGACCGGGCGCGGCGCTGAGTGGACCGGGCGGAGCGCTGAAGCTCGCGGATTTTCCTCTGCGCGACCCTGGCGCGCCGCTAATCGACCCGGATTTTCCTCTGATCCATCCGGATTTCTCTCTGATCCACCCGGGCGCGGCCCTGATCGGACCGGGCGGCGCTCTTTTTTTCAAAAAATGCGCCCGCAGTGACATTCCGTGTCACTCCCCCCGTGTTATCCTTACGAGCGATGAAAACCCTGACCAGGTCCTCTGCTCGCCACCACGGGCAGACATCCTTTTCCCCCGGAATTCCCTGGGGGAAACGCCGTCACCACCACCACGCACACGTCACCACAATGACTACGTCGCAAAATAATAAGTTAGAAATGTATCAGGCCGTGCAGGCAGCTCTGCAGGCCTCTAGTCCCGTGGGCACTCCCCTGCCCGCTCTCGTCGTGAAAATCGACGAGCTCGCCAACAAGGTCGCCGCGATCGTCGCGGAGGCCTCCACCCAAGCCCAACCCGTCCAAGGTCTGCTCGAAGAGCGCGAGGATGCGTTGACCCAGGCCTCCGAAACCGCGATCGCCATCGCCGGTCTCGCCCTGAGCTATGCGCACGCCCGCGGTCTGCCCGATTTCGCGGCCAACGTCCGGCTCACCAGCTCGCGTTTCAAAGGCCTCCGGCGCAGCCGCCGGATGGGCCTTGCGCAGCAGGCCCTCGACGCCATCCGGCCGCACCTCGCGCCACTCGCCGACTACGGCGTGACCGAGGCCATGCTCACCGATCTGCAGACCAAGATCGATGCCGCCAGCGCCGCGATCACGGCCGGTCGCACCGCCACCGTCGGCCGCAAAGTCGCCACCGACCGCCTCGCCCTCGCCTACAGCGAGGTCGATGCGTTTTTGGCGGACGAACTCGACCCGCTCGTCGCCGGCCTCCGGCCGACCGCGCCCGAGTTCTGCGCGCGCTACCAGCAAGCCCGCACGGTGGTGGACCGCCCCGCCGGTCGCCGCGCCCTCCCGCCGGCCGCACCGGCGATACCCACCGCCGCCCCCGTGACGCCCCCCGCCACGCAGCAAGCCGCCTAACCGGAACGGTCCCTCAGAACTCCGCCGCGCGTCCACCCCGACGCGCGGCGTTTTCTTCCCATAATTCCTCCACGAGAAACCCCATTTCGCCACAGAGCCCACAGAGCGCCGACACAGAGTTCGCAGAGCCGATCCCCAAACCTCCCCGCGGATAAAACGGATCAACGCAGATGAATCATTCCGACCTTTCGTGTGCTTCGTGGGCACCTCCTCCTTCATCCGTCTTCCTCCGTCCTCCGAGTTCTTCCCCATTCCGACTTCCGTGTTTTCCGTGTCTTCCGTGGGCAAAACTCAGCCGCCATTCGTCATCCGTCATTCGTCATTAGCCTTGGTCCTTGTCCCTTGGTCCTTCCCTCCGCCTCTTCCGGCCCCTCCGATTCCTCCACCCTTCCGTGTTTTCAGTGTCTTCCGTGGGCCCCCATGCCTTGCTCTGTGACCTCCGTGTCCGAGCTCCGGTTTTCCTCTGTGGCCCCCTCCGAAAACTCCGCCATTCGTCATCCGTCATTCGTCATTAGCCTTGGTCCTTGGTTCTTGTCCCTTGGTCCTTCCCTCCGCCCTCCCCATGCCCCGCCCGACCTCACCCAACACGGCCTCGTTCATCCGCATCCGCCGCATTCACGTGCTCCTCAGCGAAGGCCGCCCGTTCACCGCACCCGGGCTCGCCCGCGAACTCGAAGTCGACAAACGCACCATCAAGCGCGACATCGACGCCCTCCGCGACCAGCTCGGCGCCCCCGTCGCCTGGGATCCCGACGCCCGCACTTACCGCTACACGCGCCCCTGCACCGCCCTGCCGCTCGTCCGCTTCGATGCCGCCGAAGCCGGCGCGCTCATGCTCGCCAGCCGCACCTTCGCCGCGTGGAAACACTCTCCCCTGCGCCGCGCCTTCGCCTCCGCCCTCGACAAACTCGCCCCGATCGTCGGCGGCGTCGTGTCGCTCTCCGCCGATGCCCTCGACGCGTTTCACCAAACACCCGATTCCGCCGCCGAGCGCGAGCAACGCCACATCGTCGCCCTCCTCGAAGCCATCCACCTCCGCCGCGTCCTCCGCCTCCGTTACCAGAAACCCGGCGAAGACGCCCCCGCCGAGCGCACCGTGCACCCGCTGCACCTCGCCGAGCTCGACCACCGCTGGGTGCTCATCGCGCACGACCCCGCCGCCCACGAACCCCGCAAATTTCTGCTCACCCGCCTCGCCGAGGCCACGCCCACTGGCGCCACGTTTGAGCCGCCGCCCGACTTCGATGTCGCCGCCTACCTCGCCGGCAGTCTCGGCCGCCACACGGGCGACGGCGACCACCGCGTCGAGATCGCCCTCGACGAACGCGCCGCCGTTTACGTCCGCGAACGCCCCTGGCACCCCACGCAAACCCTCACGCCCCTCCCCGACGGCCGCACCGGCGTCACCCTGCGGCTGAACAACCTGATCGACATCGAAAACACCGTGCTGCGCTGCGGTGCCCACGCCGAAGTCCTCGCCCCGCCCGAGCTGCGCACGCGCGTCCGCGCCGCCCACGCCGCCGCCCTCGCCCGCTACGACACCCCCGTCGGGAGCAGCGGGCGGTAAGCGGTAAGCAGTAAGCGGTGGGCCGGCACGTCCCTGTGCCGGCATGGAAAATCGCCGCACACGCTCTCCATGCAGGCGCAGGGACGCGCCCGCCCACCCTTCCGTGTTTTCCGTGAGCGCCCGTCATTCGCTCCGGGCTCTGTGTCCTCCGTGTCCGAGCTCAGTCTTCCTCTGTGACTCTTCCGAAAACTCCGTCATTAGTCATTAGTCATTCCGCCTCGCCTTCCGCGCCCGCGCAACCGGGACATTTTCCCGAGTCATCGCTCGCTTCATCATTGCCCAAACGCCCTGCGTAGAATCCCCTACAGACTTCGCCTGTATGCCGCCTCGTCCCCAGCCCGAAGCCGCCGCCCGTGAGCACATTAATGCGCTCCTGTTCGCCGCCGGCTGGGTCATTCAGGACTACCGCGCTTTCAATCCCACCGCCGCCCGCGGCATTGCCCTCCGCGACGAAGACCTGCCCTTCGCCGCCACCGACCTCGACCGCTCGGTCGTCTTCCCGTCGCACGGAGCTGCAGCGGAGAAGGAGCAACCGAAGGTTGACCCGCAGGGTGAGCGCCGGTGCGCGAATCAAATCCGCACCGTCCTCACCGCCTACCGCGACGCCCTCGGGACCGACCTCTTTCCCGGCCGCACCCTCGTCCCCAAGACCCTCATCTTTGCCAAGGACGATTCCCAGGCCGAGGACATCGTGTTCATCGTTCGCGAGGTCTTCGGCCGCGGCAACGACTTCGCCAAGAAGATCACCTACAAATCCTACAACCGGCCCGTCAAAACATACTTGTCAGTCTCGACGAGACTTACGATGTGCTCCCAATTTGAGTGTCATTCAAATGGCTAAAAAGATCCAGAGCGTGCCGAACGGGTGGATTCAACTTACACTTGGAGAAGTCGGTCATTGGTTCGGAGGAGGCACACCAAGCAAAGCGAATCCCAATTTCTGGACAGGCGGCAGCATTCCTTGGGTTTCGCCCAAGGACATGAAGGTTGATCTTATCGCAGATGCGCAGGATCACATCACCGAAGATGCGGTTGCGCAGTCTTCCACCAATCTCGTGGAAGCTGGTAGTGTTCTAGTCGTTGCGCGTAGCGGCATTCTGCAACATACGCTACCTGTAGCCGTAGCGCAGAGACAGGTAGCGCTGAATCAAGATCTGAAAGCCGTAAAGCCATTCGAATTTATCCGGCCTAGCTATCTAGCTCTCGCACTAAAGGCATTCGAACGAGAAATTTTACACACCTGCACAAAAACGGGGACGACAGTGCAAAGTCTGGAATTACCGATCTTTCTCCGATTCAAAATCCCGATCGCCCCCCTATCGGAACAAGGACGGATTGTCGCAGAGAGCGAAAAGCAATTCACTCGCTTGGACGCCGGAGTCGCGGCCTTACGCCGCACACAAATTAACCTCAAACGCTACCGCGCTGCCGTCCTCAAAGCCGCCTGCGAAGGCCGTCTAGTCCCCACCGAAGCCGCGCTCGCCCGCGCACAACGCTCAACCACGAACGAGCTTCCAGCTCATGATTCTGGCGAAGCTTTACTCACACGCATCCTCACCGAACGTCGCCGAAATCGCCAAGGGCGAGGAGCTTACGAGGAGCCAGTAAAACCAAACACCACCGAACTCCCACCACTCCCCGAATCGTGGGTTTGGGCAACTATTGAACAGCTGCTGCGGAACAACTCGGGGCTAGGCTATGGAATCTTGAAGCCCGGCAGGGAAGACCCGAACGGGATTCCGATGATTCGAGTCATGGATATTGGCGACGGAAAACTCGCGAGCACGGCAATCGTGAAAGTCGAGGCCAAGCTTTCAGAGGAATTCAAACGGACCGTGTTGGAAAGGGGCGACATCATGCTCGCGGTGATGGCGACGGTAGGGCGGTGCATGGTCGTTCCCGAACACTTGGTTGGTGCAAATGTTAACCGCGCCCTCGCAGTAATCAAACCGACGCGCCTCGTTTCCAGTAAGTTCTTGGAGTTGGCAATTCGCTCGCCCCGACTCCAGCACTTGTTCCAAACAAACAAAATCGGTTCCGCTCAAGCGCGAATCAATCTATCTGATCTTCGAACATATTGCCTGCCACTCCCACCTCTCGCCGAGCAGACGCGGATTGTGGCAGAAGTGGAACGGCGATTAAGTGTGGTAGAGGAGTTACAGACGATGATAGCCGCAAGGCTTCAGCGCGCCACCCGCCTCCGCCAGTCCATCCTACTGCGAGCGTTTACAGGCAACCTAGTGCCCCAAAAACCAGATGATGAATCTGCTGAACAGACGTTGGCGCGAATTCGCAGTGAGCAGCTTCAAGTCACAAAAGTTCGCTCGAAAATTCACGGCAGCAAGCCACCTCGGGAAGAACGAAAAGTGTCCGCCATGAAAACATCACAAGACATAAAATTGGCACTTGACGCTGCTTTATCCGGCAAGCCGGAAGCACTGACTGCGGACAGCCTTTTCAGAGCGGGGCATTTTGAACGAGCGCAAGCTTACGCATTTTACGATGCGGTCGCGGATTCACCAGAAGCCATCAAGCGGTTGAGCGCAGGACGTCATGTAGTGAACGCTAAACCTCGCACACGAAGAAAATCCGTGAAACCGACCGCGCCGCTGCGCCTACATGAGTTATGGGTGAAACGGTTCAAGAATCTGGAAGACTATTCGGTCACTTTTGACCCACAACATGCTCTTGATGTGCTTCTAGGATGGAACGGCACGGGGAAATCGAACCTGTTCGAGGTTCTAATCGCGATTTTCCGCGATCTCCACAAATGGCAGTCTAAAGACAAATGGACGCCGCAAGAGGGCTTGGAAGGCTATCGTATTCGCTATGAAATAGACGGACGGCTGGTCGAAATTGAGTGGGATGGTCATTCGCGGCGGCCCGTTGCGAGCACCGCCGCACAGCAGCACCGCAAGGTAACCAAACCCGATTTCAAGTCATGTAGTCGTGAGGATATTCCGCTCCCGCACTTTGTCTTCGGATACTACTCCGGCCCCAGCAATAGATTTGCAGAGCTATTCTCCGAACCAAAACAGGACCATTACGACAGGCTCCTCAAAGAGAAAACTGACGATGAAGTAACACTGGCTCGATTGCTGGAGCAGCGACGTTTCTTCAACGCTGAAACGCATCACGCAAAATACGCGCTCCTCTCGTTCTTCTACCAAGACGATCCTGCCATTCGTAGTTTTCTGAAGAAGCATCTGCGCATTGCCGGTCTCGAATCGGTCCTGTTTGTCTTGAAGCGTCCGCGTTGGCATCGAAACAACAAGCCAGAGGATTTCTGGGGAGCCGACGGACTGCTACGTCCGGTGCTTGAACGCCTGCGCCGTCACGCCATTGGACACATGGTCCTCCCCCAGGCGGTGGATGATGGCTTTCAGGAGAGCACGCGGGACCATTTCTTCCTCCTTCTTCCGGATAAGAAGCACCTGCAGTCGCTTGCATCTGAATACGCTGACCCGACCAGCTTCTTTGTCGCACTCGAAAGCACCGACTTCTCATCGATCATCCACGAGGTGCGAATCCGGGTTAGAATCAACGCAACGGCAACCAAGCAGAGCATCATCACCTTCAAGGAAATGAGCGAGGGTGAGCAACAACTTTTGATGGTTCTCGGTCTGCTGCGTTTCACCAAAATGAGTCAATCGCTTGTCCTTTTGGACGAGCCGGACACCCACTTGAACCCTCACTGGCAACTCGGTTATTTGCACCTGCTTTTAGAAGCTCTCGTAGGAACAGCTTCTGACCGCAAGGCTTCTGCCCGTCTTCCGATTGAGGAGCTTGAAAAGCGGTTAACCAGTCAGGTTCTCCTGTCGACTCATGATCCCCTAGCAATTGCTGGTTTGGTCAAAGAGAACATCCACCTTCTAAAGCGCCGCGAGAAAACCGAGGAGTGCTTAGCCGCGTCCCCCACTGAGAACCCGAGGGGCATGGGTTTTACCGGAATTCTCACGAGTGAAATGTTCGGGCTAAAATCCGACTTGGATGAGGAGACACTCAGATTGCTCGACCAGCATGCCGAACTTGTCGGCAAGAAAACGCTCACAGCCGATGAGAAAAAGAAGCTGCGAGAGATGACCAACGAGGTCGAACGCTTGGGATTCAAATCGACGAGCTCAGATCCGTATTATCGCGCATTTTTGCAGGCGCTCGCGCGCAAACGAAGTGCGCGTGATCTTCTAACGAAAGCAACTTGGACAAGAGAGGACATAAAGTCTCTCGGCAAAGAGACGGATGAGATTTTAGAGGAAATCGAAAGGGAGGATGGAGAGAAATGAGGTTCATTGACCAAGACGACGTTTACGACCATCTCCCTCCCGACTGGGACGAGAAAGTAGAAGCTGCTGAAAAATATGTTGATAAGAAGGTGGCAGCGGCTTTGGCCGACGCGCTAGCCAAAGGGAAAGCAGGATCGGAACTTGAAGAGATTTGCCTCGTGGTCAGACACAAGGCGATTAACGCAAAGTCCTCTGTCTGGCGTGCCGCGAACGATGCGCTAAAAAAGGCCAGCCACGACAAGTGTTGGTATTGTGAAATCAAGCAGGACCGCTCGGACAAACCTGTCGATCACTTCCGGCCAAAGAATTCAGTTATCGAAGACAAGACACACCCCGGCTACACATGGCTCGCTTTCGATTGGGAAAACTTTCGGTTGTCATGCACCTTCTGTAACAGCAAGCGCCGAGACGTTGATGGTGGAACGAAGGGCGGCAAACAAGACCACTTCCCCATCATCCCGCCGCCAGCATACGCCCGTAGTGCCGCCGATCCCCGAGAACATCCAAAATTATTAGACCCGACGGATGACTCCGACACGAAGCTACTGACCTTTCTATCAAACGGGTTTCCTCACCCGGCCAACAATGCGACTCGGACGGTTGAGCGAGTCGAGGCGAGTATTAAACTCTATCATTTAAAGCAGGCTTCTTTGGTCAGGAAACGAAAACGCCTCGCCGCCGACATTGCCGAGCACGTTTCAAAAGGTGATGCGGCGAAAGCAGCAAACGACGAATCAAATTTCCGTTTTCACAAGAAGGCCATCATCAAGAAGGTGCGGGCCCAGGCGGAAATTTCCACAGCTGCCCGGATTTATTTGGGAGCATTCCGCGACCGTCCATGGATTGCGGAAATCTTTAACCGAGACCTGTAGCTATGCGCGCTAAAATTATAACATCCGAGTCACTCATCCAAAAGCTCTGGAACTACTGCAATATTTTGCGGGATGACGGTATGTCATATACCGATTATGTAGAGCAATTGACGTTTCTCTTATTCCTGAAAATGGCTGAAGAACGTTCGAAGCCTCCCTTTTTAGATTTGGCTGCTTTGGAGCGTGGATTCGACTGGCATAGTCTCATTTTGAAGAATGGAGAACCCCTTCTTGAGCATTACGGGAAAATTCTTAGACGACTCGGACGACGCTCGGACCTTTACGGGGTCATATATAAAAATGCGCTGAGCAAATTTCGAGACCCAGAGAAATTTCGCCTGCTGATGGAGGAAATTGGAGCAATCGAATGGTCTGATTTCGAGTCTGATCTGAAAGGAGACACGTATGAGGGCTTGCTTGAGAAAACCGCATCCGAAGGAAAAGCCGGTGCCGGGCAATATTTCACCCCACGCTCACTGGTTGATGCGATAGTAGATGTAGTCCAGCCCAGTCCCGGTCAGACAATTTGTGATCCGGCATGCGGAACCGGGGGATTTTTATTAGCCGCCCGCCATCATATTGCCTCCCGCAATTTAGACTCTTCACAAAAGAAACACTTAGCCGAAAAAGCACTGCATGGAGTGGAGTTAGTCGATAGCGTAGCACGGCTTTGTCTAATGAATCTTGTCCTCCATGGTATTGGCGGAGTGAAAAGTCCTATCCAGATAGCCGATGCCTTGGTTCGAAAGCCAAACGAAGAGTTTGATTTGGTTCTCGCGAATCCGCCCTTTGGTAAGAAAAGCAGTTTCACCATTTCCAACGAAGAGGGCGAAGCCGCCAAGGAGTTACTCACCATCAACCGCGAAGATTTCTGGGCCACCACGAGCAACAAACAGCTCAACTTTCTCCAGCACATCTTCACCATCCTGAAGCAGCACGGCCGCGCCGCCGTCGTCCTCCCCGACAACGTCCTCTTCGAAGGCGGCGCCGGCGAAACCATCCGCCGCCAGCTCCTCCAGCAAACCGACGTCCATACGCTCCTCCGTCTGCCCACCGGCATCTTCTACGCCCAAGGCGTGAAGGCCAACGTGCTCTTCTTCGACCGCAAACCGGCCGCTGACAAAAAAGCCTGGACCGAAAAACTCTGGATCTACGACCTCCGCACCAACCAGCACTTCACGCTCAAGGAAAACACCCTCAAGCGCCCCGACCTCGACGACTTCGTCGCGTGCTATTTCGGTCGGATTGAAGGCAGGGCGGGTTCTCCGCAACCCGCCGCCGGATCGAAGACCAAGCCCGGCGCGTCAGGGACAACGCGCCCTACCTCGGACCGATTCAACCGCGTCGAAACCGAGCGCTTCAAGAGCTTCACCTACGACGAGCTGATCAAGCGCGACAAGGTGAACCTCGACATCTTCTGGCTCAAAGACGACGCCCTCGAAGACAGTGCCAATCTACCCGCCCCCGGCATCATCGCCGCCGACATTGTCGCCGACCTCGAAGCCGCCCTAGAACAATTCGCCGCAATTGAGGAGGATTTGAAGTGATGACCGGCAGCGTCTGGCTCGCGCCTGTGCTGGGTGCGTATGCGCTGCTGTTTGGCGGCACGGCGGTTGGCCTCTTTCTATGGCAAGTGAAACGAAAGGGCGGCCGCGCACCGGTCGCGTTCAAGTTGCTCCGTGGCCCTGGCGAATCGATCCGTAGGCGACTCGCGAAATTCGATGAAGACCTGCCGCAAAATCTGCTGCTCTGTTCCTTTGGTCCACCCTTCGCGGGGCTCACCGTCGCGTTCATCGTTCTCAAACTGTTCCCCACGACCCCTTGGCTGATGTGGAGTGGTCTCGGTCTTGGCGTGATCGTCGCCGTCGGCGGAACCGGGCTCACATTTCGTGTGGCGATGCGCCACCTCAAACGTTTCCGCGACGACAAACTCGGCTATCTCGGCGAGCGCGAGGTGGCGGAGCACCTCCGCCCCTTGTGGGCGCGGGGCTACCAAATCTTTCACGATGTGCCTGCGCAGGGTGCCACGAAAGCGTTCAACCTCGACCACGTAGCGGTTGGCCCCGCCGGTGTGGTCGTGATCGAGGTGAAGACCCGCCGGAAGGGCAACACGCGTCCCGGTTTCAAAGAGCATGTCGTGGTGTTCGACGGCCTGAGATTCATCTGGCCGTGGGGCGAAGATCGCCACGGGCTCGATCAGGCGATGAGCGAAGCGGAGTGGTTGAAACGTTTCCTCTTCGAGCGGCTCGGCCTCGATACCCCCGTGCGCGCCGTGCTCGCGCTGCCGGGCTGGTGGGTGGAGGAAAAGGTCCGTGGGCCGGTCGCCGTGGTGAATTCAAAGAATATCGCCTACGCCGTCGAAGGTCGCGGCCCGCGGATTCTTTCCGACAAGGAAATCGACTTGATCGCCCGCCAGCTCGACACGCTCTGCCGCGACGTGGAGGACTGAGCGCATGACGCCGAGCGAGAAGCCAATCGCCCTGCCGCCCACGACCACCTGCCGGGCCAAGGTGGTGGAATGGAATGCGGAGCGCGGGTTCGGTTTCGTCGACGACGGGCGGCGCCGAATCTTCCTGCACATTCGGGACTGCGTCACCCGGAACACGGTGCCCACCGTGGGCGCTAACGTGACCTTCGAACTTGGCTCCGATCCCCAGGGTCGTCCCTGTGCTCGTAATGTAAGGATCGTCAGCTGGTGCGGCGGGTTGAGGCTCGTTCATTTCCCCATTCTTGCCGCGTTGCTCCTCGTGCCCGCGGTCGCCGTCTACCATCTCGCGCCACCCACGCTGGCCCGTGGTGTTTCTTACTGCGTGGCGGTCGCCTCGGTCGTCACTTTTCTGGCCTACTTCGTGGATAAGCGGCGGGCTCAGCGCGCCGATTGGCGCACTCCCGAGCGCACGTTGCACGTGATGGCGCTGTTGGGCGGCTGGCCGGGCGCATTTCTCGCCCAGCGGACTTTCCGCCACAAAAGCGCCAAGGTTTCCTTCCTCGTCGTTTTCTGGTTCACGGTCGCGCTCTACCAAATTGTCGCGATAGACGGACTGCTGGGCTGGCGCCTGCTCGGACAAATTTCGAATTGGGTGAGATCGTAGCCTCCAAAGACCGCCACTTAGCCCTCGCCCACTGTGTGCGACCGCCTCCAGGTTTTTGGTCGATGAAAATGCGCGCCGCTTCCCTGCTCTTCTTGGCCACGTCCTCGCTACTGTGGGCCCGTCTTGGCGAGACCGAAAAGGAACTCGTCGCGCGTTTCGGTGACGCGCGCATGCGCACCAAACACACCATCATGGGCCACGGAAAAATCTCCGAATTGGGACCCTCGCTGCATTTCAAACAGGACGACTGGAACATTGTCTCCGACCTCGTCGACGATCGCGTCGTGCGCGAGAACTACCGCAAAGCCGGTGACTGGTCGCCCGAACAAATCCAGACGGTGCTCGCAGCCAACGCGCAAGGCGCCACGTGGACCGAAACGACCAAGGGGAACGGGAAACTTTCGCGCAAATGGATGCGTTCGGATGGCGGAACGGCCGAATGGATCAAAGCCGCCGGCTTCAAAGTGATTTCGCCCGCCTACGACCGCGCCAAGGAAATCGCCGAGTCCAAGGCGAAAGCCGGCGCGAAACGCACCCCAAAAATTTAAACGACCGCACAACGTTTCGACCGCGGGTCCCCCTTGCGGAGGCCTCGTCACCCCGCTTCCGCGGATCACTCACCTCGTCAGCCTCGCCCGCACATGAAAGCCCGCGCCAAGAAATCTGAAACACCCGCCACGCTCGCCCGCCGTTACCTCAAGTTGGTAGAGTGGTCCGACGCCGACGGCTGCTTTGTCGGCAGTGCACCGCCCATCATCGGCCCCTGCTGTCACGGCCAATCCGAGTCCAAGGTCATGGCCCAGTTGAGCGTGATCGTGGAAGAGTGGATCGAGACCATGCTCGCCGACGGCCACCCCTTGCCCGACGTCACTGCCGGCAAGAAATACAGCGGCCAATTCGTCGTGCGCGTGGCGCCTGAACTCCACAAAAAGGCCTCCCTGAAGGCGCTCGCCCGAGGAGAAAGCCTCAACCAATTCGTCGCCGCTACCTTGGCCGAAGCCTGATCGCCTAAGCGGCTCTCCCTGCCCCTCGTCCGCAACCCCTTCGCCGGCACATTCAACATCTCGTTTCCGTGTCGTCCGTGGGTTCCGTGGGCACGCGGCTCACCGCCTGCGTTTGCGGTGTTTCGCGTCGTTCGCGGGCGTGCCCCGTTTCGCTAAGCCCGTTCTCAACGGGCTCGCCTCCGGTTTCGCTCCGGCCAACGTTTGCCCCCCGCATGACACCTTTCGCCCTGCCCACCGACTACCCGCGCGTGCGGCGCGTGCACAGCTTTGCCGAATTGACGGGCACGCCGCTCGCCGGCGGCGTCAATGCCCTGTGCTGGGAGCGCTCGCTCGCCGGTGACTACGCAGAGGTCGTCGCCGCCCTCGGCGCGGGCGACGGTGAGCCGCTGATGGCCCTCGACGCCGCGCGGTTGCGCGCGCTCCCCCTCAGCCCGGCCGGCCGCACGGCCGTCGAACAGATGCTCGCCGACTGGCAACTCCTGCGCGACCACGCGCTCGATCCCGTGCTCAACTGCATCTACGGCTACCCGCGCGACGACGAACCCGGCCCGGTGGTGACGGATGTGTTTTCCTATCACGCCGACAGCGCGCCGTTCGAAGCCTCGACGTATCTGTGCACCTACTACGGCCCGGCGAGCGAAGGCCTGCGCCACGAAGATGCGCGCAAACGCGTCGATCTCCCGGCGACACGGGCGGAGCTGCTCGCAGCCTTCGGCGGCGAAGACGGCCCGGACTTCCGCGCATACCTCGCCGACCATTGCTACGACCTGCACTACGCCCCCGCGCCGGGCGCGCAGCCCTTTTCCTTCGGCCACTTTAATCTCTGGCGCATCGCGACCGACTATCCCGACAGCCCGGTCCCGCCCTGCGTGCACCGCGCCCCCGCCACGCAACCCGGCGATCCCCCGCGCCTGCTGCTGATCAGTTGAGGAGGCGCTCCCTGAGCGAACGAGCCTTTCGCCACAGAGCCCACCGAGCTCCGACCAAGCGTCAGGCGGTAGGCGATACGCGGTAGGTGGGCCGGCACGTCCCTGTGCCGACATGACTAAACGTCGCACCCACTCCCACCATGCGGGCGCAGGGACGCGCCCGCCCACCCTTCCGTGTATTCCGTGCCCCCCGTGCCTCGCTCTGTGTTCTCTGTGTCCGAGCTCCTTCTTCCTCTGTGGCCCAATCCGATTCCTCCATCATTCCGACTTTCGTGTGCTCCGTGTGTTTCGTGGGCAAAAAATCCCGCGGGCGCTCCCCATGCGGGCGCAGGGACGCGCCCGCCCACCCTTCCGTGTATTCCGTGTGTTCCGTGGGCACCTCCGCTTTCTTCTGTGGCTTTTCCGCATTCTCCGCCCCAATCCGCGATCATCCGCGCCATCCGCGGAATGGTCCGACTCAACCGTCGAGTAAATCCTCAAACCTCGCCGCGGATAAAACGGATGAACACGGATGAATCATTCCGACTTTCGTGTGCTTCGTGTGTTTCGTGGGCGAAAAAATCTCGCGGGCGCTCCCCATGCGGGCGCAGGGACGCGCCCGCCCACCCTTCCGTGTGTTCCGTGCCCCCCGTGCCTTGCTCTGTGTTCTCGGTGTCCGAGCTCCTTCTTCCTCTGTGGCCCAATCCGATTCCTCCATCATTCCGGCTTTCGTGTGCTTCGCGTGTTTCGTGGGCAAAAAATCCCGCGTGCGCTCCCCATGCGGGCGCAGGGACGCGCCCGCCCACCCTTCCGTGTCTTCCGTGGGCACCCCGACCTTCCTTTTTGGCCACTCCGATTCCTTCCCCGTCCGTCCCCCTCCGGCCTTCTCAGAACTTCTTCAGCGGCTTAAAATACTTCGCATCATCCAACGGTTTCACAAACGCCGGCACGCCGGGCGTTGCCCCGGCTGGAGCCGGTGCGGGCGGTGGCGGGGCGGCCATGACGGGCGGGCGCGGGGCGACCGGCGCGGGGGCGACCACGGGCGGGGCGGCGTTTGTCGGCGCGGGAGCCGGGCCGAGCGCGGCGAGGAATGGGTTTTCGCGCGGGGCGCGGGACGCGGCGTCGCCAGGTGATTTGCCGAGTGGCAGGCGGTCGGCGGTTGGGCCGGCGGCCGGCACGATGGCGGCAAATTCCTCGCCGGCGCCGCGGGCAGTGGCGCGGTCGGGATTCAGCGTGGGCTGGAGGAGCTTAAAATCCTGCGGGGTCATCCAGCCCGCCATAAAGTGCGTGAGCGGATTGACGGTGGGCTCGGCGCGCTCGCGGGCGGTGAGACGCGGTTCTGCCGGGCCGCGGGGCGGACGCGGGGCGGTCTCGGCACCGGCGGCCGCGCCGGCCGCCGCGGGATCGTCTGGATCGGTAGCTTGAGCGGCGGCGGGATCACCCGGGCGGGGTGCGGCGCGGTCGGCGGGATCGCCGGGGCGCGGGGCGCGGGGCTGCATGGCGTCGACGAGCCAGTTTTCCGATTTCTTGCGGGCCGCGGCGCTGCCGGGCGTCGGCGTCGCCGGGCGAGGCATCGCGGGCGTGCCGACGGAAAAATCGGGCGAGGTGAGCGACGGGAGCGCGACGCGCGGGGCCTCGGGGTTCATGCGCCCGGCCTTGAGGGCCTGGAGATCGCGCTGGGCGGCGGCGATGCTGTCTTCGGCCGGCGGCGGCGGCGTGGGGCGCACGGGGGCGGGCGGCGGTTCGGCGGCGGCGAGCATACCCGCCGCGAAGAGGCCCACCGCTGCACGCACCACCGGCATCAGGATTTGATGAAGATGCCCTTGAAGTTCATCTCGAGCGCCTGCGGGTTCGGCGAGAAGCGCAGGGCCTCGGCCTTGCCGATGGCGCCGGCCTTCCAGAGGCGGTAGAGATCCTTGTTGAACGAGAAATTCGCGGAGTCGCTGCTGCTGTCGAGGAGCCCCTGGATTTTCTCAAACTGGCCTTCGAGGATCAGGTTTTTCACAGTGGCATCGGCGGTGAGAATTTCGTTCACCGGCTGGCGGCCCTGACCGTCGATCTTGGGCACGAGTTTTTGGCAGATGAAGCCGCGGAGCGAACCGGAGATGGCGCGGCGGGCCTGGATCTGCTCCTCGGGTGGGAAAAACTCGAAGAGGCGCGTAAGCGACTGGGCGACGGTGGCGGCGTGCATCGTCGAGAAGACCAAGTGGCCCGTCTCGGCGGCGCTGATGGCGGTCTCGAAGGTCTCGCGGTCGCGCATTTCGCCGATGAGAATGATATCGGGGTTTTGGCGGAGGACGGCCTTGATCGCCAATTCGAAGCTCGGCACATCGAGGCCGATCTCGCGCTGCTGGAAGAGCGATTTCTCGTCGGGAAACGTGTATTCGATCGGGTCCTCGATGGTGACGATGTGTTTGTCCTGGTTTTGGTTCACCCAGTTGAGCATGGCCGCCATGGTGGAGCTCTTGCCGGAGCCGGTGGCGCCGCAGACGAGCAAGATGCCGTCCTTGGCCTGCACGAGCTTGATGAGCGCATCGGCGGTGGCGCCGAGGCCGAGCTGGTCGAAATTCGGCACGGTGCTCTTGATGTGACGCATCACGATGCTCACGAGGCCGCGCTGGTGGAAGGCGTTGACGCGGAACCGGCCGATGCCCTCGGCGGCGTAGGCGAAGTCGACCTGGCCGAGATCATCCCAGTTGGCCTTGAACACCCGGGGCACGTGCTCGTCGACCCAGGCCTGCGCCTCGGGGCAGGTGATCGGGTCCATATCGACGGGCTTGAGCTTGCCGGAGAGGCGCACGTAGCCGGGCTTGTTGGATTTGATGATCACGTCACTGACCCCGCTGTCGACGGCGAGCTTGAGCAGATCGTTGATAATTTCGGTGTGCGGTGTGACGGGAGGCATGGGTAAAAAAGCGTTGCGGATTCCCTATTTCGCCGTGGTCTGTTCCGCAAGGCTCCTTTGCCCAAACCCATGAAACTCCGTCCGCTCA
>CALRZR010000181.1:0-16081 GCA_943372705.1 Opitutus sp. GAS368 | reverse complement strand
GTTATCTCTCACCCTCGACGCTGGTCGCCGATCGCCGGGGGCATGCGCTCTACGTCGGCTGCGCAACGTCTCCGCAGGTGATCGTGGTCGATCCCGCGCAACGCCGGGTGGTGCGAGCGATCGAGGTCCCGGCGTCCGTCTCTGGACTCACGCTCACCCCCGACGAGGGCACCCTTGTGGTCACCTGCGCCGCGGTCGAAAGCACGGTCTGCCTGATTGATCCGAAAAGCGGCAGCATTCGCGCCCAGTTTGCCGCGGGTCACACCGCGACCGCGCCGGTCGTCAGCCGCGACGGAAAATCGCTGTTCGTCTGCAACCGCTTCACCGACGATGTGAGCATCATCGATCTGGCGTCGCACCGGGAGCGCGGGCGCGTCCGCGTGCGCCGTGAACCGGTGGCCGCTGCGGTCACGCACGACGGACGTCACCTGCTGGTGGCGAATCTGATTCACAACGGTCGCGCCGATGTCGCGGGAATCCACGCCGAGATCTCGGTGATCGCCGTGGACGAGGCACGAGTCGTCAAAGAGCTGCCTCTGCCGGACGGAGGCGGGGTGTTGAACGATCTGCGGATCTCGCCCGACGGGCGCTACGCGGCGGTCACTCACCTGATCGGGCGCTACTATCATCCCGCGTCCCAAGTCGAACGCGGTTGGATCAACACCAACGCCCTCACGCTGATCGATCTTCGTGCGATGTCCGTGACGGAAACCGTGCTGCTCGATGCTGCGGATCGCGGGGCCGCCAACCCGTGGGGACTCGCGTGGACCGACGACGGTCGCTCGCTGGTGGTGGCTCATTCCGGGCTGCATGAGGTCAGCGTCATCGATTTCCCGGGAGTGGTGGAAAAACTCAACCGACCGCGAGGTGGGCCGGCCGCCAAATCTGCGACCGCGGGCAAACCGGCTCCGGCCTATGTAGACGAAATTCCGGCGGAGGTTTCCCGCGACCTGACGTTTTTGGCAATGCTCCGCCGGCGGGTTGGACTGGCGGACGGCGATCTCGGCCCGCGGGGTGTGGTGATGGTCAATGGCGCGGCGTGGATCGCGAACTACTTTTCGGATACGTTGAGCATCGTCGCGCCGGACACGCCCGGCCGCGCGGCGGAGTCGCTGCGTCTCGCGCCCCAACGCGAGATGACGCCGGCGCGCTTCGGCGAATTTCAATTTCACAATGCCCGCCTTAGTTTTCAGGGCTGGCAGAGCTGCGCGAGTTGCCACCCCGGTGACGCCCGCGTCGACGGGCTCAACTGGGACCAGCTCAACGACGGGCTCGGCAATCCGAAGAACAACCGGAGCCTGCTGCTCACTTTCAAAATGTCGCCTGTGATGAGTCTCGGGGTGCGGGCGGATTCGCGCACGGCGGTGCGAGCGGGTGTGCGTCACGCGATGTTTACCGAACAGCCGGAAGAAGTGGCTGAGGGGATCGACGCGTATCTGGAGTCCTTGCGCCCCGTGCCGAGTCCGCGGCTGGTGCGAGGTGAACTTTCGCCGGCCGCGCGCCGCGGCGAGCGCATCTATTTCGATGCAAAAGTGGGCTGTGCCGACTGCCACCCGCGCGGCCAGACCACCGATATGAAGCGCTACGATGTCGGCACGCGTGGGCCGCTGGATCGGCCGGACGATACGTTTTATACGCCGACGCTGATCGAAACCTGGCGCACCGCGCCCTATCTGCATGACGGCTCGGCTGCGACGATGCGCGAAGTCCTGACGACCCGGAACACGGGCGATCGGCACGGGCGCACTTCGCACCTGAAACCCGAGCAGATCGACGATCTGCTGGAATACATTCTCTCGCTCTGAGCTTCGCCTGGCGGCGTGTGATCCGGTGGAGCGAGTGGTCCCGCCGGAGCAAAACCTGAAGTTCAGCGCGCCGAGAGGCGGCGGTCGATATGCTGCCACGTCTCCCAGGTGACGCGTTCGAGGTAGGCGGCGGTCGGCTCGTCGAGCGGGGCGGTCGGGAGAGACAAGAGGGAAATCGGTGGACGGTTACCGGGCCGAGGCGAGCTCGGCGGCGAGCAGGATCGCTTCAACCATGGAAGACGCGCTGGCCTTGCCCTGCCATGCGATGTCGAAGGCGGTGCCGTGATCGACAGAAACCCGGACGAACGGGAGACCGGCGGTGATGTTTACGCCGGTTTCGAAACCGGCCTGTTTCACGGCGACGTGGCCTTGATCGTGATACTGCGCAACGACGACATCGAAATCCCCCCGGGCGCAGCGGAAAAAAATAGTGTCGCCGGGCCAAGGCCCGGTGGCGTCGAAGCCGGCCGCGCGGGCGTCGGCGATGGCAGGCGCAATGTGGTCGATCTCCTCGCGGCCAAAGAGACCGCCTTCCCCGGCGTGGGGATTCAGACCGGCGACCGCAATGCGTGGGCGCGGAACACCCATGCGGAGAAGCGTTTCGTGGGCTATGCGGATGACCGTGCGGACACGCTCGCGGGTGACGCGCCGGATGGCCTCGCTGAGACTGACATGGGTCGAGGTGTGCACGACGCGTAGTTTTCCCGCGGCGAGCATCATCGTGTAGTCGTGCACGCCGGCGAGTTCGGCGAGGAGTTCGGTATGGCCGGGATAGTGGAAGCCGGCGGAAAACATCGCGGCTTTGTTGAGGGGCGCCGTCGCGATAGCACCAGCGGCCCCGGATTGGACGAGGGCAACGGCGCGCTTAACCGCGAGCACGGCGCAACGGCCGGCCGCAGCCGACTCTCGGCCCGGGGTAATCTCATCGGTTGAAACGGGGATGTCATCGACGTCTCGGGCGGGTGCGAGTGCGATCCGTTGCGCGACAAGGTCGAGAATCGCGCGCGGACCGACGACGAGCGGACGGCAGTGGGCGAGAACCTCGGGGCGCACGATGGCTCGGAGGACAATTTCCGGACCGATGCCGGCCGGATCGCCGACGGTGATGGCAACGATGGGAAGACTCATGAGAGCAAGAGACGGAGAGAATGATAGGCGCGAACGAGGGAATGATCGTCGCCGAAGCCGCCGGCTTTGGTAACGATAAGGGTGTTTCCGGCGCGGAGGATCGGCAGGCCGTCCTCAACCTCGCCGACGATCTCCGCGGAGAAAATGCCCAGATGGCGACACGTGGCGGCGGCGATGTCGCCACCGGTGAGAATAAGACCGCAACCGCCGAGGCGACGGGCGACGGTGGCGGTCCGAGCGCCGAGTTCTTCGGCGAAGGCGTTCGACTGGGCCGGGTCGTAAGCAGTATCGGGCGGGCGAAGGAGCGTCAGGCCCGTCGGAACGGCCGCGGTGAGCGCAGTGACTTGACGCTGGGTCAGTGTGCGGCGGCTGCCGGCGGCGACGACGATGGCTGCGCCGGGTATTTGCGTAGGCGGCGTTGGTGCCGGACGCGGGCGCGAGGTGGGACCGGCGAGGGCGATGGCGAGTCCGGGTGAGCCGATCCAGATTGCGGCGGAGCACACGGTCGCAACAGCGGCGTGAAATTCATCGTCATTTTCGGCGGCGAGTGTGCGGACCCGCGGAGCGCGGGTGCCAAAGTGGCGGGTGATGAAGGCAGGTAGCGTGGAGTCGGCGGGCAGACCGATCGTCTCCGACGCAAACTCGGTCTGAGCAAGGGGCTCTCTGTGGACCCGGTAGACGCCATCGGGGCCGAGGGTTCGCCCCTTGGACGGATAAGCGGGAGCAAAGACCGCGTTACGGTCTGGGAGGACGTCGAGCAACGCCGACGACTCGGCGCCGATCCAACCGCGGAGCGTGGAATCGATTTTTTTGAAGACAAAGGCTCCGGGCGGGAGACGCCGCGCGAGATTGCGCACGGTCTGGGCGGCATCGGTTTCGTTCATCGCCCGGGTGTGGGTGCAGAGGGAGAGAACGCCGGGATTGTCGGGCCACGTGGCGGTCGGATCGAAGAGCACCTGCGCCCGCCGCCCGGCGCGCCAGAACGGGAGCGCGGCATCGGCGGAGCCGGTCAGGTCGTCCGCGAGAATCCAGACGGGCGGAACGGAAGGCATGGCGCGTCAGTGGCGCGGCGCGGCCGACTTGGCAACGGCATCGTGAGTGTCGGCGAGCGCCGTATCCTCCCCGACGTAGAGCTGGCGGGCGGCCCACCACGCGGTGAGCAGCGGAGTGGTGATGGCGGTGACGACGACACTCGCGGAAACCAAGAGTGTCGCCGTGGCGGCGGCCGGAGCGTAGGCCGGATTGGCGGCGGCGATGAGGGCAGGCACCGCCGCGGCGTTGCCGGCGGTGGAAGAGGCGGCTAGACCAGCGACGCCGTTACCGCCGGTGAGGCGGTCGGCGAGCAGGAGCACAGCCCCGCTGAAGATTGCAACGAATAGTCCGAGACCGAGACCAAGGAGGCCAGTTTGCCAGACGTTGCTGAGGTTCAGGGTGGTGCCGAGGGCGAAGGCGAAGAACGGGATGAGGACTTTCGTGGCGCCGCCGAGGAACTCACGCATCTGCGGATCCAGGTTGCCGAGCGCCATGCCGACCAGCAGTGGTAGAATCGCACCGAGCAACACGGGCAACGGAAACGCCGACATGCCGGCGATGCCGAGCGTGAGCATCGTGAGGAACGGACCGCTTTCGAGACACATCACAGAATACGCGGCTGCATCGCGTGGGCGGCCGTATTGCGTCATGAGGGCCATGTAGAGGCCGCCGTTGGTGTCGTTGATAGCGGCGACGAGCGCGAGGGTGGAAAGTCCTGCGAAGACACCCGTCGCGACGGGGGCCTCGCCCAAGAACCGCCCCGCGACGAGGGCGACGATCACGCCGCACAAAACTTTTGCGCCGAGGAGAACGCCGCCCTTGCGCAGGATGTAGGGTGCGGCCTGAAACGTAATCGTCGCGCCCATGCAGACGTAAAATACGGCCAGAATCGGCAGGGCGCCGGTGAAGAGCGCTCCGGTGAACGAGCCGAAGAGTGTTGGCGTGCCCGGGGCGGCGTTGGCGATGACGGCGCCGACCAGCAGTGGCACCAACATCATGCCGCCGGGAATACGATCGAGAGTGCGTTTGAGGGGGAGAGTCACCGGGAGGAGATCGAAGGCTTAGCGGCTGGAAAGCCGTCGGTCGAGTTCCCGCCACGTTTCCCACGCGACACGTTCCAGATAGGCGGCGGTCGGTTCGTCGAGCGTGGCAGTGAGATTCATCGAGGCGTTGCGATACATCCATTTCGCGAGGGTGGCTTGGTAGGCGTCGGGTTTGAAGGCGGCGATGCGCGCGGCTTCGACCGCCTTATCGGCTTCGGTCTCGGGCTTGGGCAGAGCGTGAGGCCAAACGGGAAACGTGCGCGGAAGCACGCCGACGGGCGAGCGACGCGTGAGCGCGGCGTAGAAGCAGGCGACATTGAGAAAGTGGCCGGCGTCACCAGGGTGGGAGTTGTCCTTCGGGTGCTGCAGGGCGAGATCGGGACGCTCGCGATAAACGCGGGCCCACGCGGTCGAACACGGCGCGAAGAGGCGGATGCGATTCTGCACGGCGAGATCGAAGATGCGCTTGCGACCTTCGGCTTCGCGGTCGGATCTGCCCCAACCCATTTCGTAGAAGACGGGTTCGCCGCCGGCGGCGCGAATCGCGGTGCAGTAGCGCGTGACGGCGTCGCGGTGGGCCTGGCCGGTTTTTGCCGGGTCTTCGTCCCCCATTATGAAGCGGGCGACCGTCATGAGCACAACCAGCTCGGGGCGCTCGTCGGTGATTTTTTGCAGAAAGGTCTGGCCCGGCTTCACGCCGTATTCGTAGCGGTTAAAGCCGGGTTCGAGGTAGACGCGGATATCGCTGCCGCTGCGGCCGACGATCGCGGGGATGACGGCGGCACCGGGGCGATGTGAAAGCTGACGGTCGACGGTGCGGGCGACTTCACGGGGAAGGTCGTTCCAGTAGGCACTGCTGCTCCCGGCGAAGAGGAGGCGGACGGGCGCCGGCTCGGCGGCACGGAGCAGGCTGAGTGCTAGGCAGGCGGAGACGAAAGCGAGTCGAGGGAGCGCGGTGGTGAACATGGTGAAATTCAGGGGGCGAGACCGAGGAGGGTCGCGGGATTGCGGCGGACCATCAGCTCGAGATCGGCTTGGGAGATGCCTGCGGCGGCAAGGGCGGTGAGGAAGGCGCGGAGGCCGTCGGGGGGCGGCAAGTTCGCAGCCTGCCCAAAATCGGACGAGAGCACGATGTGGCGGGCACCGACGTCGCGGATGGCAGCGACGGCGCGGTCGAGCGGCACAAGTGGGCCTGCGGCGCTGATGGGCGCGCCGGGACCGGGCGTGGGTGGAAGGTGCATGAGCCAGGCGAGTTCGATCCACGCCCCAAGTTGGGCGAGGGCGCGAAGGTCAGCGGCAGATGCGGCGAGCGACGGGAAGAGGGCGTGGGTGATGACGATGTTCTTGACGCCCGCGGCGCGGGCGGCGGCGGCCAGCACGAGAGATTCGGCGGCGGAGGAGTGGCCGGTGGCGAGCACGAGGTTGTGCTGCGCGATGTAAGCGAAGATCGCGGCGAGGGCGGGGACCGGCGCACCGTCAGAAACGACGGAGACATAGGAACGGGATTCGCGGGCGGTGCGGACGGCGTTCTCGGCATCCAAGGTGGGGAGCCAGACGAATTTGCCGCGACGGCCATCCATCTCGGCCATACGACGGACGGCCTCGACGTTGATCCCGCCGACCGAGTGGTTGAGCACGATACCACCGAAGACCTCAAGGCCGGGGGCGGCGAGCGCGGCGAGTTGGGCGCGCGCGGCAGTGGGCGTGTGGTGGTTTTTGATGACTACGGCACGCAGGCCGGCGGCGCGGGCGAGTTGGGCGAGTTCGATGTCGTTGACGGAACGAGGGACGATGTCGGGCCCGGAGTGGCAGTGAAGATCAACGGCACCGCGCAGGAGGTTGAGCTCGGCGGCACGGAGGCCGAGCGTCAAGGCGAGTGCGACAGCGAGACAAACGATCAAGTGCGGCGGGGTCATTGGCCGGCGGTGGGGAGGTCGCGGTTGCGCGTATGGCGAAACGGATACGACTGGACGATTTCGACGACGAGGCGGCTGAAGCGGTGTTGGTCCGCGGTGGTGGCGCGTTGAATCTCCTGCACGGCGGGGAGATCGTAGAGTTCGAGTTTGCGGCCGAGGGCGTAGCTGAGTAGATGTTCGGTGAAGCCACGGGTGAACTCGGCGGGATCGCGGAGGAGGGCGGCTTTGTAGCCGGCGGGGCCGTCGAAGGCGGTGCCGTTCCACTCGCCGCGGGCGTCGACGGGCTGGCCGCCATCGGTTTCGCGCCAGCGGCCGATGGGATCGAAGCGTTCGAGGGCGAAGCCGGGTGGATCGAGGCGCACGTGGCAGGAGTAGCAGGCGGCTTTGTTGCGGTGGGCTTCGAATTTTTGGCGGATGCTTTGCGCAGCGGCGGCCTCCTTGGTGTCGTCCTCAATGGCGAAGGCGACTTTGGGCTCCTGCGGCGGCCGGTTGAAAATGGTTTCGAGGAGCCAGGCGCCGCGTTTCACGGGGCTTGTGCGAAACGGCAGCGACGTGACGGTGAGCGGCGCGCCCATTGTGATGAAGCCGCCGCGGTTGGCGTCGGTGAGCGGGGTGCGGCGCCAGACATTGGCAGCGCGGTTGGCGGCTTCGCGCAACTCGCGGTTGCCGGCGCCGGCGGGAATGGGTGCGGGTGCGGAGCTGGCGGGGGCGAGGCCGTAGGCGCGGGCAAGGCGCGGGTTGAGCCACGTGTAGTCGGCGCCGATAAAATCCAGGATACTGCGATCTTCGACGAGCACGGTTTCGAAAAGGAGGAGCGCCTCGGTCAGCATGGCGCTGTGCAGCGTGTCTTTGCCCTGCGGGCCCGAGTAGAAGGCTTTGAAGAGATCGGTGTCGGGCTTGGCGGTGGAGAGCTGGTCGAGGCGGAGCCATTGCGTGGCGAAGGATTCGCTGAGTTCGCGGGCTTTGGGATCGCGAAGGAGGCGGCGCGTCTGGTCAGCGAGCACAGCGGGGTCGCGCAGGCGGCCGGCGCGGGCGGTGGCGAGCAACTCGGCGTCGGGGAGCGAGGCCCAGATGAAATACGAGAGCCGCGAGGCGAGTTCGAAATCGTCGAGCGGGCGGACGGAGGGTTGGGCGGCGTCGGCGGATTCGGTCAGGAAGAGAAAGCTCGGGGACGAAAGCGCGGTCTGCACGACGAGGCGCAGCGCGGCGGTGTCGTCGCGGCCGGCGGCGCGGGCGGATTGGAACAGGTCGAGGTAGCGGGCCGTCTCAGCGGGAGCGAGCGGGCGGCGGAAAGCGCGTTCGAGGAAAGCAGTGAGACGCTCGGGCAGCGGGGGAAATGTTTTCGCCGCGGCGGGAGCGGGCGGCTTGGCGGCGACTGGCGGCGGCGCGGGGGTGGGCGCTGGTGTTGCGGCGGGGGTAGGAGTGGGGGGCTGAGGTTTACCGTTGGTGATGAAGGCGAGGTCGTCGAGGAGGACGTAGTCGCCGCTGAAGCCGGAGCCATCGACGTCGAGGCGGGTGATGCGTTCGCCGGGAAGGGCGGCGAAACTAAAGAAGGTCGTCGCATCGGTGCCCTCGGCGAGGGTGGCGGAGAGTTTTGTCTCGGTGGCGTCGGAGAAACGCGCGGTGAGCGTGACGCGACCGCTCTGGCCGCGGCGACCGAGCACGCAGACGGCGAGGGACTCGATGCCCTCGTCGGCGTCGTCGCTCTTGATGGCGAGGGTGAGCTCAAAGTGTTTTGCACCGTTGAGTTTGTTGGTGAGCAGGAGGCTGCCGGAGGTCGGTTGGGCGGTGGAGAAACCGACGAGCCAGAGGTCGGCGTTGGGGTTGATTTCGAGGGAGCGCCGGCCGAACGGCGCTTTGATGAGGCCGCCTTTGCCGGCGATGGTTTGATTGGAAAGGGAAGCGGGAACGTCGAAGACGCCGGCGCGGCCCTCGCGGAGAGCGGCGGCGAATTGGATGCGAAACGCGGGAAGCGCGATAGCACTGCCGGGTGCGGTGGGGAGTGTCGGCGCGCGAGGTGCAAATTCGAAGGCGGCGGGAACAGACGTGGCGGCAGTCGAAGGGGTCGGGCGCGCGGAGGGGAGCGGCGGCGGGGTGACGCCGACGAGGTCGGCGAAGGCGGGACTGCGTTGCAGCAACTCAGGGTGAGAAGCGATTTCGCCGGCGAGCGAGACGTATTTCTCGAGGAGAAGCGGGGAGAGATTGTTGGCGTCACCGCGGTTGCGGTAGCCGTGTTCGGCGCGGTTGTCGCCGGGGAGACCGGAGGCGGGGAGGAGGACGGGATATTTCTGGCCGTATTCGCGCGGGCGGATTTCGAGCGTGTCGCCGAGACGGCCGTTGGCGGGTTGAAAGTAGGATTTGTCGGCGAAGGGGAGGCGTTCGGTAAACATGAATACATCGGTGCTCAGTCCGAGGAGATCGCGGACGGAGTTGTTGTATTCGAGCCGCGTGAGGCGGCGCAGGAGCGGCTTGCCGGGATCGCGGGCGGCGAGGGCCGGATCGGGGAGCGCGGCGAGGTGGTTGATCCAGTCGAGCAACTGGCGGCGCTCGGAAGCCGTGGGCGGGTGGTCCTCCTTCGGGGGAGGCATTTGGAGCGACTCGATCTTTTCGAGGACGGAGCCCCAGAGCGGGCGTTCGCGTTCCGCGGCGGCGAAGTCGGCGAAGCGCTCGAGATCGAGGCCACTCTTCTGCGTGGCTGCATCGTGGCAGTCGTAGCAATATTTCGCGAGCAGCGGTTTGATGTCGCGGGCGAAGTCGGGAGCGGCGGATGCGCGCGACGAAGCGGAGAAAACGATTGTGAGCGGGAGCAACGCGGCGAGCGTGCGCGCGGTGAAAGAAAGCGGCGTCATGAAAAAACTCAGAAGCGCAGGGTGGTGGAGAGGACGATCTCGCGCGGATCGGTGAGGGCGAAACGGTCGAGGGTGAGGCCGTCGGTCTTGTAGCGGCGGATGGAAATATCGTGCTCGTTGAGGACGTTGCGGCCGTTGAGCTGGAAGGAGGCGCGGACGTTGCGGCCGAGGAGGGAGAAGCGCGTCTGGTAGCGCAGCATGGTGTCGAATTGGAGGCTGTCGTTGCCGTAAACCTCGGGGCCGTTGATGCCGACGCCGACGTTGCCCCCGGAAATCTGCGGGGGCACGCCGGGCGCGCTGTAGATGCGGCCGGCGTGGTTGGGTCCGAGATAGCGGCCGCCGAGACCGACGGACCAGCCGTTGAGGCGGCCGCGCTTGAAGGTGTAGTTGGCAAAGAAGTTCGCCTTGTGCGCGCGGTTGCCGACGGCGTTGCCGAAGTCGAGTTTGCGGCCTTCGAGGTCCTCCCAGTTACGGGCGACGAGGGCGGCGAGGGTTTCGCCTTGGGTGCCGCGGGCGTTGGCGATGTCCACGTTCCGGTTGGCGGCCTGGACGTCGGCGATGAACTGGTCGAGTTGCTGGAACTGGGGGTAGGTGTGCTTGTAAGCGTTGGAGCGTTCTTGAAACGAATAGGAGTAATTCACGATGAAGCGCAGGCTCTCGCCGACATTGGCGGTGAGGCGGGCTTCGACGCCGCGGTTTTCGTTGTCGAGGACGTCGGCATTGGCGAGGGCGCGGGGGCGGAGCGTGGGGTATTTCGCGAGCTGGGCGGCGGTGTAGAGTTGGTCGGCGCGGCTGCCGTCGCCGTTGGGATCTTCGAGGATGCCGAGGATGTTGTTGTAGTTGGTCATGAACGCACCATCGACGCCCATCGACGCGCTCTGGTCTTTCGCGGTGGTCTCGAAATAGCTCACGCGCGCGACGATGCGGTCCTGCCGGAAGTTGAGCATGAAGCCGGTGTCGAAGCCCTCGCCCCTGGGCGGTGGCGGCACGCCGCCGTCGGGGCCGATGCGTTGCGTGAACGTGGGCAGGCCCAGATTTTTGGATACGTTGCCGAAGACGGAGAACCAGCCGACGGGGTGCACGACGACGCCGGCGGTGGTGGTGCGGCCGGTGAACTCGAATTCCTGCGTGGGCGATGACGCGTTGAAGACCTGCACGCCGGCGGTGCCGGCCCAAATGCCGGTCGTGTCGCGGACGGTGGTGGTGCGCTCCTGCGTGAGCGCGTCACGGCGGAAGCCGAGGGTGGTGACGACGCGATTTTTCCACCACGAACTTTGCAGGGCGAACATCTGGCTGGAGATCGTGCGCGTGGTCTTGGTGCCGCCGCCGTTGGGAATCCAACCGCTGGTGAGCGGGGCGGTGCGGCCGGGGTAGTTGAATGTGAGATTCGGCTGCGCGAGTGGATCGGGGACGCGCTGCGAACCGGAGTCGCCGAGGGTGACGTAGGCGCGGCGCCAGACGCCGTTGTTGTCGTTCGTGGGCTCGTTGTTAAACGGCGCGCCGAGCCACGACTCGCGTTCGGTGAACGTGAGCGAGTCTTCCACCTGATACTGAGCGAGGGCGGCCATGCGGTGGCGGCCCCAGCGGCCGAGATCTTTTTCGTAGGCGACGGTCACGCGGGCGTTGTCGCTTTCCGTGCGACCATTGCGGCGCTGCCACGCGGTCTCGTAGTAGGAGCGGCCGGCGTTTGGGTTGATGAGATTGCCGGCGGGGTCGGCGGAGGGGCGAAAGCTGCCGAGGGCGATCACGTTCGCGGGATTGCGGAGGAGGCCGTTGGGGTCGCCGGTGACGATGACGTTGCTGCCGCCGAGGTCGTAATTTTGCCACGTGCCGAGCTCGTGGTAAACGCCGACTTCGGCGGCGAGCGCGGCGGTGAAGCGATGCTCGGCGACGAGCGTGATGTTTTCGAAATCGTGAAGCGTGCGACCGCCGGGGCCCGGCGCGAAGGCTTCGTAGGGCACACGCGCGGGATTGTTGAGGATGCTGGAATTGTAGGGCGTGTCGGCGACGGTGGCCCAGTAGTTTTGGACGTTGAGGACGAGGTTCTGATTTTCGACGTGGACGAGGCGAGTGGCGGTGAGCGGACGATTGATGCCCAGTGCGGCTTGGGCGGTGGTGGGCGCGGTCGTGACGGTGGAGGCGACGACGGTGTTGCCGTTGTTCCACCAGCGGGTGATGCCGTCGTTGACGGGGTAGTTGCGGCCGATGGTGCCGCGGACGTCGCCCTTCTCGGCGTCGAAACGGATTTCGGTGCGCTCGAACGGACGGTAAGTGGCGGCGACGGTGGCGGCGCGGCGCGTGGTGCCGAGGTAGTCGCGCCACGTCTTCTTTTCGTCGTGGAGGGCGTTGACGCGGACGCCGAATTTCTTGGCGACGAGGGGCAGGTTGAAATCGGCGGCGGCGCGGAAGGAATCGAAGTTGTCGCCTTGAAATTGGAACTCGGCGGAACGGGCGCCGAACTGGGCGCGTTTGGGCGAGTTGTTGACGATGCCGCCGGCGGAGCCGATGCCGAAGAGCACAGAGTTGGGGCCGCGGGAATCGTCGAGGCGCTCGACGTTGTAGAAATTGGTGGAGAGGCGGGTCTCGAAATAATTGCGCGTGGTGTTGCCGAGGATACCGCGGGAGCGGAAGCGGAAGGAGTTGGAGGCACCGGTCTGAGTGAGGCCGCTGTTGACGCGCTCGGCGTCGCCGTCGTCGATCTGGCTGTTGTTGGAATACACCATCGCCTGCTCAAGCGTGGTGGCGCCGATATCGATCAGGAATTCCTTGGTGAAAACGTCGATGATGGCGGGCGTGTCTTTGAGTGCGGAATTGAGGCGGCTGCCCGCGAGGGAGTTGGTGGCGACGTAGCCGACATCGCTGGTGGTGGAGACTTCGAACGGAGAGAGGACCACGGCGGAGTCGTCGCGCGGCGAGGCGGGCGCGGGAGTGTTGGCCGGTGCGGTGGTTTGGGCGAAGGCGGGAGTGACGAGGAGGGTGCCGATGACGGCGAGTAGGCGGGGGAGTTTGCGGGACGCGGGAGGCATGGGGTGTGGGGTAAGAGTGAGGAGTTACGCGTGGCCGAGGTCGCGGAGCGTGTCGCCGATGGCGCGGAGGTTTTCGACGCGCATCTCGTCGTATTCGCGGGAGATCAGGAGGCCGGTGGCGCCGGCGGCGAACGACTGCGTGACGGCGGTGCGGAGGCTGGCGGGCGTGCTGCGGAATTTCGAGGCGGCGTGGCCGGCGGGGCGCGCAATGTTGTCGGGCACATCGACGCCGATCCCGGGGACGACGCCGCACTTGCCCTGCACGACGGCGACGATGCGGCGCGTTTCCTCGGCGACGTAGTCGGCGCTGAGGCCGCGGCGGTCGAGTTCGTCGAGCGTGGGTTCGCGCTTCGGATCGTAGCCGCGGAGCGCGTAGAAGAGATCGAGCGATTGCGCGAGCGAGAGCTCGGCGAGGGGGCCTTGTTTGAGACGGTCGAGGTGCCACCAGCGCAGGCGCGGGCCGAGGATGTCGTGGTAGAGAATGGGTTTGATGAAATCGGTGTAGGGGACGACGTCGGCGTAGCTGAGCTGCGCGAGGAAGAGGCCGTCCCACGACGTGTTTTGATGGTCGAAATGGCGGCCGACCTGCGCGGTGGGGCGGGCGGCTTTCACGAGCGCGTGCGTGCGGCGGCCCTGTTCTTCGAGGGCGAGGCGCCACTGGTAGTCCCACGCAAGCACCTCGGGGAATTTCATGAGGAGGCGGAGGACGTTGGTGAAGACGCCGTCGGGCGGACGGGCGCCGCCAGCACGGAGTCCGCTGATGAGGGAATGGAGGGCGGTGAAACCCTGGCGGGCGCGGGCGGGGTTGATGCCCTCGCGTTGGGCGCGGGCTTCGCAATGCGGGCAGAAACAGAACGGCATCGTGCCGCGCCAGAGCAGCTCCGAGAGCGGGCCGACGCGCTCGGCGCCCCACTGGTAGCCGTCGAGCGGGTAGGTGCGAATCGTGTCGTCGACAAGGGCGTCCCAGAAGCCCTGCCACTCGGGATTGTTGCGGCACGGTTGGGCGGAAATCTTGCCATCGAGGCCGACGCTCATGGCGCGTTCGTAGTGGGGGACGCGCCCGCGGAGCTCGCCCGTGCCCGGTTCCAGGATACGGGCGTAGAGTTTGAGTCCGCGCCGGCGGCAGACGGGAGCGAGCTCGGCGAACAGGTCGCGGTCGCCGTATTCCTCGTCGGCGGCAGGGCGCGGGAAACGGAGCGAGGTCGCGCGGAAACGCGCGTCGTGGTGGCGGACCCAGAGGCGGGTGAGCTTGCGCTTGCGCTCGTCTTTGAGCGGGACGCCATGGTCGGCGTAGACGGAGGGCGGGCGATTGTGCGCGGCGTAGTGCGAGTGGCTGTAGAGAAAGAGCGCGTTGGCGCGCGCGGTGGATTGAACGAGGTCGAGGCAACGCTCGATGCCCTCGTCGAAGAGGCTGTGGCCGGCGATTTGGATGCCGATGAGCGGGGCGGGTTTCGCGGCGGCGGGCGCGGACGTGGCGGAGCGCAGCAGGGGCGGAGTGGCGAGGGCGAGGCCGGCCTGCGCGGTGCGGGTGAGGAAAGTGCGCCGATGCATATACGCGTTCAGGCGAGGAGTTCCTTGAGCGGGCCGGTGCTGTCGGCGAAACGCGGACGGCGGGCGCCACCGTGTTGGGCGAGGGTGAGCCAGAGGTCGGCGAGCGGGCGGTCGCCATCGTAGCGGAAATGGCCGCGACGGAGGGCACCGCCGGCGAGGAGGACTTGGAGATCGCGGTAGTTGTGCGAGTCGCCGTCGCTGATGCCGCTGCCCATCGCGAGGACGGTGGAATCGAGGAGCGTGCCGTTGCCTTCGCGGATGCTCTTCAAGCGGGACACAACGTGGGCGTAGAACTCGATGTGAAAGCGGTCGATCTTGGTGATGGCGGCCTTCGCGTCTTCGCCCTTGGTGTGGGTGAGGACGTGGTGGTTTTGAGGCTTGTCGAAGACATCGTGATACATGCGCGGGGAGTCCCAGCGCTCGGGATCGACGACGAGGGTGGCGACGCGGGTGAGGTCCTGTTGGAAGGCGAGGACGAACAACTCGGCCTGGAGACGGAGATAGTCGCCGCGCTTTTCCGGGATGCCGGCGGGCTCCGGGAGGGGCGGTCGCTGGAGGCGGGTCGCGGCGCGTTCGGCACGCTCGATGCGCTGCTCGGTGCTGCGCACGCTGGTGAGATATTCGTCGAGTTTGTGGCGGTCGTCGCGACCAAGGCGCTGCTGGAGCGCGCGGGCTTCGGCGAGCACGACATCGAGGACGCTGCGCGTGGGGCGGGCGTCGGGTTGACCAAAGAGGCGGCGGAAGACGGCGCGGGGATTTTTTTCGGTGTTGGCGGCGTAGCCGGGGCCGGCCCAGGAGATGCACTCGAAATATTTGGTCTCCTTGTTGTCGGCGAAATCATTGCAGCTGAGTTCGAGTGACGGGAGCACGGTGTCGCGGCCCTGTTCCTGCGCGATGATTTGGTCGAGCGTGATGTTGGTGGGGAAGGCGCCGTCGAGCGTCTCGACAGGCGGAGAACTGGTGAGCCAGCAGGCGCCGCATTGGGCGTGGACGCCGGTGCCGCCGACGTAGGTGCGATCGAGACCGGTGACGAGCGCGACGTCGGACTGGACGGGGGCGAGCGGCTGGAGGGCGGCGGGGAGGGACCAGTTGAGGCCGGTCTGGGCAGGGAGAAAGGTGGCCTGGTTGTAGCCGTTAGGGGTGTAGATAAACGCGAAGCGTTTCGGCGGCGTTGCGGCGGGGCTGGCTCCGCGGAGCGACGTGGGCGTCATGGCGTTGAGCACGGGCAGGGCGAGCGTGACGCCGGCGCCGCGGAGGAACGTGCGGCGGGAAAGGGGGCGGGAAAGGGCGAGGTGCATGAAAAAGGGAGAGGACGCGCAGGGGCGTCGCCGCGGGGTGGGGTGGAGTTTAGCGTCGCGGTAGGAGGGCCGACAGGTGTCCATTGGTATAATCCGGGGGCGAATGCGGGCGGGTGACGACGATGGGCTTGCTTCGCGCGAGGGGGTGGAGTGGCGTCGGCCCCGCCGATGAACCGATCCCCGTCATTTGTGCTCTGCGCGACGTTGTGCGGAGGCATCGTGTGCGCGGTGGCGGCGGCGCAGACGGCGGACTTGCCCACCCTCACGACGGTGCGGCAGGTGCGGCAGCTGACGCCGGAAGAAGCGGCGCGCGGCTACCCGGTGAAGTTGCGCGGGGTGATTACCTATCGGGCCGAGGGGCAGCCGTTTCGTTTTTTGCAGGATGCGACGGGCGGGACTTATTTCTCGGGCGCCGATCCCGACGTGGCCGTGA
>CALRZR010000180.1:0-16097 GCA_943372705.1 Opitutus sp. GAS368 | reverse complement strand
TGAGATTCGAGTAGTAGCAATGCATCCACCGGGTAAGTTCGGCGACCTGCGCGCGCAGGGGCCCGCGCAGACCGGCGGAAAGGCGGGCGGACCGCTCGACGATCGTGCAGGCCAAGTCCTCCAGGGGCCGGAGTTTCTGGACGGGAATGACGGGCTCGATGGCCGTTTTAGTGAGCATTATTGCCGATCTTTTTGCCGAACTACGGGTGAATCTATGCCCGTATGATAAGAGAGTTAAAGTATTTTGTGTGAAAATCGATGCCGCGTTATTGCCGATCTATTTGCCGATTGATCGGTAGTGCCGACTACGGCGCGATGGGGGGGGCGTTGTCGTTGGGGCGGCAACGGTGAGCACCGTTATTTCAGCACGGAGTCGAACAGGCGGTAGGCGGTTTCGCGTTGGGCGTCGGGAAAGTCGTGTTCGCTGTCGGGGTGGGCGACGGTCAGGCGGGCGGCGGCGTTGTGCAGCGCGTAGACGTCGCGGGCGGCGGCGACGCAGCGGTCGACGGATTGCCACTGGAAATTGGAATCGCGGAGCGGGGCGTTGATGAAGACGGGGCGAGGCGCGAGGGCGCCAAGGATTTCGTGGAAGTCGTAGGGAATGTCGGCGAGGTGGCCGGCGTAGGTGAGGAGGCGCGGCAGGTAGCGTTCCTGGCACCAGCCTTTTCCCGGGGCCCACACGGCGGGTTTGCCGCCGTAGTAGTCGAGGTAGGAATCGAAGCCGCAGCTGGAAACGATCGCGGCAATCCGCGGTTCGAAAACGGCGGTGTAGAGAGAATTGTGTCCGCCGAGGGAGTGGCCGATGGCGCCGAAGCCGGCGGAGGTTTTTACGAATGGGAGTGAGGCGAGAAGGTCGAGGGCGCGGGAGTTGTCCCAGATGGCTTTCATCGTGCCGCTCGCATAGCCGAGGCCTTTGAGATCGGGCGCGTAGTTGGCGAGGTGCGGGTAGGCGGGGGCGAGTGTGACGTAGCCGCGCGCGGCGAGTTCGCTCGCGTATTGGCGGTTGGGTTTGCCGCCGAGGCCCACGACGACACCGGCGCCGGCGGTTTGGTCGGTGGGGTGCAAACAGAGGACTGCAGGAAACGCGTGGGCGGTGGTGGCGTTAGCTACGAGCGCAGCTTTGGGGATGCAGAGGAAGGCGGGCGTGCGGCTGCCGGGCTCGGATTGGTAGGTGAGGCGGCGGATGACGTAGGAGCCGCGGTCGATTTCCTCTGCGACGCGCATGTCGAGAGCGACGCGTTTGGGTGACATCGCGCCGGGGTAGGCGCCCATGACGGTCTCCATGCCGCGGACGATTTCGGCGCGGCGCTGTTGCCAGTCAGTGGTCGTGCGCACCGCAACGGTCGCGCCCGAGGCTTCGTGACGGAGGAGGAGATTTTCGCGCGGGAGGCGGGCGGGCTCGGCGGCGCGGGCCAAAGACGAAAAGGTCAGAGCGGCGAGGGTGAGGAGTTTAAAGCGAAAGGACACGGGATAGGGCAGTGGCAGCGTCGCGGGGGTCGAGGCGTAGTTCCAGGAGCGAATCGTGGCGCGAGCAGAGGCGCGCTCAGGGTTCGCGGACCTTCAAGGTTGGAAACCAACGGGTGAAATCGCGGGCGTTGCGCGTGACCAGTCCCGTGCGGTTGGCGGCAAAGGCACCGATGAGGATGTCGGCCACAGGTTTTTTGGCGGCTTTGCCCAGGCGCTTGGCCGTCACGTAGGCGTGCCACGCAAGATGGGCGTGCTCGGTGTCGGTCGAGGTCCATGGCTCAACGTAAGAGATGCCGGCCAAGTCCAAGAAACGCTTTTGTTCTGCGAGGTCGCCGGCGAACGCGGCTGATAGCTCCACCATTGTGACAGGGCTTACGGCCAGCCCTTGGGTTAAGAGTTTATGGAGTAGTTCCGCGGAGGGCTGGCCGAAGGACGGGTCGTGCTCGAAGACATCGAGCACGACGCAGGTGTCGACGATCCACACGGCTATTTTTCTCCGGCTCGCAGCTCGGCCATCCAACTGGCGGTGCGTCGTGCCGGTCCGGCACGCAGTTTCTTGGCGTAGCCCAGGGCGGCCAACGGGCCGGCGGCGGGCTCGGTTTCGACAGAAATCCGCATTTCCCGGTCGGAGATGCGCTGCCAGTGAAAGCTCTGACCGGGGCGCAACTTCATAGATTTCCGCAGAGAGGAAGGGATAGAGATTTGGCCTCGTTCAGTGAGGGTCGATTGAGCCATGCTGGGAAACTGTCATGTAAGAATATCATGTCAAATGCCGAGGCGGTGAGTGTGCGGCGGACGTAGAGGAGGCGAAGGCGCGCAAAGTTTTAGACCACAGATGGCCCGGGTGAACACGGATTAGGCCCGCGCCGCGCGAAGCTATCTGTGCCAATCCATGAAATCTGTGGTTGAAGAAGTTCGGAAAAAGAAAGGGCCGGTCGTAGACCGGCCCTACTACTACGGCGGCGAAGTTCGCGCTGCCTGCTCAGAACGCTTTGCCGTCGGCCTTCGTGCCGCAGACGCTGACTTCGAGGCCGAGTTCGGCGGCAAGGGCGGCTTTGGCGTAGAGGGCGAGGTCGGCTTCTTTGGCGCTGTTCGCGTAGGCAACTTGGATGTGGTTCGCCTTGTGGCGGGCCATCATCTGGTCGCGCGAGACGCCGTAGGTGACGGCGTGCATGATCGGCCACTGCACGGTCGTCTCTTTCCAACGGCGTTCCGTCTCGGCCTGCGGGAGCGTGATGACCTTGGCGCGGCCGAGGTCCATCTTGAGTTTGCCCGCTTCGACGAAGATGCGGCTCCAGACGATTTCGCCGGGCTTCGCGATGCCGCGGACGGTGCCGCCGCCGAGGCGGAAATACATGGGCGGCTGGCGCAGCGAGTCGGTGCCCTTGTAGCCATCGATGTGGTGCGCGGGCGGAGCGCTGCCGGAGATGAGGAAGACCCAGACGTATTCGGAGGTCGTGCCGCTGGCGTCGGTGGCGCCCCAACGCAAATCGTGGAGCGTGTTTTCGACGGGTTGGCCGAGAGCGGTGTGCACGCGGTTGGTAAAGAGGCCGTCGAGGCCGGCGCATTCGTCGACTTCGTTGAAGTGGGTGAGCGGCTGGCCGGCGCGGATGACTTCGCCGGCGGCATTCTTGACGGGCGGGCGGTCGCTGTTGTTGAGGATGCCTTCAACGAGGTCGCTCGCAGGGAGCAGGTCCTTGAGGCCCTGCTGGTATTGGATGCCGATGGACTCGCAGCCGAACTCGTCGGCGATGCGGAGGGCGGCGACGTAGGTTTTGCACTGCCAGAGGACCTGCGCCTCGGTGAGTTCGGTTTTGTCGTCGGTGCCGAGGTGGAACTTCATGCCCCTGGCAAGCAGCCATTGGTAAACGGCCTTCGCCTCGTCGTCGCCGACCTGCGTGGCGCCGTAGTAGAGGGCGGATTGCGAGAGGCGCTCTTTGTAAACGCCGGTCTTGAAGAGGAGTTCGTCGGGGATGATGGCGTTATACATGCCCATGCAGCCCTCGTCGAAGATGCCCATGATGGATTTCCGGCGGCGGAGATCGTCGGCGATTTTCTTGGCGAGCGCGCGGGCCTTGGGCGGGACGGTGGCCTTGGCGAGCGGTTTGACGTGGGCGGTCTTGTGTTTGGCGACGCCGGTCGAGAGCCAGGATTTCAGGCCGGTGAGGAAATATTCATCGGTGAAATCTTCGCTCCAGAGCGTGGAGTATTTCACGCCGGCTTTGGTGAGTGAGCCGTTGAGATTTAACATGCCGACGAGGCCGGGCCAGGTGCCGGACCAGTTGGCTACGGTGAGAATCGGGGCTTGGTGCGAGATGAGGCCCGCAAGGAGGTGGTGGGAATATTGCCAGACGGCTTCGGCGACGATGAGAGGCGTCTTCGGGTCGATGCCCGCGAAGACCTCCATGCCTTCCTTCTGCGAACTGATGAAACCGTGTTTTTGCGCGGCTTTGTAGGGATGGGCGCGGACGAGTTTGTAGCCGAGTTTGGCGACGGCGGCGGCGAGGGTCTGCTCCATCGCGTGCTGGGCGGGCCAGCAGACTTCGTTGGCGGATTGGCGGAGGTCGCCGTTGGCGACGAGGAGGATGGTCTTGGATTTTGCCATGGGAGTTGGGTGGGGGGACAAAAAGTGGGCTAGAGAAAATTGGCCGACAAGTGCCGAGTAGAATGCACTCGAAACGCGGGTCGAGGAATGGATAGATGTGGCATTCACATGGAGAATCTTGCCCGCCCCGATGCTGCGAACCTGTTGTCCAAGCAGGTGACCGGGGGGCGCTATTTCTTTCTGAATCTCGCGCCGCGGAAGAGCGCGCCGCTGACGCTCGTGATGGGCGGGCGCGAGCACTGCAACCCGGACTACGCGGTCGTGCGCGGCCAGTTTCCCTTCTACGTGCTGGAGTATGTGGTGTCGGGACGCGGCACGGTGAAGCTCGATAACAAGCTGCATGTGCTCGGGCCCGGGATGGTTTACGTCTATGCGCCGACGACGCGCTGCGAGATCCGCACCGATCCGCACGATCCGATGGTGAAATATTTTCTCTCGGTGGCGGGGGCGGACGTGCCGAAGCGTCTCCAGCGGTGCGGCGTCGCGCCGGGCCGGGCGCGGCAACTCGCGGCGCACGCCGAAGTGACGAGCGTGCTCGAAGATCTCGTGCGCGAAGGTCAACGCTCCGGGGCGCTCGCGCGGCGGATCGGCGCGGTGTTGTTCGAACTGCTACTGTTGAAGATCGAGGACACGTCGTCGCTGGCGCCGCACGAGAGCGAGCCGGCGCGCGAGGCGTTTTTGCGGTGCAAGGCGCTGATCGATGCGCAGGCGGAACGGCTGATGACGTTGGAGGAGATCGCGCAGGCGGCGGGCGTGGAGGCCTCGAGCGTGTGCCGGTGGTTTCGCCGCTATCAGGGCACGAGTCCCTACCAGTATTTGCTGCGGCGAAAAATGAACATCGCCGCGGAGCATCTCGTGGAGAACGGCGGCCTCGTGAAGGAGGTCGCGCAACGCGTGGGCTTTGCGGACCCGTATCATTTTTCGCGCGCGTTCAAATCCGTGCACGGCGTCGCGCCGCGGGCGCTGCTGCGCTACCGACACACTTCCTGATCATGCCCTCACCTCAACCCACCGACATCCGTGCCGTCCATGTTGCGCCACTCGACATCCCGTTGTTCGAGCCGTTTGGAATTTCCGGAGGCGCGCAGGCGGCGGCGAACAACGTGCTCGTGACCGTGGAGCTAGCCGACGGCACGCGCGGTTACGGTGAGGCGGCGCCACTGCCGGCCTACAACGGCGAGACGCAGGCGCAGGCGCTGAAGGTGCTCACGGGAGCGCAGCACTGGTTGGCGGGACATGCCGGCGGCGACTGGCGGCGGGCGGCAGCGGATTTTCGCGGACGCGGTGGAGCGTGGTGCGGCTCGGCGCAGTGTGCGTTTGAAATGGCGCTGCTCGACGCGCTCACAAAGCAGCGCGGGGAGCCGCTTTGGAGATTTTTCGGCGGGGCCGGCACGGGACTCGAAACCGATATGACGGTGACGACCGGCACGGCGGCCGAGGCGGCGGAAGCGACGCGGGCGATCCGACGCCGCGGCATACGCATGGTAAAAGTGAAGGTGGGCGGGAAAATGGGGCCGGCCCACGACCTGGAGCGAGTTTATGCGATCCACGACGTGTCGCCGGAATCGCCGTTGATCCTCGACGGCAATGCGGGCGTGTCGCGGGCGGCGGCGAGCGAACTCGTGCGCGGCCTGAAAGCGCGCGGCATCACGCCGGCACTGCTCGAGCAGTGGCTGGCGAAAGACGACCTCGCGGGCGCGCGGGCGCTGGCGGAGGAATCGGGCTGGCTGGTGGCGGCTGACGAGAGCGTGACGACAGCGGCCGACGCGCGGCGCGTGGTCGCGGCGAAAGCGGGCGGCGCCATCAACATCAAGCTGATGAAGGGCGGGCTGGCCGTGGCGCTCGACATCGCGGCGGTGGCGAAGTCGGCCGGGCTCAAGCTGATGATCGGCGGCAACGTGGAATCGATCCTCGCGATGACGGTGTCGGCGTGTTTCGCGGCGGGACAGGGTGGCTTTGATTTCGCGGATCTGGATACGCCGTTCTTCCTGGCGGAAAATCCCTTCGACGGCGGCTACGCGATCACGGGCGGCGATATTTCCGTGGCGCATATTGCGGCGGGACACGGGGTGACGCCGAAACCACGTTGATGGGTGCACGGCGAGGCGGCGCGGAGTAGGTGTAGTCGAAGGTCTGCTCAATGAAACTTATAGCCGACGGTGTGGCGGCTGGTGACGCAGGCGGGGCTCGACGGAGCGGCGGCGGCCGGTTTGGACTGGCGTTGAAACCCTGTGACTCCTGAGCGTCCCATTTTCTCGTGGCGGGCCGCGGGCCTGGTGCTGGCGGCAGCCGTTTTGTCGGCCAATCTCCGTGGGCAAAATGCGCGGGAGCCGGCCTCATCGGTTGCTCCCACGGAGGCGGAGATCGTGCGCATGGAAAAGATGGAAGTGGAAGCGAAGGGCGAGCAGAGGGGCTTCGACCCGACGGGCCTCGGGTCGAGTGAGGCGCAGCTTTACGAGGCGCCGTTTTCGAACGATCTGGTGTTGCAGGGGCTGATGGACGACGACCCCGGCGACGCGGAGCTGAAGTTCGAACTCGGCCAGGTGCGGACGCCGGCGGCGGTCGATCTGGCGACGGGCGACACGAAACTGAACCTGCGCGGGTTTCCGGCGCCGCTGCTGCGCGACGGGTTTGTGCACCTGGGCGTGCCGGATCTGCTGAACACGGCGCGGCTGCTGGTGATCCAGGGGCCGCTCGTGCCGGTGCTCGGGCGGGCGGCGCCGGGTGGTATTCAGGATTTCCAGACGGCGCGGCCGCGGGTGACAGCGGGGCGGCGCTTCGAATACAGCCTGTCGTCGATGCAGCGGCAGGCGGCGGCGATGGAGCTGACGGGGCCGGCGGTGCCGAAGCGGGCGTGGCAACGCTTCGCCTCGGACTGGAACCGCAAACGCGGGCCGGAGCCGTATACGCTCGCGGAGACGCGCTCGGCGTCGGCGGCGCTGGCGTGGAAACACAGCGCGACGGCGAGCATGCTCTACTACGTCGATTTTCAGCAGTTGAAGGCGACGACTCCGCCGGGCTTGCCGGAATATCGCCGGGCGGCGGGGCAGAAAATCGTCGGCCCGTATCGGCCGCTGGCGTATTTTAACGCCTACGGACCGGAAGCCGGAGTGCGGCGGCGGAGCACGATGGCGGGCGCGTTGTTTGACGGGCAGCCGAATCCGAAGCTCACGGTGCGCGCTTCCCTCGTCGGCTGGGCGCGGCAGGTGGAGCAGGACCGGTTCACCACTTCGTTGTTCAACCTGGCGACGGGAATCTACGAGGGCACGCGGGAGCCGATCCATGTGGAGCAGCCGCAGCACGCGATCTCGGGGCGTTTCGACGTCACGCGGCGTTTCACGACGAAACGCGCGGACCACAAACTCCTCTTCGCCGCGTCGGATACGTGGGGCACGTATTCGCGCGAAGAACGGGCGTTGACGGCGGCGGACCGCAATGCGTTGCCGTTAAGTGTCCGGCAGTTTCGCCCCGAAGCGCCGAACTTCTACCGGCCGCCGTTCAGCCGCGAACGCTACAGCCGCATCATCAGCGACCGCGTGGAGAAAGCGCGCTACACGGCGCTCGAAGGGAGCGAGCGCGCGGCGTTCGCGAAAGGGCGGCTCGTGCTCACGGCGGGGGCGCGACAGGATTTTGTCTCGCTGCACGTTGATGACCGCCGGCCGGGGAATACCATGCCGCACATCGAGGACACGGTGCGGCAGACGACCTATCATGCGGGGGTGAACTATCAGGCACGGCCGAGCCGGCTGTTGTTGTTTGCGACGACGAGCACGGCGTTCGAGCCTTCGACGCGCATCGACGCGCGCACCGGGCGAATCCAAGGCAACGATACAACGCGCGGCTACGAGGCGGGCTTCAAAGCGCGGGTGCCCGAGTGGGCGGTGGAATGGTCGGGCGCGGTGTTTACGCTCTTCAATCAGGATATTTCGCGGCGGAATCCGCTGCTCAACGATCCGATCTTCGATGCGAACCAGACGCAGCCGCAGCTCGTGGCGGCGGGCGAAGAGCGTTTCACGGGCGGGCGGCTGGAGGGGCGCTGGGTGCCGGCGCCGCGCTGGTCGGTGTCGGGGCGCATTGCTTACGTGCGCGCGATCACGACGGCGTCGCCGGATATTCCGGAGGAGGTTGGGCGCCAACTCACACGGATGCCGCCGATGAACGCGGGGGCGGCGGTATCCTACAGTTTCGCGCCGGGCAGATGGGCCGGCACGTCGGTGAGCGCGAGCTACGCCTACATCAGCGCCTACACGGCTTACTACGAGGATCGAAACCGTTTCCGGCTCGACTACCCGGGCTACGGGCAAATGGCGCTGAGCGTGAGCCGTAGCATCACGAAGAAGCCGCACACGCATCAGGTCAGCCTGTCGGTGCGCAACCTCCTCAATCTCGATTTGCTGGCCTCGCAGGCGCGGGCGGGCGGGCAGCGGGAGTTCACGGCGGGTTACCGGATTTTGTTCTGACCGTTCGGGGGAAACGGCGTTGCAGCGCGCGCGGCGGTGCTGTTCGCTCCGCTCCCTCATGTCTTCGAAAACTGCACTTGTCACCGGCGCGTCGCGCGGCATCGGCCGCGGCATCGCGATCGAACTCGCCCGCACCGGCGCCCGCGTCGCCATCAACTACGCCGGCAATGCCGAAGCGGCCGCCGAAGCGCTCGCGCTCGTGAAAGCCGCCGGTGGCGACGGGTTCATCGTGCAAGGCGACGTCGCCGTGGCGGCGGACCGCGAGCGCATGGTGGCCGAGACGGTCGCGAAATTTGGCCGCATCGATTTACTCGTGAACAATGCAGGCGTGGCGCCGAAGGTCCGCGCCGATCTGCTCGACGCCGGCGAGGAGAGCTTTGACCGGCTCTTCGCGATCAATCTCAAGGGCCCGTTTTTCCTCTCGCAGCTCGTGGCGAAACAGATGCTCACGCAGGCGCCGGACAGCGAAGGTTTCCGCGGGCGCATTGTGAACATCACGTCGATCTCGGTCTACACGGCGTCGATCAACCGCGGCGACTACTGCATGGTGAAGGCCGGCCTCGCGATGATGACGAAGCTCTTTGCCGACCGCCTCGCGAACGACGGAATCAACGTTTACGAAATCCGCCCCGGCGTGATCGCGACGGACATGACCGGCGGGGTGAAGGAAAAATACGACAAGCTCATCATCCACGACGAGCGTGGCATCACGCCGATCCGCCGCTGGGGCAAACCGGAAGACATTGGCCGCGCGGTGCGGGCGATCGCGGAAGACCGTTTCCCGTTTTCGACCGGCGCGTGTTTCGACGTCGACGGCGGGTTTCACCTGCATCGGTTGTGAGGTGTGTCGGCGCTGCGCTCCGTCGGTGGAGCAGTAGCGAAAGAAACATGCCTGCTGAAAACGACTGGCGCGCGCGGCGGGCGCGCGCCACGTTCGGCGCATGACCCCGAAAAAACGTTTCCCGCCAACCCACGTGCTGCTGATCGGCACGGTGAAAGGAATTTTTGTGTGGGAGATGGGTGTGCGCGGCCCAGCGGGGAAATTGAGCGGACCCCACCTCGCGGGATGGGAGATTTTTAGTGTGTGCGGCGATCCATGCGGCGGGCGCGTGCTCGCGGGCACGGGACATTTTGAGCATGGGCCGACGATCCGGATTTCGGAAGATGGCGGCACGACCTGGCGCGGCGTGAAGCGCGATCCGAAGTTTGCCCGAGGCAAGAAGGCGGCGCTGAAGCACATTTGGCAGATCGTGCCGGGACATCCGTCGGAGCCGGGGACGTGGTATGCCGGTGTCGACGATGCCGCGTTGTTCGTGAGCCGCGACGACGGCGAGACCTGGGACGAAGTGAAGGGGCTGACGAAGCACCCGACGCGGCCGCGGTGGATGCCGGGAGCGGGCGGACTGTGTTTGCACTCGATTGTGATTGATCCGACGAACGCACAGCGGCTGTGGGTCGGAATTTCGGCGGTGGGCGTGATGCGCAGCGACGATGGCGGGAAAAGTTGGCAGCCGCGCAACGCCGGATTGCCCAGCTTCGCGTCGGAGGTCGGACCGGACGCGGAGATCGGCCGGTGTGTGCACAAGCTCGTGCTCGATCCGGCGCGGCCGGGTTCGCTGGTGCTGCAATATCACGGTGGCGTGTTTGTGTCGGACGACGCGGGCGACTCATGGCAGCGGATCTCGGCGGGGTTGGCGCATGATTTCGGTTTCCCTCTGGCCGTGACGACGCGCGGGGAATTTTTCGTGGTGCCTCTGGTCGCGGATACCAATCGCGTGGTGCCGAACGGGGCGCTGAAAGTATGGCGCACGCGCGACCGCGGTCGGACGTGGCGCGCAATGACGAAGGGGTTGCCGCAGAAGGACCACTTCGTCGGCGTGCTCCGCGACGCGATGGCGGCGGACGCAGGCGAGCCGGAGGGGCTGTTTATGGGAACGACGGGCGGCGAGTTGTTCTACTCGACGGATGCGGGCGCGAGCTGGGCGAAGCTGCCAGCGAGTTTTCCGCGGATCACGACGGTGAAGGTGTGGGGGCTCTAAGCGGTGAGAGAATATCAGCTCTCAAAATGCTTTCTGCTCGGCTATTAAAATCCGGGGCATCGGCCTGCTGAAGCTATTGGTTCCGGCCCGATAATCAGCGAGCGCAGCCGGGGCGACGAGGAAGGGCGATCCTTTCCAAATCACGGCGCGATATTTTTCGGTGCTTTTCCCATCGTCGCCGTGAAGGGTTACGTCATTTCCTTCACGAGTCCATTTTCCGTTCCAACGGCCGAAGGATTCGCAACTCCAAGTTTGGCAGTCGAAGGTCTGATTGGGATGAAGGACGATCAGCATTCCTGCAAAATCGCGTCCTGTTGAGTAGCTTCCGGAGATGTCGGTTGCGGTAATTGGGAGCGAGATCTCTATCGCAGACTGACGAAAATCGGCGGGTATCGGAAAGGACGGATGGGCGTCTATCCATCTGGCTACGGCTAGGTGTGCCTCACGTCGTTCCTGTCCCATTCCGGCGAAGAACGCGTGATTGATCGCGGCGACATCGAAGTTCACTCCGCACTGGGTTTTCGCTGTTGAAACGAGGGAGGTCCTTAGTGCTGAAATGTCTTCTGCGGAAGGCAACTTGCCGAACGATGTTTTGAGCTCTTGGAGCTTTCGATCCTCAATTGAGTTCAATGCCGGCAGCCCGAAGTGGGCCCCACAGAAAGCCGAACCAACGATTCCTAGCCAGACAGCGAGGCGGTATCTTCTGGGCATTCAGGAAAAAGTGACTGCTTGGCGGCCTCGCCTACGCCTTGGCCTCGGCGTAGGCTTCCATACCGAGGCAGCTGCAGACGAGGTTGCGGTCGCCGTAGACGTTGTCGACGCGGCCGACGCTCGGCCAGAACTTGCTCGCGCGGGTGAATCGGTCGGGGAAGGCGGCGCTGTCGCGGCTGTAGGGGCGGTTCCACGTGTCGGAGCAGACGGCCTTCGCTGTGTGCGGGGCGTGCTTCAGCGGGTTGTTGGCCTTGTCGGACTCGCCGTTCACCACGGACTGCATCTCGCCGTGGATGGAGATCATCGCGTCGCAGAAACGGTCGAGCTCGCTCATCGCCTCACTTTCGGTGGGCTCGATCATGAGCGTGCCGGGGACGGGGAACGACATGGTGGGCGCGTGGTAGCCGTAGTCCATGAGGCGCTTGGCGGCGTCTTCGACTTCGAGGCCGTGTTTTTTCCACGCGCGGAAATCGACGATGCACTCGTGGGCGATGAGGCCGGCGTTGCCGCGGTAGAGGACGGGGAAGAATTTCTCGAGGCGCTTGGCGACGTAGTTGGCTTTGAGGATGGCGTGCTTCGTCGCCTCGGTGAGGCCGTCGGGGCCCATCATGCGGATATACATCCACGAGATCACGAGGATCGACGCGCTTCCGTAGGGGGCGGCGCTGACGGCGCCGATGTGCTGAGAGTTGAGAGCTGAGAGCTGAGAGCCGGAAGCAAACGTGACGGGCGTGACCGGATGCGACGGGAGGAAGGGCGCGAGGTGAGCGGCGACGCCGATGGGGCCCATACCGGGGCCGCCGCCGCCGTGCGGGATGCAGAAGGTCTTGTGGAGATTGAGGTGGCAGACGTCGGCGCCGATATGGCCGGGGGAGGTGAGACCGACTTGGGCGTTCATGTTGGCGCCGTCCATGTAAACCTGACCGCCGTGCGCGTGGATCGTGGCGCAGATATCTTTGATCGAAGATTCGAAGACGCCGTGGGTGGACGGATAGGTGACCATCAGTGCGGCGAGGTCGTGCGCGTGCGCGTTGGCTTTGGCGGTGAGGTCGGCGACGTCGATGTTGCCGTTGGTGTCGCAGGCGACGGGGACGACTTTGAAGCCGCACATCGCGGCGCTGGCGGGATTGGTGCCGTGGGCGCTGGTGGGAATGAGGCAGATGTTGCGGTGACCTTCGCCGCGCGACTCGTGGTAGGCGCGGATGACGAGGAGGCCGGCGTATTCGCCTTGGGAGCCGGCGTTGGGCTGGAGGGAGACGGCGGCGAAACCGGTGCATTCGCAGAGCCAGGTTTCGAGATCTTTGAAGAGTTTGGCGTAGCCGCGCGTTTGCTCGGACGGGGCGAAGGGGTGGAGCTTGCCGAACTCCGGCCATGAGACGGGGAACATCTCGGACGTGGCGTTGAGCTTCATCGTGCACGACCCGAGAGAAATCATCGAGTGGCAGAGCGAGAGATCCTTCGCCTCGAGCCGCTTGATGTAGCGGAGCATCTCATGCTCGGTGTGGTAGCGGTTGAAGGTCGGGTGCGTGAGGAACGATGAGGTGCGGGCGTGCGGCGCGGGGACTGTGGCGAGTTGAGAGCTGAGAGTTGAGAGCTGAGAGTTTAGGTCAGCGCTCGCGGACTCGCTGAAGAAGCCGAGGACGGTGGCGACTTCTTCGACGGTGGTGGTTTCGTCGAGGGAGAGGCCGACGGTGTAGGCGTCGATGCGGCGGAGGTTAAATTTCTTCGCGGTGGCGGCGGCGTGGACGCGCTCGGCGGCGACATTTGAGACGGTGAGGGTGTCGAAGACGGGCTCGGCGTTGACCTTGGCGCCGAGTTTCACGAGGCCCTCGGCGAGGAGATCCGTGAGGAGTTTGACGCGACGGGCGATGCGCTTGAGGCCCTCGGGGCCGTGATATACGGCATACATCGACGCCATGACGGCGAGGAGGACTTGGGCGGTGCAGATGTTCGACGTGGCTTTGTCGCGGCGGATGTGTTGCTCGCGCGTGCCGAGGGCGAGGCGCATGGCGGGGTCGCCTGCGCTGTCTTTGGATACACCGACGAGGCGGCCGGGCATCTGGCGCTTGAAGGCGTCTTTGGTAGCGAGGAAACCGGCGTGCGGGCCGCCGAAGCCGAGAGGGACGCCGAAGCGTTGGGCGGAACCGACGGCGACATCGGCGCCGAATTCGCCGGGGGCGCGGAGAAGCGTGAGGGCGAGGAGATCGGTGGCGACGATGGTGAATGCGCCGGCGGCGTGGGCGGCGGCGAAGAATTTCTCGTAGTCGTGGATCGAGCCGGTGGTGTCGGGGTATTGCACGAGCACGCCGAAGCAGGCGGCGGTCGGCGCGAAAGTGCGGTGGTCGCCCACGAAGACTTCGATGCCGAGGGGCTTGGCGCGCGTGCGGACGATGTCGATGGTCTGCGGGTGGCAGGCGGCGGAGACGAAGAAGGTGTTGTGGGTGTCGGCCGCGCCTTCCTTGAGGCGGTGGCACATCATCATCGCTTCGGCGGCGGCGGTGCCCTCGTCGAGCATGGAGCCGTTGGCGATTTCGAGGCCGGTGAGATCGGTGACGAGGGTTTGGAAATTGAGAATCGCTTCGAGGCGGCCCTGGGAAATCTCGGCTTGGTAGGGCGTGTAGGCGGTATACCAGCCGGGGTTTTCGAGGATGGTGCGCTGGATGACGCCGGGGGTGAAGGTGTCGGAGTAACCGAGGCCGATGACGTTGCGGAAGATCTTGTTCTCGCCGGCGATAGCGCGGAGTTCGGCGAGGGCGGCGCTCTCACCGAGGGCGGCGGGGAGATTCATCGCGCCGCGACGGATGTGGGGGGGGACGGCGGCGTCCACGAGGGCGTCGACCGAAGGGTGGCCGAGGAGGGCGAGCATCGCGGCGGTTTCGGCGGCGTTGTCGCCGGTGTGGCGGCGGGCGAAGGTGTCGGTCGGGGCGAGGAGGTCGCGGAGCGTGGACATGTTGAAAGCGTGCACGGTAGGAGGGGTCGAGGGTCGCGCAATCGCGATTTGCGGAAGGGCGGTATAAAAGGGGTTGTTTCACGTCGTGAAGCGGGTCTGTTTCGCGGCGCATGACGACGAAGCAGGAACGGGCGGCGTGGATCGACGGACGACTGGCGGAACTCTATCCGGAGACGCCGGTGCCGCTGGATCACAGGGATGCGTTTACGTTGCTCGTGGCCGTGCTGCTCTCGGCGCAGTGCACGGATAAGCGCGTAAACCTCGTGACGCCGCACTTGTGGAAGCTCGCGGACACGCCGGAAAAAATGGTGCGTCGCACGGTGGCGGAGATCGATGCGATCGTGAGGCCGTGCGGCCTCGCGCCGCGAAAGGCGCAGGCAATCGCGGGTTTGTCGAAAATCTTGGTGGAGAAATATGGCGGCGCGGTGCCGCGGACGTTTGAGGCATTGGAGGAACTGCCGGGCGTGGGGCACAAGACGGCGAGTGTGGTGATGGCGCAGGCGTTTGGCGTGCCGGCGTTTCCGGTCGACACGCATATCCACCGACTGGCGCAGCGATGGAAGCTGACGAACGGGAAAAACGTCGAACAGACGGAGACGGATTTGAAAAAGCTGTTTCCGCGCGAGCACTGGAATGCGTTGCACCTGCGGATCATTTTTTACGGGCGCGAGCACTGCACCGCGCATGCGTGCGACGGGACGGTGTGCGAGATTTGCCGCACGGTGGTGCCGGGGCGGCGGCGGGCGGTGAAAACGAAGAAGTGAGCGGTGCGGAAGTCGTATCGAAATACGCGTATTCTTGGCCAACCGGTGCGCAGCGCATGGCAGGCGGCGGGTGTAGCTTGGGGACATGAACTCGAACTTCCATCCTCTGGTTCGGCTGTCGGCGTTCGAACGCCGTTTTCTTGGCGTGGCGTGGCTGATGATCGTGGCAAAGTGTTTGGCGGTGTGGTGGGTGATTCCGCATTATCATGTGCCGATTCATCCAATGTGGATCATCGGCCCGACGCTGTTTTTCGCCGGCCTGGTGACGGTGCTCTGGACGACGCATCGCGAGTAGTGCGGGCGGCGCCGAGCGAAGCGCCCGGCTGCGGGGCGGCCTCACGAAAGAAAACCTCCCGGAGTGACCCGGGAGGGTGCGGACTGACAAAAGGTTGAATCGCCTCAAGCGAAGGCGAGGTCGTGTTGGCTGCGGGCGTGGTGGACGATTGCGGGCGGCTGTCGTGGTGCCGGAGATTTGCCAGGGGCGGCGGTGCGGGAGGGAGCGGCTGGAGATTCCCCGGCGTGCAGCTGCGAAGACGGGGTGGCGGTGTTCATGGCGAAACGGCGGCAGAGGGATGTGCAGGGGGCGGTTGAACGGAACGAGGTGACGTTCACGGATCAAAACGGCCGGGGCACGGGTATCTTGACCCAAGATTTGCAGAAGGCCGTCGGGAGTAAGGCGATGTAATGGGGCTCACAATGACCGCAAGGCGCATGGATTGCAGTTTCCCGCCCCGGACGCCGCCGGACTGTGCGAAAATTGTCGCCCGCGCTGTTCGCCAAGGGCTGCGGCAGGCTGGCCAAGATTTGCGGAGCGCGTGAGCGCGGAAACAGGGATAAAATGGGCCGGACATGCAAACCCCTACGGGCAGTCTCTGGATTCCGGCGCGCGTGGCGGGTGCGTATGCCGCAGTCGCCGGACTGTGGATCGTGGGCAGTGACGGCTTTGTGGCGTGGTGGAGCGGGACGCCGGTGCGCATATGGATTTTGGATACGGGCAAAGGTCTGCTCTTTGTGGCCGTGACGACCCTGCTGTTGCATGCCGTGGTGCGACGGTTGGTGGGCCGGTTCGAGGCGGCCGAGCAGGCGTTGCGGGTGAGCGAG
>CALRZR010000179.1:0-16276 GCA_943372705.1 Opitutus sp. GAS368 | reverse complement strand
GGCTGGCGAGACGACCTCGGCGGGTAGGCCGAGCTCGCGGGCGCGTGCGGCGATGGCGGCTTCGTCATCGAGGCTGTGTTGGCTTTTGCACAACATCAGCAGGCCGCGGCGGGTGAGGCCGAAGTCGTTGGCGGTTTGGGCGTCGAGTTCCTCGTAGAGGGCGCGGCTGGCGAGGCTAAGATCGCGGATTACGGGTGCGGCGCGGGCGACGTGGTCGGCATTCGCGGCGCGCATGAAACGCAGGCCCCACGTGATCAATTCGGCGCTGAGGCGTGGGCGGATGTAGAACGGGCTCTTCGAATCGAACATCCACTTCAACGCGAGCGAGGTCATGCCCGGAGCGGCCAGCGGGATAAAGTGACTCGGCACGATCATCCCGGCGTTGCCGAAGGAGCAGCCGTCGCGATCTTCCGGGGCGCGGTCAATCACGGTGACCTCGTGTCCACGAGTGCGCAGAAAATGAGCGCAGCACAGGCCGATAATGCCGGCACCGCAGATGACGACGTGGCGAGAGGCGGTTTTTTTCATGCGCGGATGCCCCAGCAAAAGAGGTCGCGATCGTCGAGGAGCAGTGTGGCCTCGGCCATGACGTGGGCGGTGCCGGTGATCACGGGCAGAATCTCGCCGCGCGCGCGGTCGAGCCAGCGAAAGCTGCCCACGAAGCGGCTGCCGATGATGCTCTCCTGGACCCACGGTGCGCCCTCGGCGAGTTTGCCGTCTGCGGCGAGGCAGGCGAGTTTGGCGCTGGTGCCGGTGCCGCAAGGGGAACGATCGTAGGCCTTGCCGGGGCAGAGGACGAAGTTGCGGCTGTCAGCACCGGGGAGCGGTGACGGCGCGAACAATTCGACGTGATCGATGGCGGGGAAGCCTTGGGCGTTCACGGCTTGGCGGACGCGCCACGTGAAATCGGTGAGTGCTTCGAGCGAGGCGAGTTCGAGCCGATGGGAATGCACTCCAACGAGGAAAAACCAGTTGCCACCCCAGGCGACGTCGCCGCGCACGAGGCCGTGGCCTGGGACGTCGATGGGGACGTCGTGGGCCTGGCGGTAGGACGGGACATTTTCGACGGAGACGGAACCGTCGGCATGGAGCTCCGCGTCGACGGCGCCGACGGGCGTATCAATTTTAATGCGACCGGGCCGGAGGCGCCCGAGGTGGGCAAGGGAGACCACGAGGCCGATCGTGCCGTGGCCGCACATGCCGAGGAGGCCGACATTGTTGAAAAAGATAACGCCGAAGTCGCAGCCGGCGCGGTGCGGCGGGACGAGGAGGGCGCCTACGACGGTGTCGGAGCCGCGGGGCTCATTGACGATGGCGGAGCGGTAGGCGTCGAAGTCGCGGCGGAACCGCGCGGCGCGCTCGTCGAGCGGGCCGGTGCCGAGATCGGGGCCACCGTCGAGCACGAGGCGAGTGGGCTCGCCGCCGGTGTGGGAATCGAGGACGCGGATGGATTTCATGGCGTGCGGGAGAGGAAAGCGGAGATGAAGAAATCTTCCATGCGTTTGCGACCGTAAGGTGTGCGGAAGACGCCATGGCCGACGCCGGGCATGACGAGGTAGTCGAACGGTTTGTCGGCTTTGATGAGGGCCGCGGCGACCTGATAGGTGCTGGCGGGATCGACGTTGCGGTCGATTTCACCGACGGCGAGGAAGAGTTTGCCGCGGAGTTTGGCGGCGTGGGTGACGTTGGAATTTTCGGCGTAGTGCGGTCCGACGGGCCAGCCGAACCACTGCTCGTTCCACCAAATTTTATCCATGCGGTTATCGTGGCAGCCGCAATCGGACGCGGCCGCGTGGTAGAAATCTCCGTGGAAGAGCAGGGCTCCGACGGCGCTCTGGCCGCCGGCGCTGGTGCCAAAGATGCCGACGCGGCTGAGGTCGAATTCGGGGTGCTGCGCGGCGGCGGCTTTGATCCACGCTATGCGGTCGGGGAAACCGGCGTCGGCGACATTGCGCCAGGCGACGTCGTGAAATTTTTTCGAGCGGCCGGCGGTGCCCATCCCGTCGGCCATGACTACGATGAAGCCGCGCTCGACGAGCGCATCGTGGGCACCGAAGGCTTTGGGCGTGAAGTAGCCGTGGGGACCGGCGTAGACGCGCTCGATGACAGGATATTTCTTGGCAGGGTCGAACTGAGGCGGGCGCAGGATAATGCCGTAGATGTCGGTCGCGCCGTCGCGGCCTTTGGCGACGAAGCGCTCGGGCCAACGGCCACGAGCGGCGAGTAATGCGGAGGCGTCGGCGGTTTCGAGGGGCAAGGTGATCGCACCATCGTCGAGGCGGCGGAGAACGGAGACGGGCGGGGCGTCGACGCGCGACCAGGTGTCGACAAAGAATTTTTTGTCGGGCGAGAGTTTGATCGTGTGCGTGCCGGTCTCGGGCGTGAGGACGATGAAACCGGTGCCGTCGAGGCCGACCCGGCAGAGTTGTTCGAAGTAAGGATCGTCGAGACCGCCCGCGCCGGCGGCACGGAACCAAACGAGTCGCCGCGCGTGATCGACATGCTCGAGGCTGCGCACGACCCAAGGCCCGCGGGTGAGCTGTTGTTTCACACGACCGGTGAGTGCGTCGAAAAGATAGAGATGGTTCCGACCGTCGCGCTCGCTGGCCCAGAGGACTTCGTGGGTGGAGTCGAGGTGTTCGAGGAAACGGCCGGTGCGCGAATAGTGCACAAACGTGTCGCTGCGCTCCTCGAAGATCGTGCGGAGTTGACCGGAGGCGGCGTCGATCGCGAGGAGTTGGAGGAGTTGGTGGCCGCGTTGGTTGTGAAGAAAGGTGAAGTGCGTTGAGTCGGGCGCCCAGCGGACGGAGTCGAGCGACCACGGATTGGCCAGCGTGGTTTGGTCGATGGGGATTTCGCGGGCGGTGGCGACGTCGAAAAGCCGCGGGCGGCTGATGGGGATCTCGTCGCCGGGTTTCAAATACGGATACGAAGAGACCTTCGGCTGGAGCTGATTGGCGGGGCTGGATTCGACGAGGGTGACGCGGCGCTCGGGCACGACGCGGGTTTGCAGGGCGACTAGGCGACTCCCATCGGGCGACCAGCGGACATCGGGTTCGGAAGCCGGGTAGTCGGCGCGGTCATATTGCATGCCTACGAGACGGGCGCGGGAGGCGTCGCGCCGGTAGGTTTGACCGGGGTTGCCGCCGAACGAGAGCGGGAACTCGCGTTTCGTGGAGAGTTCGCGGAGCCAGAGATTGTCGTCGCGGGCGAAGGCTTCCCATTTGGCGTCGGGCGAGCGGTTGCGGCGTGAGGGAGCGGTGTCTTCGGGATCTGAGTCTGAGGGAGGAGGAGCGGTCGTCGAGGGAGGCTTCGGCGGGCTGGGGGCGACGACGTAGGAATCGAGGTTCAGGGTCCAAGCTCGATCTTCGGCGCGGAAGCGCAGTGTGCGTGCGTCTGAGGAAAGCGTGGATTGTGAAACGGGGCCGAGCTTGGCGGCTTTGATGGCGGCGGCGGCGCGGGCGTGATCGAAAGCGGGTTCGCGGGTGCCGCGTTCGGCATCGACGAGGAGGAATTCCTCGCCGCCGGGAATATCGACGCGATACCAGAAGCGCGCGGATTGGCCGAGCCAGTGGGGCTCCACGGGACTGCGGTAGAGCTTCGGGGGCTCGGCTCCCCTGAGTGCGCCGGAGCAGGCGAGGACGACGAATGCGAATAGGAAGCGGGCGCGCATCGACGGAGAGCGTGGAGGGCTCAGGGTTGTTCGCCGACGAATTTCCACGAGCTTACGTAGTCGCGGGGGAGTTTCGTCTGGGTGACGTGCGCGCGGACCATTTCGATGGGCATGGAGCCGCCGGCGAGAATGCGGTCGTGGAAATCGCGCTCCTTCATTTTTCCCGACGTGACGAGCTCGGCGTAGAGCGCGCGGAGCTGGATCGCGCCCATCATGTAACCGACTTGGTAGAGCGGGGAGTAGTCGCCGTTGAATGAGCGGCGGACCTCGCCGGTGGCCGTGTGACGATCATGGCCGACGCGTTCGACGAGGAAATCGATGCACTGCTGGGGCGTCCATTTGCCGAGGTGGAAGTTGAGCGAAAACACGATGCGAGCGGCGCGGTGCGTGCGCCAAAACAACATGCCGGCGCGATTCTCTGGCGTTTGTTGGAAGCCGAGATCCCACAGATGGAACTCCCACCAGAGCGCCCAGCCTTCGATCCAGAATGGGGTATAAAAGAGGGAACGGTGCGGGTTGTAACGGGCCATCGACCACATCTGGAGATGATGCCCGGGGATAAGCTCGTGGTGAACGGTGGCGCGGCAGAAGTGGCGGTTGTTCGCGCGGAGGCTGTCGAGCTTGGCCGCGTGGTCCATCGTATCGGTGGGGAAGGAAACTTGGATGACTTCGCCGCCGAGGAAGAACGGGTTCACCTTCTGCCGCTCGGGCGACATCATGGTCATGCGAAACGTGTCGATGGCGTGGGGCGGCACGGTCAGTAAGTCGCGTTTCGTGACGAACTCGATGGCTTCGTAAGCTTGTTCGGCGATGAGGGCGGGCTGGGCGCCGGGCTCCACGTAGTCGCGTTTGGCACGCTCCAAGGCGGCGCGCCAATCGTCGCCGAGGCCCATGTCGCGCGCGGCGCGTTTCCATTCGGCCTCGCACCACGCAAATTCTTTTTCGCCAATGACGATCAGTTGGGCCGACGAGTAGGGAATCATCTCGCGGCGGAGATCGAGATTGAGACCGTCAAGCCCGATGGGATCGCCGACGATGGGTTCATCTTCGCCGTCTTTGTAGCCGACGATTTTTTCGCGTAGAAACTTCGTGTAACTGTCGAGGGCTTTGGCGGCGGCGGCGTGGGGTTCGCGGGTCCACCAGCCGAAGGACGGATCGTAGGTGTTATAGTGGTCGAACCAGTCTTTGAGCGTCTTGGTGAGATCGGTGATGCGGTGGGCGGCGCGGAGGGCTACGATTTTGGTGGGCTTGGGGGCGTCGACGGCGTCGAGCGTCTTGCGGGTGGCGGCGACGTCGCGGGTGAGTTTGGCCAAGGTGGCCGCCGCATCGGCGGGTCGGAGGGCGGCGAAAACGCGGCGGGCTTCCTGAAGGCGCGCGATGTCGTCGGCGAACGGGAGGAGTCGGCTCATCTCCGCGTTGCGGGCAGCGGTGCGTGAATTGAGTTCGAGTTCCTGACGGAGTTGCAGCCGCAGCAGATGCCAGTCGATCCGGCCGCCGACACCGAGGCCGTCGAAGGGCAGCGTATCCAGCCGGGCCAGCCAGGCTTCGTTGAACGCGCGAAGGCGCGTGAGCTGCAAGGCGGAGCCTGTGACGGAGTAGAAGCGCAGCAGGGCATCGCGATCGCGCACGTAGCGCTCGACCAATTCGCGGAGCTCGCTCGACGCGGGCTGGGCGAGCGACGGCAGGTCGGGCACGTAGGCGGCGGCGGGGCGGTCATTGGGCGAGGGCTGGCCGTGGCGCCACGGTTGGGCGGCGGCAGTGGTGGCGAGCAAGAGGAAAATCAGGCGGACGGCGGGGCGCGGGAGAATCATACGTGAAAGGAGGAACGCGGCGGCGTTATCACGCCAAGAATTTCGTCCGAGGGACAGCACGAAGAAAGGCGGTTGGGGGGCGGGGATGCGGAGGGCGAGGTGAGGTCTTTGGTGTGGTGCCGCGATACGGAAAATTTTCTTCGCGGGATTGCATCGCGAAGGACGGGTTTCCACGCTGCTGCTCCCCTTGCTTGACCCGGAGCGTGATCGCGGTGCGGTAACGCTTTTGGACGGCGAAAAAATCTCCCCATGAAAAAATACAACGTTGGCATCATCGGTTATGGCTGGGTCAGCGGCGCGCATATCGCCGCGATCAACGCCACCGCACAGGCGCAAGTCACCGCGGTTTACTCCTCGCGTCCGCAGGACCCAGCGGCGTTGAGCGCGCGGCACGGCGGGCAGATCGCCACCTACACGCAGTTGGAGGCGATGCTGGCGGACCCGAACATTCATGCGGTCGCGGTGTGCAGTTATCCGGACCAACATGCGGACCAGATCGTCGCCGCAGCGAAGGCTGGCAAACATCTCATCATCGAAAAGCCGATCACGCTCACGCTCGCGGATGCGCGGCGGGTGGCGGCGGCCGTGGCGGCGGCGGGGGTGAAAACGTGCGTGTGTTTCGAGTGCCGCTACTCCAGCCAGCTCGTGGCGACGAAGGCCGTGGTCGACAGCGGACTGTTGGGGAAACTCCACTACGGCGAGGTCGACTACTACCACGGGATCGGTCCGTGGTATGGCCAGTATCGCTGGAACACCTCGAAAGAGTCGGGTGGCAGCAGTTTGCTGTCGGCGGGGTGTCACGCGCTGGACGCGCTGTTGCTCTGCATGGGCGCGGAGGTGGAGAGCGTGACGAGTCACACGACGGTTTCGGCCAACCCGGTGTTTGCCCAATATCAATACCCCACCACGAGCGTCAGCGTGTTGCGCTTTGCCAACGGCGCGCTCGGCAAGGTCGCGTCGGTGATCGACTGCATTCAGCCCTACTATTTTCACGCGCATCTCGTCGGCAGCGACGGCAGTCTGCTGGACAACAAGTTTCACTCGTCGCGCCTCGGAGTGGACAAAGGGAAGTGGAGCGAGCTCTCGATGAAGATGTTGGATTCCGGCGACGTGTCGGATCACCCGTATCAGGCACAATTTCAGGCGTTCTTCGACGCGCTCGCGCGTGGGGAGGAGATGCCGCTGACGTCGTTGGCGGTCGCGATGAAGTCGCATCTCGCGGTGTTGGCGGCCGATATCTCGGCCCGGGAAAATCGCACGGTGAAGTTGGCGGAGCTGCAATGAGCAAACCGGCTGCCATCGCCATCGCCGCCCATCCGGACGACATCGAGTTTATGATGGCGGGGACCTTGTGCCGGCTGCGCGAGGCGGGCTACGCGACGCACTATCTCAATATCTCGACCGGATCGTGCGGCAGCCTCGTGCACGGTCCCGGTGCGCTGCGCCGCATCCGCCGGCGCGAGGCGAAGCGGGCGGCAGCGCTGCTCGGGGCGACGTTTCACGAGAGCCACGCGGACGATTTGGAGATTGTTTATTCAGTGCCGCTGCTGCGCGCGCTGACGGCGGTGATCCGCGAAGTAAGGCCGACGATTGTGCTGACGCATTCGCCGCAGGATTACATGGAGGACCACACGAATACGGCGCGACTGGCGGTCAGCGCGGCCTTCGCGCGCGGGGTTCCGAATTTTGTTTCGCGCCCGCGGCGGGCGGCATGGGGCGGGGAAACGACGATCTACCACGCGATGCCGCATGGCCTCGTGGATCAGTTGCGGCGGCGGGTGATCGCCGGAGCCTATGTCGACACGACGGCAGTGCAGGAAACGAAACTGGCCGCGCTCGCGTGTCACGAGAGTCAGCACAGCTGGCTGCAATCGTCGCAGGGCATGAACTCCTATCTGCGCGATATGGAAGCGACCTCGCAGAAGGTGGGGCGGCAGTCGCGTCGGTTTCAACATGCCGAAGGCTGGCGACGTCACTCACACATGGGTTTTTGTGCGGAAGGCGCGGATCCACTGCGCGAGGCGCTTGGGAAAAACTATCTGATTAACGCCGCCTACGAGCGCGGGCTGAGCCGCGAGCGGTAAAGCGAAGAGGGAAACATTTGCCGTCATGTCACCTACACCTCGCCAACTCCGCGTAGCCTCCGTGCAGTTTGAGAGCGCTCCCGGCGACAAAGAAGCGAACTTCCTTAAAGTGGAAAGGTTCACGGCGGCCGCTGCTGCGCAAGGCGTGCGTCTCGTGGTTTTCCCGGAGGGCTGCGTGAGCGGATATTGGTTCGTGCGTAACCTCACGGGAGAACAACTCGCAGCGTTGGCGGAGCCGATTCCTTCCGGCCCAAGCACGCAGCGGCTGATCGCACTGGCTCGGCGGCACGGGATTTCGGTCGGGGCGGGCTGGTTTGAAGCGGGCGAGGGCGGCACATTCTACAACAGCTACGTCGTCGCGTTGCCCGACGGCACGGTGCACCGGCATCGGAAACTGCACGCGTTCGAGCACGCGGCGATCAGCAGCGGCAGCGAGTTCACGGTGTTTGATTTGCCCGACGGATTTCGGGTGGGTGTGCTGATTTGTTACGACTGCAATATCGGTGAGAACGTCCGGCTAACCGCGCTCCGTGGTGCGGAGATTCTCGTGGCGCCACACCAGACCGGCGCCGTGCGCAGCCGGAATCCGCACCTCATGGGGTTGATCGAGCGGCACGTGTGGGAGAACCGGCATCGCGATCCGGCGGCGATTCAAAGCGAGTTTCTAGGCGACAAGGGCCGGGGCTGGCTGATGCGTTGGCTACCGAGCCGCGCGCACGACAACGGGATGTTTCTCATCTTCAGCAACGGCGTGGGCATCGACGACGATGAGGTGCGCACCGGCAATGCGATGATTCTTGATCCTTACGGGCGCGTCCTTGTGGAGACCTCGGCGGCCGACGATGCAATGATCGTGACTGATTTGGATGCGAGCTTGCTGGAACAGGCCACTGGGCGTCTTTGGATCCGCGCGCGCCGCCCCGAACTTTACGGTCCGCTCGCGGAGCGCACCGGCAAGGAGCGAACCACGAGGGAAATCAAATTTCAGGAATAGGCGGTCACTTTCATTTTCACCACCTCACTCAATACCATGCCACGAAAACTCAGCACCATTGCCCCCGACTGGTGGGACTACACGACGTTGGACGACGCCTTGATCGACGAAGCCGCGCGCCTCACGCCAGAGGCGATGGCGGGTTTGTCGCGGCCGGGCTTCAAAGTCGTTTTCTTCGATACCTTGGAAGAATTTTATCTGGCCGAGGCGCTGGAATACATCACGGCCTGGCGGCAATCGACTCCGGACAACCCGGTGGGGATCTGCGGACCGATCGGGCCAACGGAACAGCTCCCGCTCGTCGCGCGAATCGTTAACGAGCTCGGGCTCTCGCTGAAGTCGGCGCATTTTTGGGGCATGGACGAGTGGTATCTCGACGGAAAAGAAGCGCCGATCACGCATCCGCTCTCGTTTGAACGCGCGGACCGTGAGCTGTGCTTCAACCGCATCCGGCCCGAACTCGCGATGCCGGAGGCCAACCTGCATTTTCCCAAAGCGGATATCGCGAGCTATGTGGCGAGCTGGCAGGGCGTGCGCTGCGCGATCATGCAAGGTGGGCAAGGCGACACGAAGCACTGGGCCTTCAACGACCCGGTTCGCCGCACCGGAGCCTATGTTGACGCGCCACCGTCGCCGGCGGAGTTTCGCAAGCTCGGCACGCGCGTCGTCGATTTGCACCCGGTCACGCTCGCACAGAATGCGCGCACGTCGGGCGGCGGAAATATCACGCTCGTGCCGACGCGTGCGCTGACGGTGGGGCCGGTGGAAACGTGGCAGGCCGAGAAAGTTTCGATCTGGCAGGCCGGCGCGCACGACAGTCCGTTTGGCCAACGCCTGACAACCCTCATGATTTCCAAGGGCTACACCGACAGCGCGGTGCCGATGTCGCTGCTCGCGGATCATCCGAATGTGCAGTTCAATTTCTTCCGTGGCGGGCTCGGCTCGTGTCAGGTCGAAATGCATTAAACTGCGGCCTCGCGCTGCGTCCGCCCGCTTCTCCACGATCAGATTTTTCCCTCATGAAATCCGCCCGTCTCAACCGTCTTTTCCACGCCACGTCACGCCGCTGTTTCGATGTCGCCATCGACCATGGCTTTTTCAACGAGCGCTCGTTTCTCGCGGGGATCGAAAACATCCGCCGCACAATCGACGTGCTGATTGAGGCGAATCCCGATGCGATTCAACTCACCGTCGGGCAGGCGAGGCATCTGCAGTCACGGCCAGGCAAAGCGAAGCCGGCGCTCGTGCTGCGCTCGGACGTGGCCAACGTCTACGGACCCGAACTGTCGAAGGTGCCGTTCAGCCGGATGATCGCGGAACCGGTATTGCAGGCGGTGCAGCTCGATGCGGCCTGCATCGTTGTGAATCTCTTTCAAATCCCGGGAGCGCCGGAGGTGACGGACCACTGTATCCAGAACATCCTCGCGCTGAAACCGGAGAGCGACCGTTACGGCATGCCGCTGATGATCGAGCCATTGGTGTTTCGCCGCAACGAGCAGGCTGGCGGCTATCAAGTCGACGGTGACGTGAACAAGATTCTGCCACTCGTGCGCCAGGCGGTGGAACTCGGGGCCGACATCATCAAGGCCGATCCGTCGACTCCCGTCGGCGATTTTGCGTCGGTGATCGAAATCGCCGGCGACGTGCCGGTGCTCGTGCGCGGCGGTGGCAAGGCGAGCGAGCAGGAAGTGCTCGAGCGCACCGAGGCGCTGATCCGGCTGGGAGCGGCCGGCATCGTGTATGGACGCAATATCATCCAGCATCCGAAACCGGCGGCGATCACGCGGGCATTGATGGCGGTGGTGCACGATGGTGCCACGGCGGCGGAAGCGGCGCGTTTCCTCGCATGAGCGGCGGGGCGGAAGGTGCAGTGGTGCGCGTCGGCGTGATTGGCGCCGGCCTCATGGGCCGTGAAGTCGCGTCGGCGTTAGGCCGGTGGTTCGTGCTGGAAAATTTTCCGGTGCGGGCGGAGTTGGTCGCCGTGTGCGACTTGCAACCGGGGCTGCTCGACTGGTTTCGCCGCGTGCCGGGCGTGAAGCATTTTTGCACGGAGCATCGGGCGCTCCTCGCGCTGCCGGACGTGGATGTCGTCTACGTGGCGGTGCCCCATCACCTACACGAAGAAATCTACCTCGATGTGCTGCGCGCGGGGAAAGATCTGTTCGCGGAGAAACCCTTCGGCATCGATTTGGCCGCGGCGCGGCGCGTGCGTGACGAGGCGGCGCGACTGGGGCGGTTTGTCCGGGTGTCATCAGAGTTTCCCTTTCTCCCCGGTGCCCAGCGGGCAATGGCAGTGGCACAGTCGGGCGCGCTGGGGCGCGTGCTGGAAGCGCGCTGCGCCTTTCTGCATTCGAGCGATCTCGATCCCACGAAGGCAATCAACTGGAAGCGGCAGAACCGATTTTGCGGTATCGGCGGCGTGATGAACGATCTCGGTTTGCACGTAGCCCATGCGCCGCTGCGGCTTGGTTGGAAACCGCGCACGATCCACGCGCAGTTGCAGAAGATCTACACCGAGCGACCGGACGGAAAGGGCGGCGTCGCGGCGTGCGATACGTGGGACAATGCATCGTTACACTGCACGGCGGAGATCGCGGGGCAGATGGCACCGCTCACATTGGAAATGAAGCGGCTCGCGCCGACGGAAACCAATACGTGGATTTTCGAGATCCTTGGCACCGAGCGTGGGGTGCGTTTCTCCACGAAAGAGCCGAAGACGTTGTGGCAATTTCGTCGTGACCGGGAGCAGTGGTGGGAGAAAACGGACCTCGGCTTTGGGGTGCCGTTCAAGACGATCACGGGCGGGATTTTTGAACCGGGGTTTCCCGATATTTTGATGCAAATGTGGGCGGCTTTCCTGGCGGAACGCGCGGGACTGCTCGGTGACAAGTTTGGCTGCGCGACTCCCGACGAGGCTGTGGCGCACCACGAGTGGTGGGCGGCAGCGCTGGAGTCGCAGCGCGACGGTAGTGTCGTCACCTTGCCGACGGCCCCATGAAGGAACGCAACGGCATCATCGCGGGCGGCAACTGGATCGTCGATCAGGTGAAGCTGCTCGATACTTGGCCCGCTCAGGACTCGTTGGTGAATATCGTGAGCGAGTCGCGGGGGAATGGCGGCTCCGCCTACAATGTGCTCAAAGATCTCGCGAAGCTCGGCGCGCCGTTTCCGCTCGAGGCCATCGGTCTCATCGGCGACGACGAACGCGGGCGGTGGATTGCTGCCGATTGCGCCCAACACCGGATCGATACGCGGCAATTGCGCGTCGAGGCGGGTGCGGCGACGAGTTACACCGATGTGATGACCGTGGGCGGCACGGGACGCCGCACGTTTTTCCACCGGCGCGGCGCGAATGCCCTGCTGGGGCCGCGGCATTTTGATTTTGAGGCAACGGAGGCCCGACATTTTCACCTCGGCTATTTGTTGCTGCTCGACGCGCTTGATGAACCCGATGAGGCGGGTATCCCGCGGGCGGCGGCGGTGTTGCAGGCGGCGCGGGCGGCGGGCCTGACGACTTCGGTCGATGTCGTCAGTGCAGCGGCAGGGCGTTTTCAACAGGGAGTTTTGCCGGTGCTGCCGTGGGTCGACTGCCTTTTCGTCAATGACTACGAGGCTGCGCAGACCACGGGAATCGCGGTGCGCGACGGTGACCGGCTTGATCTGGGGGCCGTCGCGGCGGCGGTGCGCGTGATGATCGTAGCCGGGGCGGGACAGGTCGTCTTGCACGCACCCGAGGGCGCTTATGCGGCAGGGACGGAATGCGATGGCATCTGGCAACCGGCATTGCGCATCGGGACCGGCGAGATTCGCGGCGCTGCTGGAGCCGGTGACGCGTTTGCGGCGGGATTTCTCCTCGGTTGGCACGAAGGGTGGAATGCGGCGCAGAGTCTTCGCCTCGGCGTGGCAGCGGCCGCGACCTCGCTGTTTGACCCGACGTGCTCGGATGGCGTCAGGACGTTGATCGAGTGCCTGCAATTTGCCGAAGAGCGGCTTTAGTTAGGAACGCGGCGCGGAGGGTAAGTCAGCACGTCAGCCTGAGGATTGGTTCGTGGGCGAGACTGATGAAGCGGGCGGGTTCGGAACTTCCGCGAATGCGTGCGGCGATGACGTCGGCGGCCTGGGCGACCATGGCGGCCCACGGAATGCCGATACTCGTGAGGCGAAGGCGCTCGGCGACGGGGGCGTTGTCGAAACCTACGAGGGGTGGCAACGGCGTGGCTGTGGCGCGGCAATGTTCGATCACGGCTTGGGCCAAGCGATCGTTGCAGGCGAATATGCCGGTTGGCTTGGCGGCGAGGATCCGAGCGGCCTGATCGTGACCGGCTTCGACGAACCACGAGTCCGCACAAATAACCTGCGTGCCTTCGGCGTGAGCGCAGAAGCCGGCGATGCGCTGCATGCTGCGGACATCTTTCGCGGGACCGCCGAGAACGGCAAATCCGCCGATGCGCCCCGTGCGTTCTTTGAGCAATTCGGCGGCGCAAGCTCCACCGGAAAAATCGTCGGTTGTGACCGTATCGACGTAGGCACCGCCAATGCCGACCGGAGGGCGGTCGTTCAGGCATAAGGCGAACTTGCGGGCGGTGGCTGCCGCGACCACGGCGGCGCGACATTCCCACGCGACGGGATAAAAGTCAGCGCGGAGTCGTGGCGATTCGGCGGCCTCAGGCCAATTGCGAGCGATGGCGATTCCTTGGGCGTCCAGCGCGTCGGACAAGAGCTCCATGAGGTGGGCGCCAAAGCTGCCTTTGCGTTTGGCGCGCGGATGAAAAATCAACTGCACGCCGCGGAGTGCCACGCTCTGTCCGGGCACGAATGACCCGGAGGCGGCTCGACGATTTAGGAGGCCTTCGGATTCCAATTCACCGAGCAAGCGGTGGGCGGTCTGATAGCTCACGGCGAAACGCTGGGCGACGGCACGGGTGGAGAGAAAGCGTCCGCCCGGCTGGGCGAACCCCCCGCGCAGGCGGGCGATGAGCGCGGCCTTGACCTCGGTGACATGGGCGGAGCGGGGGCGGGACACGCACCGATATTTATCATATCAGTTTGTGCGTCGAGTGATTTGTTAATGTTTGAAGCGTTCGCTTGCCCGCTTTGTAGTCGGGGCATGTCCGATCAACCCCTTTCCGGCAAAGTGTTCGTTGTCGTGGGCGGCACGACGGGGCTGGGCCTGTCGGCTGCGAAGGCGTTGCTGGCGGCCGGGGCGCGGGGCGTGGTGGTGACCGGACGCGATGCTGGCAGTGCGGAAAAAGCGGTGGCGGAACTCGGTGCGTCGTCGGCCGCGCAGGTGGGCAGTGCGACCGATCCCGTGCATGCGCCTGCTGCCATTGCTCTGGCGCTTGAACGGTTCGGAGGGTTTCACGGGCTTTATCATGTGGCCGGCGGCAGCGGTCGTCGGTTCGGCGACGGGCCGTTGCACGAAATCACCGACGAGGGGTTGCGGGCGACGCTCGAACTCAATTTGCACTCGGTCATTCTCTCGAACCGGGCGGCGGTGAAACAGTTTCTCGCGCAAGGCACGGGTGGAGCGGTGTTGAACATGGGATCGGTGCTGGGCTGGTCGCCATCGCCGGAGTTTTTTGCGACGCATGTTTACGCGGCGGCGAAGGCGGCGATCGTCGGTTTCACCAAGTCGACGGCGGCGTATTACGCGGCGAACAACATCCGGCTCAACGTCCTCGCACCTGCGTTGGTGGAAACGCCGATGGCGCGGCGCGCGGCGGCGGACGAAAAGATTCTCGCCTTTATTGCAACAAAGCAGCCGCTCGACGGCGGTCGTATCGGGCGCCCCGATGACTGCGACGGAGCGGCGGTGTTTTTGTTGTCGGATGCGGCGCGGTTCGTCACCGGCCAAGTGCTGGCAGTCGATGGCGGTTGGACCGTGAGCGAAGGGCAAATTCCGCCGGCTGCAGTGAGTGCCGAATAAGACGTGAATTTATGAGTTCTTCCACCGACTACTACGACAAGACGATTGAGTTGCTGACGCGTTTGCGGGGCACGCAGATGCCCGCGATTGAGCGCGCTGCGGAGATCTGTGCGAACAGCATTTCGAAAGGCGGAATCGTATTTATGTTCGGAGCGGGTCATTCGCGCATGATGTGCGAGGAGATGGCGCCGAGGCAGGGCTGCTTCGTCGGATTTTTCTCCTGGGCCGAGCAGGCGGTTTCGCAGCACTGCGCGACCGTCGGCATGAACGGTCTGCGCGGGCCGCTCTTTCTGGAAAAGATCGAGGGCTATGCGGAGCAGTTGTTGGCGGGTTTCAAGTTTGGCCCGCACGACGCGTTCATCGTGATTTCCACATCGGGCATCCGGCCGTTGATTGTGGAGATGGCGCTGGGCGCGAAGGCGCGTGGGATGCCGGTGATCGGCGTGGTTTCGGTCGCGCATTGCTCACAGTCGCAGTCCGCGCATTCCTCGGGCAAGAAGCTGATCGATGTCGCGGATGTGGTTCTCGACAACCATTGCCCGCCGGGCGATTGCGTGGTGGAGGTGCCGGGACTCGCTTGGCGCACCGGGCCGACGTCGACGGTTACCGGCGCGATGCTAATCAATATGCTGCGCTGCGAGACGGCGGAGCGGCTTTTGCAGAAGGGGCACTTGCCGGTGATGCTGCCGAGCCACCAGTTTGTCGGAACGACGACGGCCCATGCGGCAGAGGATCAACTGGAGGCCTACTACGAGGGCTACCGGCGCAGTGTCGCACATCTATATCAATGAACTGGGCGACCGGCATCGACGTGGGGGGCACGAATCTAAAGGCTGTCGCGGTGACGGCCGACGGGACCGTGCTCCAGCGTTCGAGCCTCGCGACCAATGACGGCACCGCGGGTGCGGCTGAGTGGACGGCGGCGGCGCGCAAGGCGATCAAAGAATTTTCGGGCGGGCAGGGCGGGGCGCCGGACGCGGTCGGGGTGTGTGCGCCGGGTTTGGTGGCGGCTGACGGGCGCAGTATCGCCCATCTGCCGGGGAAACTCGCCGGGCTGGCGGGCATCGATTGGACGAATGCGCTGGGGCGGCCGGGGGTCGTGCCCGTCTTGAACGACGCGCACGCGGCCATACTCGGCGAAGCCTGGATTGGCGCGGCGCGCGGTCGGCGTCACGTGGTGATGTTGACGCTGGGAACCGGCGTCGGCGGGGCCGTGATCAGCGATGGCCGTTTGTTGCGCGGCGCGATCGGCCGGGCCGGGCACATTGGCCACATGTCGCTCGATCCGCGGGGCGCGGTGAGCATCACCGGGATGCCGGGCGCGATTGAAGTTTTGATCGGCGACTGCACGGTGGCGGCGCGCACGCAGGGAAAATTTGTGAGCACTGCGGCGTTGGTGGCCGCACACCGTGGCGGCGATCCACACGCGACTGCGGTGTGGCTGCACTCGATCGAGGCTCTGGCGTGTGCGGTGGCGTCGTGTATCAATCTTTTCGATCCCGAAGTCGTGGTCATTGGCGGCGGCATTGCGCAGGCCGGCGATGCACTGTTTGGGCCGCTCGAAACTGCGCTCGCCAAAGTCGAATGGCGCCCCGGCGGTCACCGCGTCCCCATCGTCGCCGCAACGCTGGGCGAGTGGGCGGGCGCCATCGGCTCTGCACATGCCGCTCTCTTTCCTCATGACACCCGCTGAAACCTATCTCACCAAAGTCCGCGCGCTCGTGGACACCGTCGCGGCACAACAGCCGGCCATCAATCAGGCGGCCGATTGGTTTGCCCAAACGATTC
>CALRZR010000178.1:0-16371 GCA_943372705.1 Opitutus sp. GAS368 | reverse complement strand
CCGGCCCCGGCGGCGAAGGCTTCGTCCTCGATCCCTACTCGCCCGACGCCCTCGGCCGCTACCTCGCGAAATTCGACGAAGCCTTCACCGCCGCCAAACTCCCCCGCGGCCTCATCCGCGGCCAGTTCCACGACTCCTTCGAATACTACGGCGCGAACTGGACCGCGCAGCTCCCGGAAAAATTTCGCGCGATGCACGGCTACGATCTCCAGCCCTACGCCGCCGCCCTCCTCGCCCGCACACCCGCCGAGGTCACCACCCTCGACCGCGACACCCTCGGCCGCATCAAGAGCGACTACCGCGAAACCCTCGCCCAGCTCCACCTCGACTACCTCCGCGCCTGGGTGAAGTGGTCGCATGATCGCGGATACCTCGTCCGCAACCAATCCCACGGCGCCCCCGGCAACCTCCTCGACCTCTACGCCAACGCCGACATCGCCGAGACCGAGATCTTCGGCTCCACGCCCTTCCCCATCCCCGGCCTCCGCCGCGACACCGCCGACATCGCCAACAACTCCCAAGACCTCCCCGAGTCCCTCGTCGTCCGCCTCGCCTCCTCCGCCGCCCACGTCGCCGGCCACAACCTCGCCTCCTCCGAGAGCGCCACCTGGCTCCGCGATCACTGGAAAGAGTCGCTCGCCTTCGTGAAGCCCGAGCTCGACCGCATCCTCGCCGACGGCATCAACCACATCTTCTACCACGGCGCCGTCTACTCGCCCCAAGACGCCGCCTGGCCCGGCTGGCTCTTCTACGCCTCCACGCAGTTCAATCCGCAAAACACTTGGTGGGACGACTTCGGCGCCCTCAACCGCTACATCGCCCGAGTCCAATCCGTCCTCCAAGCCGGAAAACCCGACAACGACATTCTCCTCTACTGGCCCTTCGCCGACCTCCTCGACGACGAAGCCGGCACCGTAAAAATGTTCACCGTCCATCACGCGAACTGGCTCACCGAGCAACCCGTCGGAAAGCTCGCCCGCCAACTCATGGATAAGGGCTATACCTTCGACTACATCTCCGACGCCCAGCTCCAACAAACCCGCACTGAATCCGGCGCCCTCCTCACCGGCGGCAACACGCGCTACAAAGTGATCGTCGTCCCCGCCACGCGCCGCATGCCCGTCGCCACGCTCCAGAAACTCGCCGCCCTCGCCGCGAGCGGCGCAAAAATCATCTTCGAAAAACTCCCCGAAGACGTCCCCGGCTTCGGCCGCCTCACCGAACGTCGCGCGGAATTCAAGTCTGCCCTCGCCGCCGTCACTACTCGCGCGACCAACAACGCCGATATCCTCACCGCCGTCGCCCCCCACGCCCGCCGCGAATCCTTGGCCGATGCCGGCCTCAACTTCATCAGCCGCGCCACGCCGCAAGGTCGCGATTACTTTGTCACCAACCTCGGCGCCAAAGCCCACGAAGGCTGGGTCTCGGTCGGCACCGCCGCCCGCGTCCTCGTGATGAATCCCGTCAACGGACACTTCGGCTTCGCCCGGAGTCGCCCCGCCGCCGATGGCACGCTCGAAATTTTCCTCCAGGTCGCCCCCGGCGAATCCTTCATCCTTCGCGCGACCCGCACCGCCCCTCACGCGAAGATCGCGTCGTGGTTCGCCACCACCCCCGCCGCCGCGCCCATTCCGCTCACCGGCACGTGGAAAATTTCCTTCACCAAAGGCGGCCCCGAACTTCCACCCGCTCTCGAAACCACCGAACTCAAATCCTGGACCAACCTCGGCGGCGACGAAGCCAAACGCTTCGGCGGCACCGCCCGCTACCGCCTCGAATTCGACTACGACGCCATGGCCGCCCGCCACCCCGAAAAACCCACCGGCGCCAATGCCTACCCTGACTGGCTCCTCGACCTCGGCGACGTCCGCGATAGCGCTCGCGTCATCCTGAACGGCAAGGAAGTCGCGTCCGCGTGGAGCCTCCCTTTCCGCGTCCGCCTCCACACCAGCCAATTCAAACCCGGCCGCAACGTCCTCGAACTCGACGTCACCAACCTCGCCGCGAACCGCATCCGCTACATGGATCAAAACAAGCTCCCGTGGAAAATCATGCGCGACGCGAACGTCGTTAACATCAACTACAAACCCTTCGACGCCAGCTCGTGGCCCCTCACCCCCAGTGGCCTGCTCGGCCCCGTCACGCTCACGCCGCTGAAAGCCCGTCAGCCGTAACCGACTCGCCCCCGCCACTGTAGGCCCCTGTGGGGCGGGCTTTACGCCCGCCATCAGCCCGTGCACGGTTCGTCCATGCTCCGCCTGTTGTTCACCCTGCTCGCGACCACCGCGCTCACCCTACTCGCGACGGCCGCAGAGAAAAAACCACTCCTCGGCCAAGTGCAGCCCGAGATCCGCCTGACCGACGGCACTGTTTTCAAAAAAGCCAAGATCGTCGATTTTTCCGTCGAGAAATCCACCGCCACCATCGCCGAGCCCACGCGCATCCGCGTCGTCCCGCTCGAAAATCTCCCGCCCAAACTGCGCACTCAACTCCTCGCCGAAGCCGGCATCAAAACTCCCGATACGCCGCCTGCTCGCCCCCGCGGCAACGCCCGTCCCACGCGTCCCCACGGCACCGTCACTCCGCCCTCCCCGCCACCGCCCGACAAAACCATTCTCCCCGATCCGCCCGCGACCCTGCCCACCGTCTCGCCCACTCCAACCACTCCCCTCGACCAACTCCTGAAGCAGGCCGCCGCCGCCGCCCCCGACGAATTGAAATTCCACCTCGCCCGCACCTACGACCGCGTCGGCAGCCTCACCTGTAAAATTCGCGAAACGATCCAAGTCCCCGGCTGGCAAAAAATCCGTGTGAGCGGCGAAGCCTCCTTCACTCAGTGGGATGCCCGCCAGGGCGACCACGTCGCGCGCACCGATAAATTCGAAATCGAGTTCACCATCGTCGATTCCCGCAAACTGCGGCCGGACTCCGTTTCCTTCGCCGGCCTCTCCCGCCCCGTGGGTGGAAAATAATTTCACCACGTGCCCGCCCCTGCTCTCCCCGCGCCGCCCGCGCCTGCGCCGCGCCGCCCGTTCCCGCTCCTCCCGGCCGCCCTCTGGATTGTCGTCGTGCTCGCCGGGTTTCTGCTCGCGCACAACTTCTGCCTGAATCTGCTGCCACGCGTCGCGCTGCCGTTGAACCCCGCCACGATCCGCGCCGAGTCCGGCGGCCACGCCTTTTCCGTCCCGTTTCACCACAGCCCTCCCGATACCTCGCTGAATCCGCGCAGCCGCGTCACGTTCACGGAAGACGAACGCCCGCTAATCATGAAGCTGCGCCTGCCTGCCTACGTCTTCGGCGACGGCTCGGGCGCATGGAGCCACGTGCCCGGCCGTATCATCTTTTCCACGCCCGACCACACCGACCCGCGCACCAACGGCCGGCGCTACGTCGCCCACTCGCCGATCCTCTACTCGCGCACCGTCGCCTACTCCGCCCTCGCCGCCTTCATCGCTGCCCTACTCGCGCTCCGTCGCCTCACGCCCAACGAATCCATTCCCGCGCTCGCTCCCGCCCACGCCTCACCGCGGTTTACCCTCCACGTCACCGCCGCCGCGCTCGTCTTCCTCGCCGGTCTCTATTTCGCCACCGGCACCCTCGCGCCCTACGCCAACACACTACTGACCCCACCCGACCCGGCGACCGGCTACCTTTATAACGGCGACCACGCGTTTCACCGCACGCTTTTCGCCTTCGTCGACGGCGAACCGCGCGCCGCCTGGCAAGACTCCATTCTCCTGCGGCGCGTGCTCTACGCCGTCCTCGCCTGGCCGTGGATGCACACCCTCGGCTTCGAACTTGGCGGAATCGTGTTCAATCTCGGGGCCAACTTCCTCGGCTTCCTCGCCGGCGTCGCCATGGTGCGCCGCCATGTCGGCCTCCGCGGCGCCACCCTCGGCGCCTGGCTTTTCGCACTCTATCCCGGCGCCGCCTACTGGGTCGGCCACCCTTACGCCTACGCATTGATTTTCCCACTCGGCATCGCCGCTTTCTGGATACTGCTCGAACTCCCCTCCGCGCGTCCCGTCCGCCTCGCCCTGCTCTCGCTCGCCCTCGGCACGATTTACCTCAGCTACGATTTCCACGTCTACTTCCTCCCCGCCAGCCTGCTCCTGCTCGTCTGGCAGCGCCGTTTCGCGGCCACGGCCGCGAGCGCATTCCTCCAAATCCTCCCTCTCGGCACGTGGTTGGCTGCGATGAAATACGTGGTGAAGGTCCCGTTGGAAAACGGCAACACCGGGATCTACCGCGAAGTCGTCGTCGCCTTTTTCACCCCGCGTCCGCCCGCGGAAATCATGGTGCGGCTCACCGCTCTGCCCGAGACCGCCGCCGAGGTTTTTCTCGGCGCCAACTTCCTGTTTCTCCCGCTGCTCGCCGCCTTCGTGTGGGCCCTCGATTTCTCGTGGAGGAATTTTACACGGCACCGCGCGGTGCCAGCGTTGCTCGCAGCCGGGACCGCCCTTTTCGTATTCTGCAATTACCCGCCCCCGCTGCCGACCGTGTGGAATCTAAGCGGATCTTGGATCGCCCGGCTCTACCAACCCCTCTTCCCCGCCCTTGTTTTCTCGTTGGCGTGGTGGTGGCAGGAACGCCTACCGCAGGCACCGTTCGCCCGTGGGTGCCGCGTCGCGCTCGTCGGCGTCACGCTCGCCGCGAACACCCTTGTCTGCTTCGGCCCGGTCACCGGCCTGCGCGTGCCGCTCGCCGAGACCGCATTCTACCGTTTTTACAATCACACCGATTTGCACTGGGCATATGAGCGAAATTTGCGCATCTACGGCCGCCGCCCGCTCGGCTTCCCGCTGCCTGCGACCCAGCAGATTGCCCCGCCCGGCACCCGTTAGCGGGTCGGCTGCGGCAGGGTCTGCCGGCAAGCCACGAGTTCCACATACTTCAGTCCCGCGACCCGCCCCGGCAGTTCGGCGAGCCCCCGCCCGTCCAGCGGTTTCAGGGTGTCCGCCTCGAAAATCGTGAAGCCCCGCTCGGTGAAAAAGGCCGCCAACGCTTCCGGTGAATCGCCCGCGCGCCGCAGTCCCGTCGGCCAGTATTCAAAATATACTGTCACCCGCGGACACCTCTCGATCAAACGCTCCATGCCGCGGAGGACTTCAAGTTCCCACCCCTGCACATCGATTTTCACCAAATCCGGCACCAACTGCGGAGCCACCTCGTCCAGAGCCACCACCTCCACCTCCACGCTCCGGCGCAACCACCTTCCGCCACCAGCGCTCAGATGGTTGTCCCCGGAGTTGATCGCCAGCGTATGCAACATCTGGCGACCACGCTCTCGTCCGAGCGCTTGGGCCCGCACGGCAATATTTCCGCAGTCGTTTGCGGCTCCGCTCCGCACCACCAGAGGTGCCAACGTGGGATCAGGCTCAAATGCAACCACCCGGCCTTCCGGCCCCACCAGCCGCGACAAAAGCACCGTGTAGAGTCCAAGATTACTCCCCACTTCGACCACGGTCATTCCCGGTCGCACCAGCCGCGCGATCGCCGCCCGCTCTGCCCGCCCCATCAACCCCACCTTGTGCAGCCGCAGGTATAGCCAGCGGTCAAAAGTTTCCGCCCGCATCCGCTGGCCCCAAACATCGCAATCACTCCGCCAAAGGGGCAACCGATTGAACCCCTCGACGATCCGTCCACACGTCTCAATGACAGGATTCACGCCGGCGCCTCGCTCCATGGCGGAAATTCGCCCGCACATGGCCGCCGGATAAAGCGCCCGAAGCGTCCGGCCTCTGGAATTCCTCCGGCAATAATTTTTCGAAACCCCGTAGTCATGGACAGGCGGCTCAACAAAACGCCCCGCGCACAACCCTCAACCAGCAAATGCGCCGCCCCGGGTGCGCCCCGCCGCCTCGTTGCCATCACGGCGCACCGCCGCCTGCCACGCCACCCGTCTCTTTCTCCAACACGATAATCAACCGCGTGGCAAAGATCCGCGTCCAGCGGGCCACCGCTCGGTCAAACCACCGCAGCATCCGAAACAGCCCCGCTCCGCCGATTTGAGGCCGCGAAAATCCGCCGGTGGCGAAATAGGTCAGGGAAACGATCGGCGTCACCTCGCGCACCTTCCAGCCCGCCAGCGGCGGCGGCGAATTGCGCCACCAAAATTGGCGCGTCGCGTTGCCCTGGGCCGCATAGTAGCGGGACGACGACGGATCGAAACCGGCCGGAGCATCCCACACGATACGGTCGTTCAAAGCCACTGGCTCGTAGTGAAGCAGTCCATACGTGATCCGGCCGACCCAACTAATCGCCGGCTCCACCAAGATCACTCGGCCACCCGGCACGAGCACGCGCTGGAATTCCGCCAGCGCCGCCCCCGGGTAACGCAGGTGATGCCAGACATCAAACAGGATGAGATGCGAGACACTGTCCGCCGGAAAACTAAGCGAAAACGCATTCTCCCGCCGGTCGAGCCAGGGATGCGGCAGCGCGTCCGTCGTCAGGCAGGCCGGAATGACCTCTTTGATTCGCGCGGTCCCGGAGCCAATCTCAACCACCGGTCCGTCAAGCGCGGCGTCGATCCGCCGGGCGATTTGCCGGTAGAATTCGTGGTAGCACTCGCGGAGCAGCGGCTTCTCGGCCCAAGCGCGGAGACACAGCACAAGTTCCTCGGCATGTCGTCCCGGTCCCTCCGTTGGCGTGATCCAATTTGCCATTTCAATTAACTCCGCCGGGGCGTCGCCGACCAGAGGAGCCGAGCGTGCACCGTCCAAGCACTGCCCTCCAAGACGGGATTGGCGACCGGGCGATAAAGATTTTCTGTCGGACCGGAAGCATGGGCGGCCCCCCGAAGAAGACGCCGCCCGCCTTTCCATCAACCAGTAAATCGCGCAACCCGCTCGCCTGCCGTCCGCGCCCGGTTTTCCGCGCGCAATCCTCCCTCCCATCGCGCCGCTTGATTTTTTCCGCGGTCTGGTAAGATAGCGGGCTCTTTACGCGTTTACCTGCTTCCGTCTCTCCACACTCAACCCTCATCTCTCAACATCCCACTATGTCCAACGCCGCACCGCAAAAATTCGAGTTCCAAGCCGAGATCAAGCAGCTCCTCGATATCGTCATCCATTCACTCTACACGGAGAAGGAAATCTTCGTCCGCGAGCTGGTCTCCAACGCTTCCGACGCTCTCGAAAAGCTCCGCCATACGCAGATCACCGAAAAGGAGATCTTCGACGACAAACTCGCGCTCGAGATCAACGTCACCACCGACGATAAGGCCAAGACCATCACCATCCAGGACACCGGCATCGGCATGAGCCGCGCCGAGCTCGTCGAAAATCTCGGCACCATCGCCCACTCCGGCTCGAAACAATTCCTGAAGTCCCTCGGCGAGGGCGGCGCGAAAAACTCCAACCTCATCGGCCAGTTCGGCGTCGGTTTCTATGCCGCCTTCATGGTCGCGAAGTCCGTCAAAGTTTACTCGCACTCGTGGCGCGGCGCCGACCAGGGCCACGTCTGGTCCAGTGACGGCTCCGGCAGCTACGAAATCGAAGAGGCCGATGGCCAGCAGCGCGGCTGCAAGATCGTCATCGAGCTCAAAGACGACTGCGGCGACTTCGCCTCCGACTGGAAGATCAAAGAAATCCTCGAGCGCTACAGCGCCTTCGTGTCGTTCCCGATCAATCTCAACGGCAAGCGCATCAACACTATCCAGGCCCTCTGGTTGCGCTCGAAAAATGAGATCAAGGACGAGGAATACACCGAGTTCTACAAATTCCAGTCCCACGCCCACGACGACCCGCGCCTCCGTCTCCACTTCAGCGCCGACGCCCCGCTCTCGATCAACGCCCTCCTCTTCGTCCCGAAGGACAACACCGAGAAACTCGGCTTCTCCCGCCTCGAAGCCTCCGTCGCCCTCTACTGCCGCAAGGTCCTCATCGACGCCAAGCCGAAGGATCTCCTCCCCGAGTGGCTCCGTTTCCTCAAGGGCGTCGTCGATAGCGAAGATCTCCCGCTCAACATCTCGCGCGAGACGATGCAGGACAAAGCCCTCATCGAAAAACTGAACAAGGTCATCACGAAGCGCTTCATCAAATTCCTCGAAGAAGAGGCCAAGAACCGCATCGACGCCTACAACGAGTTCTACGCCGAATTCGGCATCTTCCTCAAAGAGGGCGCCGCCATCGACTACACCCACAAAGACCAGCTCGTGAAGCTCCTCCGCTTCGAGTCCTCGCTCACCGAAAAGGGCAAGACCACGAGCCTCTCCGACTACGTCTCGCGCATGGGCAGCGAGCAAAAAGAAATCTATTACCTCGTCGGCCCCAACCGCGCCGCCCTCGAATCCGGTCCGTATCTAGAAGGTTTCAAGGCCCGCAACCTCGAGGTCGTGTTCTGCTACGAGCCCGTCGACGAATACGTGATGAACAACGTCCGCGAGTTCGACAGCAAGAAGCTCACCGCCGCCGACCACGCCGACGTCAAACTCTCCGACCTCCCGAAGCCCGAAGGCGCGCTCAGCGAAGACGACACCAAGAAGCTCACCGCATGGCTCAAGGATACCCTCGGCGCCCGCGTCGACGAAGTGAAGGCCTCTGACCGCCTCGTCGATTCTCCCGCCCTCGCCGTCAATGCCGACAAGTTCATGACCGCCCAAATGCGCCGCATGATGAAGGCCATGAAGAAAGACGGCGCCGACGAGCCCGTGAAGGTAAACCTCGAAATCAACCCGCGCTCCGCCGTCATGAAGCGCCTCTTCGAGACCCACACCGCCGCGCCCGAAAAAGCCAAGCTCGTCGCCGAACAGATCCTCGACAACGCCCTCATCTCCGCCGGTCTTCTGGAAGACGCGAGCCCGATGGTCGCCCGTCTCTACAAGCTATTGGAGAACGTCTGAGCGCAAAATCATTAGCCAACTCAAATCGTTGATTGGCTGTCAGCTGGCTCGTCTGCCATACTTTTCTATTGCAAGTATGGCAGCTGAGCCATACTCCATGGTTATTATGAAAATGACCATGCACATCGACGAGGATGTCTTGGACCGCGTAATGAAGATCACCGGAGCCAAGACCAAGACCGCAGCCGTGGAAATCGCTCTCACGGAAATGGCTCGCCGCCACAAAATGAAAGAACTGTTCTCCGCCGGCCTCGGCCTTACTCCAGACGAGTTGAGGGCCTCCTTCGACCCGGCGTCTGATCCCGACGCACCCCACCCCGAAATGATGGTCGCCGAGGAACAGGCTCCCTATGGCAAACCTGATCCTGCCCGATAGTAACATCTACATCGGTGGCCTACGCGCAGGCACCGATCCGTTTCAGTCGTTTGCTAGCGGTATCGACGAGCACGATTGGGAATTTGCCACCTGCGGCATGATCTCGCTGGAGGTCTGCCGCGGGCTGCGCGATCCGAACACGCTCACGCGCTTCCGCGAGCGCTTCTCCACGATGATCTTCATCCCGACCACGAATCAGATCTGGGAGCGCGCCACCCAACTCGCGTGGGCCCTCGACCGCCAAGGACGCACCCTACCCGCGCAGGATATTTTGATCGCTGCCCACGCGCTCCAAGCGGGCGCGACCGTGCTAACCCTCAACGCACATTTTCAGCAAATTCCCGGCCTGCGCGTCATCGCCCGGCTCGATTAGCCGGGCGCCGTGTTAGCGTTACGCGCTTACTGCCCGGACGGAGCGACCGGAGCCACCGCCGGAGGTGTCGCCGCCATTTTCTTATCCGCAGGTTTCGCGTGGGAGACCGGCCACGTAGCATGAAAACCATAGCCGCCGAGGGCGACGATGAGCGTGAGCAGCCCCAGCACATACGGCATGGGCACCGTCTTCTGCGCCAAATTGAGACCCATTTCCTTGGTGTAATCGCGACTGACCATAGTGTTTTTCCTTTTTGAGCGCCAACCACGGATAACCGTAACCCGCAGCGGCGATTCCGTTTTAGCACGTGGCACGCCGCACATCGCTGCCACGGCCAACATGATGCCTTTTCACACAACCGCGTCGGCCACTGAGCGGAATTCATCCCGGCCCAACCGCCGCACAGCCAAGCCGCACTCGACGTTTTCCGTCACTACACGCAACGTCTACAACAATGCTGCCCCGCCGCCTCGTGCCTCTTCTTGCTGTGTGTCTCTTCGCCGGCTGCTCAAGTTCCACCCAACCCATCCCTGAGCCGCTCACCGGCGACCTCGCCCATTGGTCCGTCGAGCAAATGCCCGGCGGGAGCGTCACCACGAAAGACGGTGCACTCGTGATCGAAGACGCCGGCGGCTGCACCGTGTGGCTGCGCCAGAAACTCACGGCCCCCGTCGAGATTTCCTACGAAGCCACCGTCATCGTCGCCGGCGGTCCGCGCGACCGACTCTCCGATCTCAACTGCTTCTGGATGGCGAGCGATCCGCGTTCACCCGACGCGCCTCCGTTCGCTCCGCCACACGCCCGCACCGGAAAATTCTCCGACTACGATTCGCTCTTCACCTACTACGTCGGCTACGGCGGCAATACCAATTCGACTACACGCTTTCGCCGCTACGACGGCACGCCCGCCCGCCCGCTGCTCCCCGAGCACGACCTAAACGCGAAAAAATTCCTCCTCGAACCCAATCGCCCCTACCGCATCCGCCTCGTCGCACGCGACGGCATCGCTGAGTTCTGGCGCGACGGCGAAAAAATCTTCACCTTCCGCGATTCCGCGCCGCTCACGAGCGGCTGGTTCGCCATTCGCACCGTGAAGAGCCACCTCGTGATCCGCGATCTTCGCGTTACTGCGCCGACGCCCTGAATCCCGGCCCCTCGCCCAGCGCCACGTTATGCGCGAAATTCCGCAGGTCGCGATTCCACCCGAGAAATAGTTTTCGACCACAGCGCCGACTGAGCGGGCCGATTCTGATTCGATTTCCGCCAGGGCGCGTGGGCCGGGCCGATCGCCCCAATCGCACCGCCACCCGGGAGTGGTTCAGTAAACAAGTTCGCGGAAATTCTTCACACGGTGAAACGTGATCAGGTTTCCGTCGTGTGCACTCTTCGCGCGTTCGTCACCACTGCGTGAAAGGATCACGAGGTCGTTCCCGTCGATGTCCATGCTCGCATAGTGCCGCGCCTGTTTCGGCGACGGCGTGATCGCCACGACGCCCGCGAAGCACCAATCGACCATGTTTTTTGAAAAATGAATCACGAGGCGGTGGCGCTCGTTGTTCGGGAGATCGTAGCGCTCGTCCGGCAGCCGGTCGGGGCGCGTCATCGAGTCCGTCGCCTGCGAACTGAGCAACCAATAGAGTTTTGTCTTCTCGTCGTAGTTCACGTGGAACCGCATCTGGCCGCCCGGCATCGGCAGGAAGAGCATCGTCTGGCCCGAGGGCGCGCGTTCGAGCTGCGTCGTCATCGTGCCATCGGCGTTCTCCACGACTTTCGCGAGCGCCGCGTAACCCGTGCCGCCCGTGTGCGCGCGCATGAAAAGATGAAACGTGTGGCCGCTCGCATCGAACCACACGTGATTCGGATCGGTGATCTGCACGACGTTCGTCTCGAGCCAGCCCATCGGCGACATTGTCCGCCGCTTCGGCGTCGTCGCGACGGGCGCGCGATCCGGGTAGCCTTGTTTGAAAAACGGCACGCCAAACATCTCCAGCGCCGGGGCGTTTTGTTTGTAGCCTGCGATCAGATCGGAAAACACCAACTCGCTCGCGAAGGTCCAACTCTCGCGCTTCGTGAGATCGGCGTCCTCGCGCGCTCGCATGAGCACGGGCGCGAGCGCGCCTACGGGCCACGCCTTGTTTTCCGTCGACGTGCGCCGCTCCATCACGAGGTAGACGTTGCCGTTGGCGTGCCAGACGTTGCACGCGGATTGGTGCCACGATTGGCCCTTGGTCAACGCGACCTGTTCGCTCCACGTTTCGCCGCGGTCGTCGGAACGCGCCACCTGCAGATCCCCTTTTTGACCGAGATAGTAGAGCGATTTTCCCGCCGCGAACACCCGCGCGTGGGTCATGCGCAGGGCTCCGCGTTGCGTCCACGTTCTCCCGTGGTCGTCCGATGTTTGGATGAACGCGTAGGCCGCATTCTTGGCCCGCGCCGTCCCGCCGCGTTCGAAGGCGGCCACCAGTCGCCCGCCCGGGAGCGCGAGAATCGACGGCGTGTAGAGAGGAATGTTCTTGGGATCGCTGGAAGTGCCGACCGCGACGAAATCGTTCGCAAGCGGACGGATCGGATTCGCCACCGCCGCCGCGGCCGCGAGCAAGAAAGTGAGGAGGAGTTTCATGGGAGTTGATCGAGCCAGGTAAGAAACGCGTCTTTCCAACGACCCGATTCCGCATCGCGGCCGAGTCCAAATCCGGGCCCGCCCTTCGCGACGATGAGCAACTCCGCCGGCACTCCTTTTTCCTTCAGCGCCGCGGCGAGCAATTCGCTGTTCGCCGGCGGCACGCCTTTGTCGTCCTTCGCATGCACGAGAAAATAGGGTGGCAACCCGGCCCGCGCGCGTTTCTCCAACGAGAATTCTGCGAGCCGCTCGGGACTCGGCGCGGCACCGATCAGATTCTTCCGCGAGCCCATGTGGACGTTCGGTTCGTCCATACTCACCACCGGGTAAAGCAGAGCCACGAAGTCCGGGCGTGTGCCCTCCGCGGCGTCGCCGATGATTCCGACACTGCCCGCGAGATGTCCGCCGGCAGAGCCGCCGAGAATGCCGACGCGCTTCGGGTCGATGTTCCACGCCTGCGCGCGCGAGCGCACGAGTTTGATCGCGGCGAGCGCGTCCTGCTGGGGATACGGCAGCCCGTCCTTCGTCACCTCAACATCCGGCAGACGATATTTCAATACCGCCACCGTAATGCCGCGTTCCGAGAAATAGCGCCCGATCGCATAGCCTTCTTTGTCGATGGCCACGTAGGAGTATCCGCCGCCCGGGCACACGACTAACGCCGCGCCGCGATGCGCCACCTTGGCCGGGTGGTAAACCGTCAGCGTCGGCACCGTGATCTTCTGCACAACGCGGTTAAACCCGCGATCATCGTAACCGTTGTGCCGGTAGACGATTTCCTCGGTGGTCTGCGGCGTATTCGCCGGCAACGGCGCCCGCAGTGGAAATTCCTCGACGGTTTGGGCAGTGACGCCGGCGACGCCGACGAGCATCGCGATGAGTGCGGTGGTTTTCAGGTTCATGGTTGAGAAAGAGTGACGACGAAAATCTGCGAAAACGTCGCACCGTCTGCCGCGACGTTACGCATGTAGGCCACCGCGCGCCCGTCCGGAGAAAACACACACGCAAACGACAACGGCGCCTCCGCACCGTCGCGACGCGGAGTGAGGCGGGTGGTGCCACCGTCCGCGATATCCGTCACACACACGCTGCCATCCATCACATGCGCGATTCGCCGGCCGTCCGGACTCCACGTAAACGCCGACGAAACACCCGTCTCGTTCCGCGTCACCTGCCGCGGCGCGCCACCTCGCGGGGAAACAGTCCAGAGCTGCACGACGCCCGCATCGTCCTTCATCAGAAACGCGATCTGCGCCCCGTCCAGTGATGCCCGCAACCAATGGCGCGGCGTCGTCGCGACACCCGGAAATTTCAGCTCGGCGGTAAACGTGAGCCGTCGCTGAACGACACCCGCCGGCGGCGCCGGCCGGCGCGTCGCGGTCCCCTCCAGCGGAGCGTCACCCGCACGGGTGAGATCTTCCGGCAATTCCGCCAGGAAAACTTCCGCGTGCTCGCGACCGTCGTTCGCCGTCACGTTTCCCAAAAACGCGAGCTGCCGCCGCCCGTCGGCCGACGCCCCGCCCACCCAACCCTCTTCAAACGCACGGCCAATCTCATCCGAGCCGGGCTTCGGCCGGTTCACCGTCCGCGTGACGATCACCGAGAAAAAGTCGCCGTCGTGGTTGCGCGGATGGCTGCGCGCCACGCGCACGCCGTTGGCGCCGGGCGCAGGCACGGATACGGCGATGTTGCGCTGGTTAAAATCACGGTCGCTCCCCTCACCCGCCGCGGCACCGAGGCGCGCGAGCACGTCGTCCTCGTAGGTATTGCTCACCCACGCGCCATCCGGGCTGAACACGTGGACGTGCGACCCGCCGCGCAACGCCCCCGGAGTGAACGGCGGCGCGTAGTTCATCGCGTCGAGCGGGCGCGCCTCTTCGGGCCGGCGCACGTCGACGACGGCACCGCGGCGTCGCGTCATGCCGTAGCTCCACTCGGTGGTCGGATTCTCCGGACCGTGGATAAACACCACTTTCGGCTCTTGCGGATGATAGGTCACGACACCGCACGCCGCGCCGTTTTTCGCCTCGTAGAGTGTCTGCGCTTTACCCGTGGCGACCTCCACTTGCTCAATCCGCCGGCCATCAAACGTGCTGTCGACCGAGCGCACGTCATAGACGAGCCAGCGGCTGTCGGGCGACCACACGTTCACATTCGTCAACACATGGCCGTGCGTCGCGTGCGTGATCTGGCGCTCCTGTGCGGTGACCAAGGTGGCGAGTCCGATCATGCCGAGAGTGTTCATCCAAGTGTTCATAGTATGGGAAATTCCGGGCGAAAATAGCACGCGTCGAAACGCCGCCCGGGTTCACGCGCACTGCGCCTCACGGCGTGCCTCCTTCCAGCAGCCGGCTATGGTCGATCCGGGCCGGCGCCATTTCCCACGCTTCGAGCGACAGCAGCGTCGCCGCGCCGCCCTCGGCAAACACTTCCACTCCGAGGTCCGCCAGCGGCGCCTGATGAACTCGCGACTCGAACACCCGCCCGTCGTCGCTGACGACGTCGAGTAGGCCCTTGTCGAGAAACAGCCGCAGCGTCACCTCGCGATCCGCGCCGAGGTCGTAGGCGCACGGATACGCCGCCGTTTCCTTCACCGCGACGATTCGCCCGTCGCGCCACATCACTGGCAACGCACGTTTTCCGTCCGCACTCCGCCGCACGCGCAGGCCGCAGGCGGTCGCATCGTCGACGCGAAACCGCGCCACGATCTCGAGCGAGTCACCCGCCAATCCGGCCACCACCTCCACGCGATCACGCAAAACGCGAGTGCCCTCCAATCGAAACGGCTTTCGCCGCAGTTGTTCGAGCGCCGGGGCCGGCTGCATGCGCGGCCGGTCGTCCGGTCCGATCGTCAGTATCCGCGGCAGCGCCAGCACGCCCGTCCACGAGGGACTGCTTTTCTGACCGCGCGACACCCCGAGCAAAACGGTGCGCCCAAGGTTGTCGCGGTAGGCCGTCGACGCGTAGAAGCCCGGGTCGTGGTTGATTCTCCCTTCCGTCCGCCCGGTAAACGCCACCGTAGACGGATCGAAATGTCCGATGCGGTAGCGCACCGGCTGATGCGGCGAGGCGAGGTAAACCCACCGGCCGTCCACTTCGAAAAAGTTGGGACACTCCGCCGACTCCGGATCGAGCACGCCGCGGTGCTCCCAGTGCGTCAGTTTCGCGTCGCGCGCCTCGTAGATCGGGATGTTGCGGTCGGTCAGCACGAGGAAGCGCCGTGCGCCGACCGCAAAAGGAAACGCGTCCTTGAGATCCCGCGCCGGATCGCCGACCGGCACCAGCCCGCGCTGCGGCCCTTCCGCGACGCGTTCCCAACGCACCCATTCGCGGTCCGCCGGCCGCATCGCCCGAATTTCTCTCCGCGCCCCGCGCCGATAGGGCACCCGCGTCACCCATTGCACCGGCTCACCGGCCCCGTCCCAGGCGAGATTGCCCGAGAAACAACTGTGTTCGCCGCCCGCGTAGTCCGGCGTGACCGCCAGCGGCAGCGTTTCCCAATTCACCAGATCGCGGCTGCGTGCGTGGCCCCAGTGCACATCGATCGCTGGTCCGCTCCCCTCGAACACCATATGTTGGTAGAACACGTGATGCCATCCGTCGTGCCACGCGGGGCCGTTGGGGTCGTTCATCCGCTGCGCCGGCGGCGCGTAGTGATACGTCGGCCGCCAGGGATCAACCGCCGCCCGCGCCGCATTGCGCCGGATCGCCTCGATCGCCTGACGCCGCACCGTCGCCTCCGCCACCGCCACGTCGCCACCCGGCTTCGCCCGGGCGTCGTCGCTCAGGGAAAAATCGTCTGCCCGCACGTAGCCGCGCTCATCCTCGATGCAATGGTCGTAGATGCCGATCCACGCTCGTCTCCCGCGCAGTTCCCACACGTCCCACGTCGCCCAGGCCAAGTCCTCACGCCCGCCACCCGTCGTGGTGCGCACCACGCGGTCGTCAACCCACAGCGAAACCACGGACCGAAATGCCCGGTCGCCGCCTGCGACGCGGAAGTTCAGGTAGTCGCGGTCGACGGTGAACTCCGGCGATTCCAGTGCACCGCGCAACGCGCGGTCTTTCGCGCCACCGGGAGCCGAGTCCGCCGCACCGTTAACCGGGCCCGGACCGAAGGCCGTGCCCGTCATCGTCCACGGGGCGAACGTCGGACC
>CALRZR010000177.1:0-16478 GCA_943372705.1 Opitutus sp. GAS368 | reverse complement strand
GGTCCCCGCCATACCCGCCGGCGCAGCCCCCACCGCCTGATTCGCCAACACCACGCCCAACGCCGCCCCGGTCGACGTCACGCCCCGCCGCGCGAGCACCGCGCGCAATTTCTCGAGCGCCCGCTCCACGCGCATCCGCGCCGCGTCTTCGCTCACGCGCAGCGTCGCGCCAATCTCCGCAAACGGCCTCCGCGCAAAAAATCGTAGCAGCACCGCCTCGCGATCACGGTCGTTCAACTCGCGCATCGCCTCGTCGAGCAGCGGACTGAGTTCCGCCCACTCCACCGCCGGTGAATCACCTGCTGCCACGTCGCTCATGACCTGCGCCTCGTGCTCACGCACGCGCCGCCGCGCCTCGCTGCGCCGCACTTTCGCCGCCGCGTGCTGCGTGCTCGTGTAAAGCCAAGCCACCAACACCGGATGCCGTGCGACCGCCTCCGCCTTGCGGGCCAGCGCGATAAAAACCGTTTGCGCGACATCGTGCGCCCGGTGCGCATCGCCGCCCACCTGCCGCAACGCCGCCGAGTAAACGAGATCGAGATGCCGCCGCACCAACTCCGCAAACGCCGCCTCGGATTTTTCCTCGGCGTAGATTCGGAGCAGTTGGGCGTCATCGGTCATGCGAGTTACCTCCCACAACCCCCGCCCGTTTCAAAACCGAACAAAAAATGAAGTTTTACGCCCACGCGCTGCGAATCGGTCTCTCAGCTCTAAACTGAATTCTTTGCTCACCCCGCCAGCTCCCACCCCGCCCGATACGTTCCCTTGATCATCGCCTCGGCCTTTGGCTGCCCCTTCACGGTCATTGTCGTCGCATCCCACTCGACCGGCTTGCCCAACCGCAACGCGAGCACCCCCAGCAGCCCGATCTCCGTCAGCCGCGCGCCATACTCGAAATGACTGCTCGCCTGTGCGCCGCCCTTGATCGCATCGAGCCAGTCGCGATGATGACCGTTCGAACGCGCCAACGTCGGCGCCGGCTTCGCGACACTCGCGCGCAGGCTCTCCGGAAAAATCCGCGGCGGCCCGCCCGCCCCATCGCATTGGATCACGCCTTTTTCCCCGATGAACATCGTTCCTCGATTAGGCAGCGTAAATTTCCCAAGCGCTTCCGGTGAAGCCGGTTTCGCCCCGCCGTCCATCCACGTCAGCCGTCGCGCCGGCGCGCCGCCCGCCGCGGGAAAATCGAAATAAATGATCGCCCCGTGCGGCGCGATCTCCGCATCGCTCGTCCCGATCGCGTGCGCCTCGATGCGCGACGGCGCCGACAAATCGAACGCCCACGTCGCCGCGTCCATGTCGTGACACGCAAAATCGCCCATCGACGAGGTCCCGAACGCCCAGAAATCGCGCCATGCCACCGGATGATACGCCGCGTGAAATTCCCGCATCTCGCGCGGCCCGATCCACAGATCCCAATTCATCCCCGCCGGCACCGCCCCGCCTTCCGCCGGCTTCGTCAGCAGCGTCGGATTCCAACGCTTCGTGCCGACCCACGAGTAAATGTCCTTCACCGCGCCGATCGTCCCCGCGCGCAGGTGCTCCACCGTTTCGCGCATGCCCACTGTCGAGTGCCCCTGATTTCCGAGCTGCGTCGCGACGCCCGTCTCTTTCGCCACGCGCGCCACTTCGCGCGCCTCGTGGATATTGTGCGTGAGCGGCTTCTCGCAATACACGTGCTTCCCCGCGCGCATCGCCCGCAACACCACATACGCATGCAAGTGATCCGGCGTCGCACACAGCACCGCATCGATGCCCTTCTCCTTTTCCAACATCTCGCGAAAATCCTCGTAGCCCTTGCAGCGATAGCCCGGCGTCAACTTGCCGTAGTGATCGTCCACGATCTTCAACGCCGGCAACCGCCCGCCCACGCCCTTGTAGTAATAGTTCTGCAGACTGAACGTCTCCGCCGGATCGGCGATCGCGCTTACCTGCGCATCGGGCAACGCGAGCAGTGCCTTGAGATTTTGCGTGCCGCGCCCGCCGACGCCCACGACCGCGAGATTCACCTTCTCACTCGGCGGCACGAATTTCGGCCCACCCAACACGTGTCGCGGCAAAATCTGAAACGCGGTGACAACCGTCGCCGCCGTCTTGATGAAGTGGCGACGCGTCGACGGGTTGATTTTCATGCCCGCAAGCCGATCTCCACCGCGCCACTTTTCAAGCCGCGATTTTCAACGCCCGCCTCCGCCGACCGCGCCACTCGCGGCCTTCACCTCCGCCTCACGCGCCTGATCAATCAGCCGTTCCAGTCGCCCCGCGAACCGCGAATTCATCACCGAGGTATTTGGTTCCGTCGTCTGGAAAATCGCCAACTGCGCCTCGCTCAAGATCGCCCGCGCCGAACGGTCCACCTGCGGCCAATCCACCTCCGAAACCGGCAAGCGACTGTCGTGCATGGCCGGGCCTCCGTCCCGCATGATCACCTCCGCCAACTGCTCCGCTTGCTGCGCCGTCATCGGCACGCCCGCCGCCGTCATCACTGCGGCCAAGCCACCCACCGATTCCCGCACTGGCATGGTCAACATAAAATCCACCACGCGCTGATAATCGTCCGCGCCGAGCAGCTCTCGCTGCGCCACTTCGCATTCTTTCATCGCCCGACCGCGGAGCCGCGCGATCGCCTCGTCGTTGTCATCCAAATCTTTTGCCTCCGCCGCTGCGTTCAGATCCGTGAAACGCTCCTCCAGCGCCATCACGTTGCTCATAAATTTCTCCGCTCGCTCCGGCCCGAGCCCCAGGCGCTTGAACATCGGCGCATAGCTCGCCTCCAGCCGCCCCCGCCTCGCCGCGATCTGTAGCGCCTGCACCACCGGATCGCGGCGCAACGCCCGGACCCACGGATCGGTCATGCTCGCTCCTGTCAGCTTGGCCTCCACTGGCGCCATCGCTTTTTCCTCCGCGACCGCTCTTGCCGCCAGTTCCGCCAACTCTTCGCGCGCCGTCTCCGCATCGCACTCCACCCGCGCCAGCCGCACACGCCACGACCACGCCTGCGCCGCCAAAGCCGCCTCATTGCGCACCGCGATCGCGCGCGCCTCGGTCGCCGCACGCGCAGCTTGGCTCGCATTCCACGCCACCACGGCCACGCCTAGCGCCGCGAGCACCAGCCACATCGACCCACTTAAAAATGCTCTCGTGGTCATCGTCTATTTCTCCCTCACCCGCGCGGTGCGATCCAACGCCTGCCGCAACTGATCCTCCGTGCGCATCGTCCCGAGCACCGCGAGCTGCGAAGCCGACAACATCTCCCGCGCCCCCGCCACCACCGACTCCCAATCGAACTTCGTCGCCAGCGCCGCTCCGCCCAGCTCGCGATTGCGCTCCAAGAGCTGTGCCAACCGCTGCGATTGCTCCTGCGTGAGCGGCTCCTCGGAAAAGCACAACGCACCCACCACCTTGTTGGCCATCTCCCGCGCCGGCATCGCCTGCTTGAAGTTCTCGTGATCCTTGAAGCCCTCTTCGCCCAGCAGCGCCCGCAAACGTCGCTGCGTTTCCTTCATCCCAAGTTCGTTGCCCACGTGGAGTTCGATTTCTTTTCCGTCCGGTCCCATGCCGGGCGCGAGGCTCCATGCGGTGACCAGGCGCCGAAACTCGTCCTCTTGTGCCGCCGTCAGCCCGCGCCCGGCGAGAAACGGCGCCCACTGCGCCTTCGCGATCGCACCCGCCCATCCCTCCAGCGCCTGCTTCACCTCTGGGTGCCGCGCCAAGAAACGTTTCCCCTCGGCCGCCGGACTGAGCTTCGGCGTCGCCTTCACCACCGCCATCGTCGCCCGCAGTGCCGCCCGTTTCTCCGCCGCCGCTCGCGCGGCCTCGACTTGGCGCACCAGCCCGACGTTGCCCTGCTCCACCGCCAGCGTGCGACGCTCCCACTCGCGCACACTCGCCGCCTGCGCGGCCTGCGCCCGATTCGCCACCGCCAACGCTGCCTCCGCATCCCGCCGCGCTCGGGTCTCGCGCACGACCGAGAACACCGCCGCCAACGCCAACAACCCCGCGACGCCCACCGCCAATTTCGTGTTCGCCATAAATTGCCCCACGACCACCCACGGCATCACCGCTGCGCCCCCCGCCGCCACCGATGCGGTCGCCACCGTGCCGGCGAGTCCCGCCGGCGCCGCCCCGACCGCGTGATTCGCCAACGCTACGCCCAACGCCGCTCCCGTTGAGGTGACGCCGCGCCGCGCCAGCAAGCCGCGTAGTTTTTCCAGCGCCCGCTCCACGCGCATCCGCGCCGCATCCTCGCTGATCCGCCACGTCGCACCGATCTCGCCATACGCCCGACGCTCGACAAACCGCGCCAGCACCGCCGCGCGATCATTCTCTCCGAGTTCATCGATCGCGGCGTCGAGCACCGGCGCCACCCGGCTCCAGTCCGCCTCGTTCGCCGTCCCGCCTGCGACCTCGTTCATGATGTGAGCCTCCTGTTCGCGCACTTTCCGCCGGCGCTCGGTGCGCACGACATTGGCTGCTTCGTTGCGGGTCGCCCCGTAGAGCCACCCGGTAATATTTTCACTACTCGCCACCGTCGCCGCCTTCCGCGCAAGCGCTACGAACACCTGCTGCGCCACATCCTCCGCGAGATGCGTATCGCCGCCCACCCGCCGCAGCGCCGCCGAATACACAGCATCGAGCTGTCGCCGCACGATCTCCGCAAACGCCCCCTCGTCGCGCGTGGCGACAAAGCGGCGGAGCAAGCTAAGATCGGCGTTTTCCGGCATGGTTTCCCTATGGCAACCGCCGAACCGAAAACCGAACAAGGTTTTTCAACCACTCGCCATCACCCACCGCACCCGCCTTGCCTTGCCTGCCTCCACTATCGCACGCTCCCACCACCCAGCCCCGCCCCATGCCCTTCCCGCACTCGCTCCGCGCCCTCGCCACATCACTCGCACTCACCCTCGGTCCCATCGCCGCTCTCGCCACCGCCGCCGCGCCCGACGACACCACCCCCGCCTACGAAAAATTCCTCAAGATCGACGTCCACTCGCACATCTTCGAAGACGTCCCCGCGATCCACGCCCTCTTCGCCCGCATTAACGTCCGCACGATTAACGTCTGCGTGCCCGGCACCGACGGTCAGCTCGCCACGATGGACCGCATCGGCTTCGCACTCTACCGCGCCCACCCGCAGCTCTACCCCGTCACCACCACCTTCGATCTCCGCTCCCGCGACGAACCCGACTACACCGCGCGCACGATCGCGTGGCTCGACCGCGCCTTCGAGCGCGGCGCCGTCGCCGTGAAAATTTGGAAGGAAGTCGGCATCGATCTTAAAACCCCCGACGGAAAATTCCTCCTCCCCGACGATCCCCTCTTCGATCCCATCTACGCTCATCTGGCCAAGCGCGGCAAACCACTCCACGCCCACCTCGCCGAGCCCATCGACGCCTGGCTCCCCCTCGATAAAGACAGCAACCACTACACCTACTACTCGCAAAATCCCGAGTGGCATCTCTACGGCAAGCCCGGCTACCCCAGCCACGCCGCGATCATCGCCGCCCGCGACAACATCATGAAGAAACACCCGACGCTCGTCGTCGTCGGCGCCCACCTCGGCAGCCTCGAGCACGATCTCGACGGCATCGCCGAGCGCCTCACGCGGTATCCAAATTTCCACATCGAGGTCTCCGCCCGCACCCGCAACCTCACGCGCCACCCCACGGAAAAAGTCCGCGCCCTCTTCCAGAAATTTCCCGACCGCATCCTCTACGGCGTCGACGCCGGCTGGATGCCGCACCGCCGCGACACCCCGCCCACCGCCGCCCAACGCCAAGGCCACGCCAACAGCCTCGAACTCCGCTACCGCGCCGACTGGGACTACTACGCCGGCACCGGCGAGACCACCTACAACAACCGCAAAACCCAGGCCCTCCACCTCCCCCGCGCCATCCTAGAAAAATTCTACCACGCCAACGCCGAGCGTATCTTCAAACTGGAGACCGCCTGGCGCCGCACCACGCCCTGAATCCCCCCGGTCACCACGTCGCCCTGCCGTGGAACGCCCAGCAAAAAATCCAAACCCCAGAATAGAGATTGAGCGCCGGCCCCCCGCCCTCACACCTCAGCAGATCCGTCATCCGTCATCCGTCATCCGTCATTCGTCATTCTCCGCCGTCTCTCCCTCTCCGCCTCGCCCCACCCACCATGATCACCACCACTCTGTTCGGCCTCCTCCTCGGCATCGGCCTCGCCGCGCTCCTCACGCTGCTCTTCGGCGTCTACACCATCGGTCCCACCGAGCGCGGCGTGCTCACCACCTTCGGCCGCGCCCAGCGCACCACCGGCACAACCGCCGACGACCCGCAACTCGGCGCCCTCCTCACCGAAGAGGAGAAAACCCGCTACAGCTACCCCAACGTCCGCGTCATCCCGCCCGGCGGCCCCTATTTCAAGTGGCCGTGGCAGCGTCTCTACAAAGTCGATATGACGATCCAGACCGTCGATATCACGTGGGATCCCGAGATCCGGCAGGACGCCATCGAGGCCGTCACCAAGGACAACCTCACCGTCCAGATCTCCGGCCAGATCCGTTGGCGCCCCTGCGAGCGTAATCTTTACGCCTACCTCTTCGGTATCTCGCACCCCGCCGCCCACGTCGTCGGCTACTTCATCTCCGTCCTCCGCGACCGCATCGCCACCTTCCACGGCGAAGCCGCCGAGGGCTCCGTCGAGGGCGTTTCCATCAACGACCTCCGCCGCAATCTTTCCCTCATCAACAGCTTCATGGAAGACGCGTGCCGCAAGACCGCCGCCCGCTACGGCATCGACCTCGACGCCGCGCTCATCACCAACATCGACCCGCCCTCCGACGTCGACGAAGCCCTCGCCTCGATCAACACCACGCAAAACCAAGTCGCCGCCTCGATCAGCCAGGCGAAAGCCGACGCCGATCAGAAACTGAAAATGGCCGAGCAAGCCGTGCAAATCGCCGAAAACCGCGCGCAAGCCGAAGCCTCGCCCATCCTCGAACTCGGCAAAATTCTCACCGGCATGCACGCCGAAGGAGGCAAGGCCGCCCTCGATAGCTACCTCCGCAACGCGAGCCTCCCGCTCCGCGAAAAAGCCGCCCAGACGATCCTCAAGCTCTGAACACCCCGCCCCCTAAACACCCAACACCGACCTTGGTCCTTGGACCTTGGTCATTGGTCCTTCTCCCATGACTCTTCTCATCTCCGTCACCATCGGCCTCGTCGGCACCTTCATCGCCGTCCCCATCGTGCTCGCCATCGGTCGCCTCTTCCAACTCTGGCGCGTCCTCCCCGAGCGCACCGTGCTCGTCTACACCTTCTTCGGCAAAGTCGTCGGCCAAGTCGACGAGCCCGGCCTCTTCTTCCCCATCGCCCACTTCGGCCCGAAGGCCCTCCTCTTCCCGCTCTTCGGCAAAGCCTACGTCGTCCGCACCGTCATCCACCAGGCCTACCTGCGCAACCAACTCGTTAACTCCGAGGAAGGCGCGCCCATGGGCGTCGGTATCTGGTTCGAGATGTTCGTGCGCGATCCGAAAGCCTATCTGTTCCAAAACTCCGACCCGATCGGCTCCCTCAAGGCCAACGTCGCCACCGCCGTCGTCAAACAGCTATCGAATCTCCGCCTCGAAGTCCTCCTCGAAAACCGCGACGCCCTCTCCCGCAAAGTCCGCGAAGAGGTCACGCCCACGTCGTCCCAATGGGGCTTCAGCCTTGGCTCGACCTACATCCGCAAAGTCGCCTTCCGCGACAAAGGCATGATCGCTGAGATCCAGCGCAAAGTCGTCAACCGTCTCCGCCAAGTCACCGCCGCGATGCGCCAAGCCGGCGAAAACGAAGTCGCGATCATCCACTCCGCCGCCGACAACAAAGCCTCCCAACGCCTCGGCCAAGCCCAGGCGGTCCGCCCGCAAGTCGTCGGCCGCGCCCTCGCCGAAATCCAGCGCAACCCCGAAGTCGCGACCGCCCTCTTCACGCTCCTCGACATCCAGGCCACTCTGAAGAGCCCCGGCAAAATCGTCCTCGCCAGCGGCGACTCCACCGGCCTCCTCCTGAACAGTTGATGCCCCAAAGTAGGGCAGGGTCTCCGACCCGCCCTTCCCGTGGAGTGGCCGTTTCCAAACGCCATTTCCCACTCCGCACTCGCCTCGCGGCTCCCGCCCACACTCCGCTCCTCCACCGGCCCTCGCACCGTCACGTCAGCGGCCGAATCGCGCCACGTCAGCGCGAAAAAAACGCCGCCGGAAAATTCCGGCGGCGCTCGTCAATGGATTAGTGCGTCGGTCAACGACCGCGCTCGGCCCGCTTACTTCTTCTTGGAATCAGGCTTCTTGAACTCCTTGTGGCCTTCTTTCTGGGCCGCACCGAGTTCTTCGCACAGTTTCGCAGCGGCGGCGTTGTCGCCGGCCTTCAACGCGGCCTCGAGCTTGTCGACCTTCGCGTTAAATTCCTTCATCTTCGCCTGATACTTTTCTTTCTGCTCCGGCTTCCAGGCCGGGGTCAGTTTGGCCGAAGCGGCGGCTTCGGCCTTGATGACGGCGATCGACTTGAGCGACTCGGCGTTTTGCGCCGCGTCGGGCACGGACTTCTTCAACTTGCGGAAGGCGCCGCCCATTTTGTCCATGTGGTTGCCCAATTCGGTCTCGTCTTTGTCGGCGGCGTAAGAGGCCGGCACGGAGACCATGGCGCAAGCAAGGGTAAGGAGGAGGATACGGATTTTCATGATTTTGTTTTGAGGTGCTGTTTGAAGAGCAGGGAGAGAAAGGTGAACGGCTGCCCCGAGGGCAATCGGATTTCTGCACCCCACTGTAACGCCTCGCGCCGATCGGTTCCGTTTCCGCATAAACATTCTTTCGTTCTCTCCGCGGCTTCACCGAATTCGGAGTTGCCCGCCTCGGCGCCGCCTTCTCACTCGACGAATCCCTCCCTTCACCATGCCCACCGCCCCTTGCACCCGTCGAAATTTCCTCTCCGCCACTGCCGCCGGTCTCGCCGTCACTCTACTCCCCCGCGCCACCCACGCCGCCTCGTCCGCCACCCGCTGGCCGATCGGCTGCTTCAACCGCCCGTGGACGAAATGGTCCTACGACGATACCCTCGATGCGACCAAGGCCGCCGGATACACCATCACCGGTCTCCTCAGCCCCACCAAAGACGACGTGTTTACGAGTGCCAACGCCACCCCCGAATACCTCGCCGCCCTCAAAGCCAAAATCGCCGCCCGCGGCCTGAGGGTGAACATGACCGCCCTCCGCGTGAAGACCGCGCTGCCGCTCGCCGAAGCCATCGCCGACACCCGCCAACAAATCGCCAACGGCCACACCATGGGCGTCGAGTTCGCCCTCACCTTCGGCGAAGACAAACCCGAGCGCTACGCCCACTATTTCAAAATCATGGCCGACGCCGCCGCCTTCGCCATGGAGCGCGGCATCAAGCTCGTCATGAAACCCCACGGCGGCGGCAGCGGCTCCTCGCAGGAGATCGTCACCGCCCTCAAGACCGTCGGCCACGCCAACTTCAAAATCTGGTATGACGCCGGCAATATCATCTATTACACCGGCAAAGACCCCGTCGCCGAACTCGAGCCAATTCTCCCCCACGTCACCGGCTTCTGCGCCAAAGACTGCGCTGCCCCCAAGAGCGACGTGATGATCCAGTTCGGCACCGGCAAAGTCGATTTCGCCGCCGTGTTCAAAAAACTGAAATCCGGCGGCTTCAACGGCCCCATCATGGTCGAGTGCTGCAAGATCGGCGCCACCGCTGCTGAAACCATGGTCAACGCCCGCGCGAACCGCGAGTTCCTCGAAAAAGTCCTCGCCACTGTCTGACCGCAGACTCCGAGGTGGAGCGCGTTGACCTCAACGCGCTGTATTTCCGCGAGCCCCACACCCGCCCAGCCTCCGCGTTCAGCTCGCGCCTCGCAAAAACCCCACGTCGAGCGCGCACGTCGCGCGCTTGCCGCTCTCCGCGATCAGCTCGACGCCCGCCGCACTGTCCTTTCCGGTCGCGAGCGCGCGAATCTCCTTCACGCGATCAAAGCCCTTCGGCACCGCCGCGACCGCCATGATGTAGTTCACCGTTGTCGGCTTCTTCGGATTGAGCGTCACCGTCGTCGGGTAGCCCGCGCGCGTCAGTTCGTTCGGCTTCGCCGACTCGGCGAGCCCGAGGTGAAAATAACTCGTCGTCTCCTCGATGCCCAACACCGCCGAGTGCCGTCCATTCCACGGGGCGTAGTGCCGCCCGCTGTTCGACATCCACAGAATCGTGTGCCGCAGCACGCGCGGATCGCGCAGCGCAAACCACACGTAGCCCTCCTCCGCACGCACCGCCGCCGACCACGCCAGCGGCAGCTTCGCGTCCGCCGTCACCATCACGAGATCGTCGAAACCCTTCCGCGCCGGGTAGCGCGTCAAGTCCGTGTTTCCGCCCGCCGCCAGCGGCACACTCGCGAGCGAACGAAACCGCGCGCCCGGCTTCAGCGCCGAATACCCAAAATTCTCCGGCTGCTCGAACGGCATCGGCAACACCTGCCCACGCACCCACTTGCTCACGCTCACCGCCGCGCTCCCCGGCGTCTCCGCGAATTTCAACATCGCATGATGCCCGAGGCTCATCGGCCCGCTCATCCCCGAAATCACATGACGCGAGTAAACCGCCGTGTGTCCCTCCACGAGTGAGAGATATTTGTCGACGCGCCCCCTGCGCACCGTCGTCGCGAGACTCGCGTGCAACGTCACGCGGTCGCCCGCGCGCTCAAACGCGTCCAGCGACCAGTTCGCATTCGCCGTCTCGCCGTGCGGCGGATGCTGCTCGCCGCGCCACGCCGTGCCGTTGCCGCCAAACGGCGCGCAGAAAAAATCCCCGCGCAGCGCGTGCAACAACCCCGGCAGCCCCGCGTCGATTTTTTCTCCGGCCCACGGCGCGACCGAATACGGCGACACCGTTTTTTCACCGAGCTGAAACGCCACTGGCCCGAGCTGCCCGCCCAACCGCGTGAGATGCGCGGAGACGTGGCTCGATTCAAACGACCAGGACGGCTGACCGTGGACAATGTGTAGCGAAGGGGCGCTCATGGTCCCGCGAGCAAACCCGCCCCGCGCAACGCAACGCAAGCCCGCAACGAGTCACGCCCCGCCCTTCCTGCTCAGCCTGCCGAGCGCCACCCCCGCCGAGTCTCACCGCCCCGTCCGCGATCAGCGGACGCCACCCGTCCCACCGGAGGCGATCAGCCGGAGGGCACTCCCCAGTTTCGCCCCTTGGCGAAACTCATTAGCGGTCCACTCCCTCCGTCTTTTTCACGCCTTCCGCTTACTTCACCATTTCCAAATACTCGCACAGCGTCCGCACATTCATCGCAAACAAGTCCGTGCGGATCGCCTCGCCGCCTTTCCCTCCGCCGATCCACCGCCCCTGCCCGTCGAGATTCGCGATCACCGCGCGCACGCGCGACTCCAAGGCTTTCGCCCGCGACACCTTTTGCTTCTCCGTCAACGTCGCCGCCGCTTTGCGCTTCTCCAAAATCGACTCCCGCCCCGCCCGCACGACCTCCTCGTAGTAACTGATCGCCCCCGGCACGCCGTAGTCGCCCTTCCACGAGTAACCCGTCCGCCGCTCCGGCGAAAGCTCCTCGACGGTGTAGTGCACCTTGCCATCGCGATCACCGTAGACCGGTTTGTTGGTCCCCAGCTCATACATCCGCGCCCACATGCCCGGCGCGATTTCCGACCGCCGATACCACGCGATCGCCCGCGGCAGCGGTTCCATAAATTTTTTCTCGCCCGTCTGGATATACAGATCGACCAGCAGCCGCATCGCCCCCGCGCCTTCATTCGAGCACACGCTCGGCGGCTCAAACGCCCGCGCCCACGCCGGCTCCATCTGCGGATTGTATTGCTGCGCCCACGCCGGCTGCGGCTCGGGCAACTGCGCCGCGATCAGAAAATCTCCGCCCCGCAGCGCCGCCGCGCGATACTCCGGCTTGCCGAGCCGCTTCGCCGCATCGAGCAGCGTCATCACACAGTCGCGGTGCGTATTGTCGTTCAGCGTGTAGTGCCCGTAATACACCTCCTTCTGATAGGTGCGCGACCACTCCGCCGGGTAACTCGCCGCCTTCACCGGATGCGTCGTCGCATCGACCGGCACGCCGTTCCACCGCTGCGGCCAGCCGCCGTTCGGCCGCTGTGCCGCGAGCAATTTCGTCAACGCGTAGTCGCGGGCTTCACGGATACGCACATCGCGCGGCTCGTTCGCGCCTTTGCTCACATCCGCCACCGCGAGCAACAGCCGCAGCGCGCTCTGTGTATTGTCGTCGTCGAATGTCGAAAAATTCCTCCGCTTCGCCGCCTCCGCCGCGGAAATCTTTCCCGCATCACTCCGCCGATACCAACGCACGCTCTGCGCCGGATCGAAGTCCACGAGGTAGTCCCACCCGCCCGACTCCAACTGCCCCACCGCCAGCGCATCCGCTGCCGCCTTCGCCGCGTCGAGGTAACGCCCGTCCTTGGTTACCTCATACGCCCGCAAAAACGTCATCCCCATCGACGGCGTGCCCGGCGGCTGCACCCAGATCTGCGTCGCCGTCGCTTTCTCTTCGCCCGCCCGTTCTTTCAGATCCGGCGAGTAGCGCCACAGGTAGCCACCCTCGGTCGCGATCGAGCGCATATACGCCGTCGCCTTTTCGATCGTCGCCCGCGCTTCCGTTGCGAGGGGCTCCGCGGAATGCCCCGCCACGCCTGTCACCGCCAACGCCACCACCGCCATCCACCAACCCGGGGTAATATTTCTCATGGTCGTCCGAGCCTTGTTTTTCATCGCCCGAAAGCAACCCATCGCCACGCTCCCACGTCCAGCCCCGCTTCTCCCCATTTTCCCATCCCACATGAAACGACTGCTCATCCTCCTCACCGCGCTCTGCGCGTTCGCCACCGCCGCCACGGCCCAAGACTGGGCCAAGGCCCGCCTTGAAAAATCCCCGCGTCACCTCGAGTGGGTCACGCTCAAACACGGCACCCGCGAAGTAAAAGCCTTCGTCGGTTTCCCGGAGGTGAAAACCAAAGCCACCGCCATCGTCCTCATCCACGAGATCTTCGGCCTCTCGGATTGGATGCGCGGCATGGTCGATCAATTCGCCGAAGCCGGCTACATCGTCATCGCTCCCGATTTTCTCTCCGGCGCCGGCCCCAACGGCGGCGGCACCGACTCCCTCGGCAGCGGCGACAACGTCCGCGGCAAGATCCAGGGCCTCGACCAAAAGCAAATCGACGCCGACCTCGATGCCGCCGTCGCCTACGTCAAGAAACTCGACGCCTGCAACGGCAAGGTCGTCGTCGGCGGCTTCTGCTGGGGCGGCGCCAAGACCTTTCTCTACGCCACCCACAATCCCTCCATCCAAGCCGGTCTCGTCTTCTACGGTGGCGCGGCGAAACCCGAAGACATGCCGAAGATCAAAGCCCCGCTCTACGGCTTCTACGCGAGCAACGACGCCCGCATCAATGCCGGCCTCCCCGCCGCGATCGACGCGATGAAAGCCGCCGGTAAATTTTTCGAGCCCGTCACCTACGAGGGCGCCGGCCATGGCTTCATGCGCGCCGGCGAAGATCCCGCCGGCAGCCCCGAAAACAAAAAAGCCCGCGCCGACGCCTGGGTCCGCCTCAAAGCCCTCCTCCCAAAAATCTAAAGTAAGGCCGGGGCTCCCCCGCCCTGTTTTTTCCGTCCCTTCGCCCTCACCTCCGCCGCCGCGCCGTGCCCCCCGTCACCACCCTCCACATCAACGGCACGGCGCACGGGTGTAACGCCGCCGCGGACCGCACGCTCCTCAGCGTCCTCCGCGACGATCTCGCCCTCACCGGCGCCAAATACGGCTGCGGTGAGGGCCAGTGCGGCGCCTGCACCGTTCTCATCGACGGCGTCCCCGTCCGCTCCTGCCTCACGCCCGTCGGCACCCTCGGCTCGCAAAAAATCACCACCGTCGAAGGCCTCGAAAAAAACGGCCAACTTCATCCACTTCAGCAGGCCTTTCTCCAGCACGAGTGCTTCCAGTGCGGCTACTGCACCTCGGGTATGCTGATGTCCGGCGTCGCCCTCCTCGCCAAAAACCCCGCGCCCACCGTCGACGAAATCGTCGCCGCGATGGACGGAAACATCTGCCGCTGCGGCGTCTACGCGCAGATCATCGCCGCCGTGCAAACCGCCGCCCGCACCATGAAGGGAGCCGCGCGATGAGCCGCCCCATCACCACCCGCCGCACCTTCCTTCGCCGCTTCTCCGGCGGCCTCGCCGTCCTCTGGTTCGTCGAGACAACACCCGACTCCTCCGCCCAACCTGCGCCCGCCGCCCCCCGCCGCGCCGCGCCTCCCCCGCCGCCGCCCCGCGAACTCGCCGCGTGGCTCCACATCGCCGACGACAGCTCGATCACCGTCTACACCGGCAAAGTCGAAATCGGCCAAAACGCCCGCACCTCCCTCACGCAGATCGTCGCCGAGGAGCTCCGCGCACCTCTCGCCTCGATCACGCTCGTCATGGGCGACACCTCGCTGACGCCGTTCGACCGCGGCACCTCCGGCAGTCGCACCACGCCCGACATGGTGCCGATCCTCCACCGCGCCGCCGCCACCGCCCGCGAGTCCCTCCTCGATCTCGCCGCGAAAAAACTCTCCGTCGACCGCGCCACCCTCACCGCCCGCGACGGCCGTATCCATCATTCGGCCACACAGCGCTCCCTCGGTTACGGCGAACTCACCCGCGGCGAAAAACTCGTCCTCGACATCGCCGACACCACACCGATCAAGCCCGCCACCACGTGGACCGTCGCTGGCACCTCCGTCCCGAAAATCGGCGCCCGCGCCTTCGTCACCGGCCGCCACATCTACACGACCGACTTCACCCGCCCCGGCCTGCTCCACGGCCGCGTGCTCCGGCCTGCCTCGTTCGGCGCCACGCTCGACACACTCGACACCTCCGCCGCCGACGCCCTCCCCGGCGCGACCGTCGTCCGCGAGGGCGAATTCGTCGGCGCCTTCGCCGCCACCGAACATCTCGCCGCCCAAGCCATCGCCGCCCTCCGCGCCACGTGGAAAACCACGCCGCAGCTCGCCGAGCGCGATCTCTACACGCACCTCCGCGCCACCGCCCGCACGCGTCCTCCAGCTCCCCCTGCTTCCGATCCCGCGCTCACGCACCTCGCGCACACCTACACCATCCCCTACCTCGCGCACGCCCCGCTCGAGCCGCACGCCGCCGTCGCCGAGTGGACCGCCCCCGACCGCCTCACTGCGTGGGTCAGCACCCAACACCCCTTCAGCGTCCGCGACGCGCTCGCCCGAACCCTCGAACTCCCGCCGCCCCACGTCCGCGTGCTCGTCCCCGATGTCGGCTCCGGCTTCGGCGGCAAACACTCCGCCGAGACCGCCCTCGAAGCCGCCCGCCTCGCCCGCGTCGCGCAAAAACCCGTGAAGGTCGTCTGCACCCGCGAGGAAGAATTCACCTGGTTCTACTCCCGCCCCGCCGGCGTCATCGATATTTCCTCCAGCGCCCGCGCCGACGGCACCGTCGTCAATTGGACGCACGACAATATCAACTCCGGCGCCTCCGCCATCCGCGCCCCCTACGAATTCGCCGCCCAACGCACCGCGTTTCACGCCGCCACTTCGCCCCTCCGCCAAGGCCCCTACCGCGGTCTCGCCGCCACCGCCAACGCCTTCGCCCGCGAGACCCACCTCGACGAACTCGCCCGCGCCCTCCGCCTCGATCCGCTCGCTCTCCGCCGCCAAAACCTCCGCGAGCCCCGCGCCCTCGCCGCCCTCGACACCGCCGCGCGCGCCTTCGGTTGGAACTTCACCGCTCCCCGCCGTCCCGACACCGGCATTGGCCTCTCTTTCCACTCCGACAAAGGCGCCTTTATGGGCACCTTTGCCGAAGTCTCCGTCGCCCCCGTCACCGGCCGCATCACCGTCACCCGCGTCGTCCAGTCCTTCGACTGCGGAGCGAACATCAACCCCGCCCACCTTCGCAGCCAAGTCGAAGGCTGCATCATCCAAGGCCTCGGCGCCGCCCTCTTCGAATCCGTCCACTTCGACCACGGCCGTATCCAGAATCCCAGTTTCTCCACCTACCGCGTCCCCCGCTTCAGCGACACCCCGCGCTCCCTCGAAGTTATCCTCATCGACCACAAAGAACTTCCCCCGTCCGGCGCCGGCGAAAGCCCCCTCGGCGGCATCGCCCCCGCGATCGGCAACGCGATCTTCGACGCCACCGCCCGCCGCCTCCGCACCCTCCCTTTCACCTAAAGTAGGGCAGGGTCTCCGACCCGCCCTCCCTCGAGCACCGCAATCCTCATCCGTTTTATCGCGCCCTCCGCTCAGAAATTTTGCGCCTCTTTGCGGTCTACCCTCCGCCCACTCTTCCCTCCCTATGCTCCCCCTCTCTCCGTCCCTCCGTCTCTCGCTCTCCGCCCTCACTTTCACTCTCACTTTCTCTTTCACTCTCCCGTCCCGCGCCCAAACACCCCCT
>CALRZR010000176.1:0-16630 GCA_943372705.1 Opitutus sp. GAS368 | reverse complement strand
GCAGGCGGCGAAGGATAAGAAGGAAAAGAAGCCGGACGAGGATGAGACCAAGTTCCTTGTTCCGCGGCCTCCCGTCGTGTGCATTCTCGGACACGTTGACCACGGCAAGACCTCGCTGCTTGACGCAATCCGCAAAGCCAACGTCGCCGCAGGCGAGGCGGGCGGTATCACCCAGCATATCGGTGCCTACCAGATCGAATTTAACGGCCGAAAAGTGACCTTCTTGGATACGCCCGGTCACGCCGCGTTTTCGAAGATGCGCGCGCGCGGTGCGAACGTCACGGACATCGCGGTGCTCGTCGTGGCTGCCGACGACGGTTTCATGCCGCAGACCGACGAGGCTCTGAAGCATGCTCAAAACGCGAAGGTCACCTTGCTCGTTGCTGTGAACAAGATGGACGTCAAGGGGGCGAACATCGAGCAGGTCAAAGCACAGATGCAGCAGCGTAATATCGCCCCGGAAGACTGGGGTGGTGAAACTGTTACCGTGCCGGTCTCCGCAATCAAGGGCACTGGCATCAACGAACTGCTCGAGATGATTCTCCTGCAGGCTGACGTGCTTGAGCTGAAGGCCAACCCGAAGGCGGAAGCCAGCGGTATTGTCGTCGAATCTGAGATCGATTTTGGACGAGGTCCGCTCGCGACTGTAATCGTGCAGCGCGGCACTCTGCGCGTAGGCGACGCCATCGTCTGCGGCCAGCACTATGCCAAGGTGCGGGCGATGTTCGACGACAAGGGAGCCAATGTGAAAGAAGCTTCTCCGGGAACGCCTGTGCGCGTGATCGGCTGGAGCGGCGCTCCGGACAGCGGTGCGGCCTTCAAGGGCGTCAAGAATTCGCGTGAGGCTGAGAAAATAGCCGAGGAAGAGGAGATGCGGCTCAAGAAGGTCGTCACGACCGCGGATGCTGCGCCCAAGGAGCTTTCGGTCGAAGACCTCTTCAAGAACATCGCGGCGACACAAGCGAAGGTGCTCAAAGTTATCGTCAAGACCGACGTGTTCGGTTCGGGCGAAGCCGTTCGTTCGGTGCTGGAAGGCATCAAGAGCACCAAGGTTTCTCTCGAAATCGTCGGCATCGAGGTCGGTCTCGTTACCAAAAACGATGTGCTCATGGCCAGTGCTGCGGGCTCGGTCATTGTCGGTTTCCATACGCGCTTGGAGAACGGCGTCACGCCGCTCGCCAAGCATCACGGTGTCCGGGTCGAGACCTACGAAATTATCTACGAAATGGGCGACAAGGTTCGCGAGATGATGGCGGACCTTCTGGATCCGGACCTTAAGGAGACCAAGACCGGCGCAGCGGAAGTGCGGCAAGTGTTTCCGTTGGCGAAGGGCTTTGTCGCGGGATGTCTCGTCACCGAAGGTAAGATCAATCGCAACGCATCGGCTCGTTTGCGGCGCGGTCGCGAAATCATCCACGAAGGCAAGATCGGCACACTCAAGCGATTCAAGGACGATGCGAACGAGGTGCGCGCCGGTCTCGAGTGCGGAATCAAGCTCGACGATTTCAACGGCTATCAGGCCGGCGATGTTATCGAGTGCTTCGAGGTTCAGAAGGTCCGCGCCGCTCTCTAGTTTCGGCGATGGCAGCTCGATTTTCGATTGGCAGCCACGGCTACTGAGCGATCGAAAGTCGAAAATCCCCCAGCGAAAATCACATGAGCAACCGCACCATCCGCGTCAACGAGCTCGTGCAGCGCGAGCTCAGCGATATTTTGCACCGGCACTACCAGAGCGAAGCGGTCGCCATCACGATCACCGATGTAAAGGTATCGCCCGATCTTCATGACGCGCGGGTATACATATCGGTGCTGGGCGACGCCGATACCGCAGAGAAGAAGCTCCGGTGGCTGCGCACGTGCGCCGTTGAAATTCGGCAGGAGCTGGCGCGGAGGATCGTTCTGAAATTTCTGCCGAAATTTGAGTATGTCCTCGATGCGTCGGTCTTGCGGGGTGAACGGGTTGCTAAACTGATCGACGATCTTGGTCCGATCGCGCCGCCGGCTCCGGATTCGGCCGCGACCGCACCGAAGCACGACGTTTGACGTGGCGAAATATTTTCCAGAGCTATCGGCCGAATTCGCGCAGCTCATGGCCTCGTTGGCGGGCAAGCGCATCGCGGTCGTGGGACACGCGCGACCGGACGGCGATTGCATCGGTTCGCAGGTGGCGTTGGCCCGGGTTTTGGCGTCGAGCGGATTCGACGTGATTTGCGTGAACGCCGATGCGGTGCCCCGGCGACTCCAGTTTTTGGTGACTGGCATGGATTTTCATCGGACGGACGCGGTCCTTGGCAGTCCGGACGATCGGGTCGCGATCTATGTCGATTGCGCCGACCACGCGCGGGCAGGGGAAAGACTCAAGGCCCATTACCAAGCTCCGGCCGCGGTGATCGACCACCACCTGTCGAATGTGGGCTACGCTGCTGTCAATTTGGTCGACAGCACTGCGGCGGCCACTTGTGAGATTTTGGCCGGCATTTTCTTCGACAACAATCTCCCGGTTGATGCGCAGACGGCGCAGGGGCTCTACGCGGGAATTCTTACCGACACGGGCCAGTTTCGTTTCAATTCCACATCGCAACGTTGCTTCGTGCTCGCGGGAGAATTGGTCGCGAGAGGCGCGAAGCCCGCGATCGTGGGTTATCAGCTCTACGAGCGTGAGACCGAGGGCAAGATGCGATTGCTCCAACATTTTTTGGCCTCGTTGCACCTGGAGTGCGGAGGCCGGGTTTGCATCGGTCGATTGGCAGCGGGGATCTTTGAGGAAACGGGCACCAGCGCCGAAGACACGGAGGGATTGGTTGATTATGCGCGCAGCATCGAGGGCGTGGAAATCGGCGCGTTGATCGAGGAAAAGTCGGACGGTTCCGTGAAGGCGAGTTTGCGGGCAAAAGAACCAGCCTACCGCGTAGACTTGGTTGCCGCGCAATTTAACGGCGGCGGCCACGCCTGTGCGGCCGGACTCAATTTGAAGTCGGGCGCCGGCGACTTTCACGACCGTCTCGTCACGGCGCTCTCCCAACGCGTTGACTTGGTCGACGGCGGCAAAGAACTCTAAACCATGTTGCAACCGCCGCGCGAAATGGAGGGCATCCTCCTCGTCGACAAACCCCGTGATCACACGTCTCATGACGTGGTCGCCCGCCTTCGGGGCAAGCTGAAGATGAAACGTATCGGCCATGCGGGGACACTCGATCCGATGGCCACCGGACTGCTCGTGATCCTGGTCGGCAAGGCGACCAAAGTTTCTCAATACCTTGTGAGCCTCGACAAGGAATACGAAGGCACCATTGAGCTGGGGAAGGTCACGGATACGCAAGATGCGGATGGGGAAGTAATGGAGACTAAGCCGGTGCCGGCGATGACCGAAGGCGAGTTGTTGGCGACCGTGAAAACTTTCCTCGGAGACCAGTATCAGATGCCGCCGATGTATTCGGCCATCAAGATCGACGGACAGCCGCTCTACAAAGCGGCTCGCAAGGGGGAAGAGGTTGAGCGCGAACCGCGTTTCATCCGCGTCATGAGCTGGGAGGTGCTGCGCTTTGCGTCGCCGCAGATCGACTTTCGACTGCGTTGCACGAAGGGCACCTACGTTCGGACTTTGGCGCACGATCTCGGTGCCAAGCTGGGGTGCGGGGCCCATCTTTCTGCGCTGCGGCGCACCGCGACCGACAAGTTTACGGTAGGGCAGGCGCTCACGCTTGATCAAATCCAAGCGCTGACATTGCCGGAAATCGAGCAACGCCTGATACCGGCCCGGGAAGCGGTGCCGAGTTTTGTGCGGTGAACCAGCCGGCCCACTATTCCAGCTTAGCAGAGGCGCATGCGCTCGGGTCGCGTCCGTTGCATCTCGCGATAGGAATGTTTGACGGCGTGCACCGGGGCCACCGGGCAGTGGTCGGCGCGGCGATCAGTGCGGCCCGGCAGAATGGCGGGCTGGCGGCTGTGTTAACCTTTTGGCCTCACCCCAGCGTGCTTTTCCGGCCGGATGATCCGACTTTGCAAATGCAGGACGCTGCGACCAAAGCGCGGGTGTTGCTTGCGCTGGGAGTAGATGCAGTGATCACCGAGCCGTTTGCGCCGGAAATTGCCGGCGTTGCGGCCGAGGAGTTTTTGCAGTGGCTAAAGTCGCGCCTCGCCGGCCTGAGCGCGGTCTACGTTGGCGAGAATTTCCGCTTTGGACGCGGGCGCCGCGGGGAGGTCGGTCTCCTGGCGGAGACGGCGAAAAAAAATGGGCTCACCGCAGTCATAGCGCCCAGATTATGTGTCGCCGGTGAACCGATTAGCAGCACCCGGATACGGCGAATGTTGGCCGCCGGCGAAATGTCAGGCGTCAATAAATTGCTGGGCTACACATATTTTGCCGAAGGCGTGGTGGCGGCAGGAAAACAGTTGGGGCGCACCTTGGGATTTCCGACGCTGAATATTGAGTGGGCCCCCGGGCTGCGGCCGCGCTACGGAGTTTATGCTGTGAAGGTAAGCGGACCGAAATCGGGTGCGGCGTTGCCGGCAGTGGCAAACTACGGGTTGCGTCCGACGGTTGAGCGGGCGACGGCGCCCCGGTTGGAGATTCACGTGTTGGGGGAATGCCCGTTTGACACGGGAGACTTGGTTCATGTCGACTGGCTGCGGTTTGTTCGTCCGGAAATGAAGTTTTCGGGGGTGCCCGAACTGCGTGAACAAATTGCACGGGACCGGATGGCAGTAAGTGCAGATTTTTCCTTGCACTAACCGGACGCGCTGGCGTTACTCGCCGACCTCAGATTTTGGGACCTTTAGCTCAGTTGGTTAGAGCGTTTCGTTGACATCGAAAAGGTCACTGGTTCGAGTCCAGTAAGGTCCACCATCTGAAACCGCCGCTTGAATGTCGGCGGTTTTTTTGTGCCTCTACTTCCATGCTGCAATCGCTCCGCATCCGCAATTTGGCGCTACTCGAAGAAGTCTCTCTCGACTTCGAGGCCGGGTTTACGGCCGTCACCGGCGAGACCGGCGCGGGCAAGAGCATTCTCCTCGGTGCATTGAGCCTGCTGGCCGGCGAACGGGCCGACAAGACGGTGATTCGCCAAGGGGCGCCGGCCTGCGAGGTCGAGGCGGCGCTATTTTTCGTCGAGGCCGCGGCGATCGATGCGGTGCTGGCCGAACTCGAACTTCCGCCGTGCGAGGAGGGGCTGCTAATACTGAAGCGGAGTATCGCCCGCGAGAAGGCTCCGAAGATCACGGTGAACGGGAGCCTTGCCACACTCGCGGCCCTGCAACGGCTTGGTGAACACTGGATCGACTTCCACGGTCCCAGCGAGCCGCGACGTTTGCTCAAAGAGAGCTGCCAGCTCGAGTTGCTCGACCTGTTTGGGCGGTCGGGTGAGGCACTCGCGGCGTATCAGGCGAAATACAACGACTGGCACGAACTTGTGTCGGAGCGGGAAAAGGTCGCAAACGAGACCAAGCTTTCGCCGGAGCAAAGCGATTATCTCAGAAACCAGTTGGCGAATATTTCCGCATTGGAGCTGACGGACGAGGCGATCGAGGCGTTGGAACGCGATTTTCAACGTATGAGCCGGGCTCAGGAGTTGATCGAACTGTCGTCAGCGTTGGCCGGAGGGCTGACGGGTGAGGACGGCGTGCAGACTCGCGTGTCGGGGTTGCTGCGCGAGGCGCGGCAGTTGGAAATGATCGACGCGGCGAGCAAGCCGTTGGCGGACCGATTGTCTTCGGCTGCGGTGGAGTTGAACGATCTCGGCGCGGAATTCTCGGCGTTGAGCCAACAACTGCAGTTCGATCCGGAGCAGGCCGAAGACCTGACCGCCCGGATGAACACGTGGCTGGAGTTGAAACGGAAACACGGCAGCGAGGTGTCGACGGTGCTGGCCGCGCGTGACGAGTTGCAGCGCCGGTTGGAAGTGCAGGGCGATTTGGAGGGAACGCTGGCTCGCTTGGAGAAGGAAATTTCGTCGGCCGAGCGGGCCGCCCGCAAGGAGGCGCTGGGGCTGCGGGCGTTGCGCGAGAAAGCGGCGAAAGAACTCGCGAAGATCGCGGCCAAAGGGATTGCGCAACTCGGCTTCAAGAAAGCGGATTTTCAGGTGAGGGTGGTGTCGCTGGAGGCGCTTGGGCCGACGGGCGATTGCGGGGCGGAGTTTTTGTTCTCACCCAACGTCGGCGAGGCGCCCTTGCCGCTGAATCGCGTGGCTTCGAGCGGCGAACTTGCCCGCGTGATGCTCGCGCTGAAGACCGTTTTGGCGGACCTCGATGGGGTGCCGCTGCTGGTGTTCGACGAAGTCGACGCGAACGTCGGCGGGGAGATCGGGCGCGTCGTCGGTGAAAAAATGTCGGCTATCGCCGAAAGCCACCAAGTGCTCTGTGTGACGCATTTGCCCCAAGTCGCCGCGCAGGCGACGTGTCATCTCGTGGTGACCAAGGATCAGTCCAAGGATCGCGCGGTGGTTACGATCGCACCCATTCAGGCGAGTCGGAAAGTGCGGGTGGCGGAACTCGCGCGGATGTTGGGCGACAGCAAGGCGAAGAGCGCGCTGGCGCATGCCGAGGAATTGCTTGGCAAGTAGCGCCGCTCAATCAGTGGCGCGCAGATCGTAGCAGAGTAGCCGTGGCGGGGTGTTGGTCACGGTATCGCGGGTATTTTGGCAGACGTAGAGGAGGCCGCGCGAGAGGACGGGAGGCGTCCACGTTTCGGTGGCGGCGAAGAGCCAGGTGCGGCCGAGTTCCTTGTAGGCGTCGGGCGAGAGGTCGAGCCATGCGAGGTGGCCAAATTCTCCGAGGGAGAGCGTGCGACCATCGGCGACGTGGAGGAGTGAGGCGCGGAAAAAGCCGACATTAAGATCGCGGGGACCGCGGGGTGAGGGGACTTTTTCCTGCCACGTGGGTTGGGCGCGCCAACGTTCCTTGCCGGTGGCGAATTCGACGCAAACGAGATCGGCGTCGTTCGGGCCGTGGCCGTGCACGCCGTAGAGAAAACCGTCGCGGTGAATCGCCGACATGAAGTGCATGCCGAAGGTCGGATTCGTCCATGTAGGGCGCACAGTGCCATCGGATTGTGCGGCAACGAGAGCGCCGCCGGCGCCGTAACATTCGCCGACAAAAATGTGGTCGCCGACGACGACGGGGGACGCGGCGTTGACGGATTCGTAGCGCTTGCCGCGCCACGGAAACGTGAAATCCACGCGGCCGGTCGCGGGGTCGAGGGCGAGGAGGCCGCCGGTGGCGGGCTTGCTTTCGCCACCGGCGAAAACGAAGACACGGCGTTTCCCGTGGACGGTGGCGGGGACGGGCGAAGCGTAGCTCGGACCCCAATCGAGGGCTCCGGCGCCCCAGACGAGTTTGCCCGTCGCGACATCGAAGGCGGCGACGCATGGGCCTCCGGGTGCGCCGACGTTAACGATGAGAAAATCGCCTTCGACGAGGGGCGTGGCACCGACGCCGAAGAAATTCTGTTTAAGGTCGAACTCGGCCAGGAGGTCGCGGCTCCAGAGGAGTTGGCCGGTGGCGAGGTCGAGGCACTGCAAGCGGCCCTCGGCGCCTAGGGTGAAGACGCTGCTGTGTGCGATCACGGGACTGGCGCGAGGACCGGAATTGAAACCGTAGCGGTCGCGGTAGGCGCTCGGCGTGGCGTGGCGCCAGTAGTGCCGGCCATCGGTGGGACGCAGGCAGTCGACGACTTCTTCTTCGCCGACGCGGTGAAAGAGAAGGAGGCGATCGCCGAGGATGGCGGGGGCGGCGAAGCCTTCGCCTTTTTTCATCTCCCAAACGGGGCGGAGGCCATCGGTGGGGAAGCTTTTGAGCAGCGCGGTCTCGGGCGAGACCATGTTGTGCGTCGGTCCGAGGAAGGGCGCCCAGTCGGACGTTACGGCGCGCGGCGAGAGGGGCTTCGGCGCGACGTGAAACGTGACGTCGGCGTGGGCTTGTGGTGGACTCGCAGGAGTGGCCGGGCGGGCGCCGACTTTGGGCGGCGCCGGGTCGACAAACGGCTTTTCCGCTGCGCAAAGGGCGGCTAGCGAACCCAGGAAAACGCTGCCCAGGATACGGAGGCGTCTTGTGCGGACCACACACCGATCAGCCGGAGCGCGGGCGATCATGGCGTGATCGTGAGGGCAAAAAGTTTTTTCTGGCCCGTAATAAAGAGCACGCCGTTGGCGGCCACCGGTGTGCCGTGCTGCAGGTCGGGCAGCGTGGTATTTGTGGCGAGGAGCTTTTTTTCCCGGCCGGCCGCGAATACCGCGACGGTGCCTTCCGAGCTTTGAATGTAGACCTTGCCATCAGCGACGAGGGGGGAGCCCCAGATGTTGGCTTTGAGGTCATGGGACCAGAGCTTTTTGCCGGTGGTTGCTTCGATGCAAGAGAGGTAGCCAGGGGTGTCGGCGGTGTAGAGGAGGCCGCCGTCGATGGCGGGCGTGGATATGCTGTCACTGAAATCCTGGCCGCTTAGGCGCCAGACCTCGGCAGTGGCGGTGACGTCGCCGCGTTGGCGGGCATCGAGGCACCGCAAGGCGCCGGCGCCGGAGCCGGCTTCGGGTTCGCCAATGGCGGCATAGACGTGGTCACCGAAAAAGACGGGGGCGGCGAGAAATTGAAACGTGGTTTCGGGATCGCCGGTGGCCAACGATTTTTCGTGGACTTTGCCGTTGAATTTCCAGAGCAGCTTGCCGGTGGTGGGTTCGAAACTGTAGAGCCAGCCGTCGCCGCCAGGGAAGGCGACTTGGGGGACACCGGCGACGACGCCGTATCCGGGCGAGCCCCACTGGCCGGTCATGATGCGGGCGCCGGGCGAGCTGTCCTGCCAGACGATTTTTCCGGTGGCGGCATCGACGGCGAGGAAGCTGGGGGCGGAGGGATTCTTGACCTTGCCGGTTTTGTAGTCGGCGGCGTTTCCGGTAACGACGAAGAGCAGTCCGCCGGCGACAAGTGGCGACGAAGAGGAGGCCTGATTTGTGAGCACGCCGAGCTGGGCGCGCATGTCCAGATTCCAGACGATGCGACCGTCTTGCACGGCACGGCAGACGAGCTCGGCGCGGTTGCTCACGTAGTAAACGAATTCACCCGCGACACAGGGCGTGGAGCAGATCCCGATGGTGCCATCATCCTCGCCGGGATTTTTCAGTTTTTCGTGGGCGACCGACCAGAGGAGTTTGCCGTCGCGCTCGGAGAAACATTTGAGGACGCCGCGTTGCTCGGCGTGGTCGGCGGAGTCGTTGTCGGTGCCGATAAAAACGCGGCCACCGGCAATCACCGGGGCGCCAAAAGTGACGTTGCCGAGGGGGGCGGACCACTTGAGATTTTTCTTCGGAGATTTTTCGCCGGCGTCCCAGGTGACCGGGAGATTTTTTTCGCCGGAGACCATGTTGCGATCAGGGCGGCCGCCGAGCATGGGCCAATCGGCGGCGGGGAGCGTCGCGCAAAGCAGCGATGCCGTCGCAAGGGCGACCAGGCCGGAGCGGTGGAGGGCTCGGTCGTGGAACTGGGCGGGAGCTGGCGAAGGCATCATTTGGCGGCGACGCAGACGAGGTGGGTGAAGGTCTTCACGTAGATTTTTCCGCCGTCGACGCAGGGTGTGCTGTGGGTGCCTTCGCCGAGGGGACTGCGGCCGATTTCCTGGAATGTGTCGCCGGTCGCCAGGACAATCATTTCGCCTTTGGTCGTCGGCACATAGATTTTTCCGGCGATGAGCACGGGTGAGCTGAAGAACTCGGCGCGCGGCAGGCGTTCGGACCAGAGGACTTTGCCGGTGGCGGCTTCGACGGCGCTGGCGATGCCGGAGTCGCTGATCAAATAGAGGCGACCGTCGTGAAACAGCGGTGTGGGCACATACGGGGTTGCGCGGCGGAGGGTGTAGGCAACGTGTGTTTTGCCAACGTTGCCGGTGCCTCCGAGCCGGATGGCGGAAAGATAGTTGCCGGTGCCAGCGCCCGAGCCGCAGCTGCCGATCGCGAGATCGCCGGCGACGACCGGCGACGCGACCATGCGTTTATCGAACACGGGAGATTCCCAATTGAGCGCGCCGGAGCGCGGATTCAGACTGGAAATGCCGTGCGATTGACTGGAGAGCAGCAGTTCGTCCGAGCCGTCGGCGCGGCGGTGGGTGATGGGAGTGCCGTAGGCGGTGGCGATGTTGGCGTTGCGGCCGGGGGAGCGGGCGGACTTCCAGACGATTTTGCCGGTTTTGAGAGCGAGAGCAGCGACGGAACTGACGCCGTCCTGATCGTTGGTCACGATCACCGTGTCGCCGTAGATCATGGGCGAGGCTCCGTGGCCGTGCTGGGATTCAAACGCGCCGAGGTCGTGGCTCCAGAGCTCATTGCCTTGGTGGTCGAAGGCGCGGACCCAAAAGTGATCGACGGAGACGAAGCACGCGATCACGCGCTCGGCGTCGACGACGGGCGACGTGTTGGCATAGCCGGTGTTTTTGTTGCCAAGGCGAGGTGTCGGCAGCGTGTAGGATTTTCTCCAAAGCTCTTTGCCGTCGGATTTCTTGATGCAAACCAGCGTGCGTTCCTTCCCGAGGTCGGTCGCGGTGAGGAGGAAGAGCCGGTCGCCCCAGATTACCGGTTGCGAGTGGCTCTGTCCGGCGATCGGGACGCGCCAGAGAAAATCCTGTTCGGTCCACGTAACCGGAGCCGCGGAGGCGGTGCTGATGCCGGTGCCATTGGGGCCGCGAAAGCGGGTCCACTCCTGCGCGTGGACAGAAACGCAGGCGGTGGTTGTGACGAAGGCAGCGAGAAGGGCGCCACGGGTGCTGAGGGACAAGTTCATGGGAGAGGGAAAGGGCGGGTGAATATCTGTGGGCGGGGCGCACGGAGCACACGCACGCGTCGGTGGGTGGTCAAAGAGAAACCCGTGCGCGGTGCGACAGTTCCGCTTGCCGCGCGGCGGGGATTCGACGGGAGTCGTGAGCACCCCATGAAAACCTCACGCAATATTGGACTTGGTTTTGTTTCGTTTTGGGTTGGCTCATTCGCCGCGGTCGCGATCGGCAGCGAGGGCGATTGGCCGGCGTGGCGGGGCCCGACAGCAGACGGGCATGCCGCGGCGGGGCAAACTGTGCCGCTGACATGGAGCGAGACGGAGAACGTGGTCTGGCGGGCGCCGGTGCGCGGCAAGGGCCACGGTTCGCCGACGGTGGTCGGGAACCGCATCTACCTCGCGACGGCGGACGCGGCGACGCAGGAGCAACTCGTGCTGGCGTTCGATCGTGCGACGGGAAAGCAGATGTGGGAAACAGTGGTGCATCGCGGGCCGCTCGAGACGGTTGGGCATCGGAATGCTTCGCAGGCGTCGTCGTCGGTGGTGTGGGACGGCGAGCGGTTGTTGGTGAATTTTTTCAATGCGAAGGCCGTGCATACGACCGCTCTCGCGAGGGACGGAAAGATCGCGTGGCAAACGCGTGTGGCCGATTTTGTGATGCACCAAGGATTCGGTTCTTCGCCGGTGGTGCACCAAAATGTGGTGCTCGTGACGGCGGACAGCCGCGGCGGCGGGCGGATCACGGGCCTCGACCGGAAGACGGGAAAGATCCTGTGGGAACAAACTCGGCCGATGATTGCCAACTACGCGTCGCCGGCGGTCGTCAACGCGGCGGGGCGCACGCAAGTGGTGTTGGCGGGGTGCAACCTAGTCGCGAGCTTTGATCCGCTGACCGGGAAGAAACTCTGGGAGTTTGCCGGCTCCACAGAGGAGACCGTGGTGACGGCGGCGACGGACGGGCAGCGAATTTTTGCGAGCGGCGGTTATCCGAAGAACCATGTGCTGGCGATGGAGGCGGACGGCTCGGGGAAGATCGCCTGGCAGAACAACGCGCGGGTGTATGTGCCTTCGATGATCGTGAAGTCCGGTTTTGTCTACGCGGTGCAGGACGCGGGCACGGCGGTGTGTTGGAAGTCGGATACGGGTGAGGAGCAGTGGCGGGGTAAACTGGACAAGGATTACTACGCTTCGCCCGTGATGGTGGGAGAACGCATTTACATCACGAGCCTCGCCGGGGTGACGTCGGTGTTTGAGGCGACGCCGGCGCGGTTCAAACTGCTCGCGCAAAATCGCCTTGGCGACGAGGCGCTCGCGACACCGGCGATCTGCGGCGGGCGGATCTATCTGCGCCATGCGAAAAAGGGCGAACCGCGGCAGGAGTTCTTGTGGAGTGTGGGGGAAACCAAGAATTGAGAGCTGAGAGTTGAGAGATGAGAGGAGGACAGAGAGTTTTCGCGGGGTGGCTGGTGGTGGCGCTGGGGGTGTGGGTGGGCGCGTTGGGAAGTGCGGCGGGAGCGGAGGCGGGGAGGGCGGAGTTGATTGCTTCGCCGGAGTTGGGCTGGCCGCAATTTCGCGGGCCGCGGCGCGATGGGGTGAGCGATGAGCGCGGGTTGTTGCGGGCGTGGCCGGAGGGCGGGCCGAAGCGGCTGTGGTCGGCGGCGGGGGCGGGGAAGGGCTACTCATCGATTATTATCGGAGGCGGGCGGCTCTACGTGACAGGAGATTTTGGTGAAGAGATGCGAATCCTCGCCTACGATCTCGACGGGAAGCCGTTGTGGTCGGCGCGGAACGGCGATGCCTGGCTGAATCAATATCAGGGCGCGCGCGCATCGGTGACGTTTCGCGACGGCCGGATCTATCACCAAAACGCGCACGGGAAAATCAAGTGTCTCGATGCGGCGACCGGGAAAGATTTGTGGACGGTCGACCTGATGCATGAATTTGGCGGAGAAAATATCACGTGGGGATTCAGCGAGTGTCTGCTCGTGGACGAGGAGGCGGTGTATGCCACGGCGGGTGGGCGGGAGGCGATGATCGTGGCCCTCGACCGGCGCACGGGAGCGCTGCGTTGGAAAATCGCGCAGGCGGAATCAGCGCCGGATAAAATTGAGAGCGCGACGTATGCAGCGCCGATTCTGGTGCGCTTCGCGGGACGACGTCTGGTGATCGGTTGCACGCAGCGACAGCTCTACTGTGTGGATGCGGACACGGGCGCGCTGCAGTGGACGCGAGCGCGGGTGACGACGTATTCGGTGCTCGCGATGTCGCCGGTGTTGGTGGGAAACGCGATTTTTATGACGGCGCCGATTGGGCCGCCGGGGCAGCTATATCGACTCGTCGCGCCGCCCGAGGCGGGCGGGCGCGTGGGCGTGGCGGATGCGTGGACGACGGCACTCGACACGTGTCAGGGCGGCGTAGTGCACGTGGGTGGGCGGCTGTTTGGTGCGACTTATCCGAAGCGCGGGAGTTGGCAGGCGCTGGATGCGCGTGACGGAAAATTGCTCTACGAAACGACGGAGTTCGCGAAGGGTGCGCTGCTGGCGGCCGACGGGCGGCTCTACGCGTTGGCGGAGGATGGCTGGATGCTATTGCTGGAGCCGACGGAAACGGAGTTCGCGGTGCGCGGGCGTTTTCGACTGGTGGAGACGCGCGACCGCAACGCGTGGGCGCATCCGGTAATTCACGACGGGCGGCTCTATCTGCGCTACAACGACACGGTGTCGTGTTACGACGTGCGGGCGGGTGCGCGCTGAAGCGTGTGCAGCACGTAGCCGAGGCCGGCGCCGAAGCCGAGGCCATGGGCCACGCCCCAGAGTAGGCGACCGGTGGCACCGCGGAATTGGGCGTAGAGTTCGCCGCCGAGGTAGTAGCCGGCGCTGTGACACACGAAGAGAACGAGGAGGAGGCGGAGGAAACCGGGGCGTGTGCCGAAGGCGGATTGGAGGAGCCAGACCATCGCCGCGAGGCCGGCGAGGGCACCCCAGAGGTCGGCGAGGTGTTTGCCGCGTAGGCCGAACCAGAAGGCGCACCAGCCGAGAGCGTAGAGGAAAAATGCGGCAGCGAAGAGTCCGGGGAAGCGTTTCCACGCGCCGGATGCAGCGACGAGGCGGCTAAGGGCGAGGCCGCCGAGCCCGAGGTAAACAATGGCGATGGCGGCGTAGAGGGTGGCCTCCTGGCCCAAGAGGCGGAAGGCCCAGATCGAATACGCCGCAGCGCTTACGGCGGCGAAACTGAGGGCACCATAAATGAGCGAATAACCGACACTGCGCGGGGCGGAGGCATCGGCGGCGGACGAGACGGTAAGGCCGAAAAATCTCATGAGACAGAGGAGTGTGGTGAAGCGAGGGGTGCGGGGAGTTTCACAAGCCACGCGGCGAGTCCGAGGATCGTGACGACGGCGGCGAGCGCGTAGAACACGGCGGCGTAGGAGCCCGTGACGGCGTGGCATTGCGCAAGGAGCAGCGGTCCGACCGCGGAGGCGAGCACGGTGAGCATTTGCGCGGTGCCGACGATGCGGCCGAGGTGCGCGCGGCCGAAGGTCTCGGCCCAGAAGCTGAAAAAGATCACGATCACGAAGCCGCCGGCGAGACCCATGATGACGGAAAACGCGTCGACTTGAGTGACGGTCTTCAACGACGGCAGGCTCGTGAGCGCGAGGGCGAGCAGGATCATCGTGAGGGCCATGAGGCGATTGACTGTCCAGCGTGAGGCGAGCCAGCCGCCGAGAAAGTTGCCGACGAGCGAAGTGAGCGCTCCGATAACGAGGCTCCGGTGGTAGATGTCAGCGGGAAAGCCACGCTCGGCGAGGATGGATTCGTTGAATAGACCGACACCGGAAGCGACGAGATTGTAGACGGAACTCGCGAGCGCGAAGACCCAGAAGGCGGGCGTGCGGAGCGTCTGTGCCCACGTGAAGCTTGGGGCGGCGGGCAGCGCGGTTTCGGCGGGGGCCGTGTCGTTTTCCATCGCGAGGCCGGCGGCTTCGGGGCCGCGGCGACCGAGCCACCAGCCAAGCAACGCGAGACCGGCAAGCAAAGACCAGCCGATGCCGGCCCACGCGGCGCGCCAACCGTCGGCTTTGACGACTGCGCCAACGACAGGGAACGCAATCATGAAGCCCATGCTGAGGGCGAGGGCGTAGAGACCCATGGCGAGATTCAGACGGCGGCGAAACCACTGCCCAACCATGGCGAGACTGACGACGGAGAGCGCGCTCTGGCCGAAACCGCGGGAGAGCACGAGGAGACCGAACATCACGGCGGCGCTGGTCGTGACACTCATCGCGAGGACGATGACGCCAAGCAGCGAAGCGATGGCGACGAGCATGGTGCGGCTGCCGAGTTGGTCCTGGAGGCGGCCGACGCCGAGACAGAAGAGCGACCCGAGGAGCGTGGCCCAGAGATTCATTTGGGCGAAAGCGAGGCGGTCGAGCTGCAGATCTTTGAGGAGCGATTCGGTGATGAGACCGAGGCCCTGCGTTCGACCGGGCAGTGTGCCGACCATCGCGAGCGCGGCGAGGCCCATGATGACCCAGCCGTAGTAAAACGGTGCCCGTGCGAGCAGGGCGGGCAATCGGGGCTGAAGTGCGGATTGCTGGGTCATGGGTTGGCGGATGGAGAATTTTGGGCGACGCGGTAGAGGTTTCCTTCGGTGCGGATGAAGAGCGCATCGGCCGCGACCGCGTAGGAAGCGAGGGAGCGTTCGCCGAGGTGATTGGTGGCGAGCTTGGTGAATTGCTTGCCCACTTTGACGACGGTGCCGATGCCGTTCTCGCTGAGAAAATAGAGCCGGTCGCCAACGGCGATAGGTGAAGCGGAGTAGTTGCCCTCGAGACGTTCCGACCAGTGCACGGTGCCGGTCTTGGCGTCCCAACAGGTGGCGATACCGGCATCGTTGACCGCGTAAAGTTCGTCACCCACGACGACGACGGACGGCGTAAGCGGGGCCCCTTTCGTGGTGCGCCAGGCGATGTGCGTATCGGTGACGTCGCCAGTGCCGTCGGCACGGATGGCGAGGAGATCGGCGCGGTTGTAACCAGTGCCGATAAACAGCAGGCCATGGGCGAAGACAGGGCGCGGGATGACGGAGAAACCAGTGCCGTAGCGCGCGTGCCAGATCTCGCGGCCGTCCTGCGGATCGAGGGCGTAGACGGCGCCGCTCGCGGGCGAGATGATTTGCGGCCGGCCGTTGACGGTGATGAGCAGCGGAGTGGCGAAGGAGAATTTCTGTTTGGCTTTCACGCTGCGCAGGACCTTCCACACGAGTTCGCCAGAGTTTTTGTCGAGCGCGATCAGGGCGGGATCTTCAGTGCCGTCGGCGCTGAACACGAGACGGTCGCCGACGAGGATGGGTGAGCTGCCGTTGCCGTGGAGGGGCGTGTAGCCGAGGCGGTTGTTGCGCCAGACGATTTTTCCGGCGAGGTCGAGCGCGGCGGTGCCGTGGTGTCCGAAGTGAACGTAGAGGCGCTTGCCCTCGAGGATCGGGGTGGGGCTGGCCTGCGAATTTTTTTGGTGGATCGGCTGGTTGCCGCTCTCGGCCGGCGAAAATACTTCGGTGTCCCAAACAATCCGGCCGTTCGCGGCGTCGAGGCAGAGCGTGCGCAGAGATGGGGTTGCGGCGGGGCCCTTGACGGCGGTGGTGAGGTAGATGCGACCGCCGACAATCACGGGTGACGACCAACCAACGCCGGGCATGGGTTGTTTCCATGCGACGTTTTTTGTCGGTGACCACTCAATGGGCAGCGCGGCGGCCACCGCGTGGCCCTGGCCCGTTGGGCCGCGAAATTCCGGCCAGTCGGCGGCGACTGCGGAAAACGTCGCCAGAAGGAACGGCGTGAAGAGGATTGGCGTGATGAAGGAGCGAAAGTTCATGGCGGAAAAAACGG
>CALRZR010000175.1:0-16639 GCA_943372705.1 Opitutus sp. GAS368 | reverse complement strand
TGCGCGCCGGCGACGGAATACTCTTCTACGGCAACGCCATGGTCGAGCGCCTGCTCGAATCCGGTGACCTTGAGGCGCGCCTGCACCTCGCTCTCCCCGATAAAAAGCTTCGTGTTCGCAGTCTCGCGTGGACGGGCGATGAGGTCGGCTATCGCCTCCGCCCCGAGGGCTACGTCGAACACCTCAAGACCTTGCTCGCCGCCTGGCCCGCGCAAGTCGTCGTGCTCGGCTATGGGATGAATGAGTCCTTCGCCGGCGTCGCCGGCCTCGCGGCGTTTCGCTCCCAATATCAGGTCTATCTCCGCGAAATTGCGCGTCTCCACCCGGGCGCGAAACTCGTCCTCCTCGCACCCATTGCCGTCGAGGAACGCAGCGCACCCAACGCCACCGAACGCAACCCCGACGTCTCCCTCTACTCGCAGGCCATCGCCGAACTCGCGCGCGAGCATGGCGCCACCTTTATCGATCTCTTCACCGCGAGCCGCGACGCCTATGCCCACAGCACCGAGCCGCACACGACCCAAGGCCTTCATCTCAACCCCACCGGCACGCGCGCGATCAGTGAAGCCATCGCGCGCGCGCTCCTCGGCGATGCCGCACCCGGCGCGGTTGCCGCTCCGCGACTCGCCGAAGTCGCCCGCGCCGCCGCGTTGAAACACAGTTACGTGGCCGAGCTCGTTCGCCCCAAGAATGCCGCGCTCTATTACGGCGTGCGCAAACGCCCCGAGGAAAACGCCGCCGAACTCCCGCGCTATCACCAACTCGTCGCGCAGGCCGACGCCATCGTGCACGACCTCGCCGCTCACCCGACGAAGCGTTTCACGGACTATCCCGCGCCTTCGCTGCCGGCGATGCCCGAGGGCAAGACGACGACGTATCGGTTTCCCGGTGGCACGGTCCGCTCGCCGGCCGAGATGCAACAGGAACTCGTGGTGGCGGACGGTTACGCGGTGAATCTCTTCGCCTCCGAGGAGCAGTTCCCCGAGCTGCGCAATCCCGTGCAACTGAGCTTCGACGCCCGTGGACGCCTCTGGGTCGTCACAATGCCGTCGTTTCCGCACACGATTCCCGGTGAGCAACCGCACGACAAAATCCTCGTCCTCGAAGACACCGATCACGACGGCAAGGCGGACAAATGCACCGTCTTCGCTGACGGCTTTGACGCACTCGATGGCGTCGCTTTCCACGAGCGCGGCGTGATCGTCTCCGCGCAGCCGCGGCTACTGGTGCTGAATGACACCGATGGAGACGGCCGCGCGGACACCCGCACCGAACTCCTGCGCGGCATCGACGTCACCGATTCGCACCACGGCGGCATGGTGACCAGTGATCCACTCGGGTATCTGATCTTTTCTGACGGAGTGTTTCACCGCTCGCAGTTCGAGACGCCGTTCGGCGTGGTGCGCGGCATCGATTCGACGACCTACCGGCTCATCCCCGCGACCGGGCGCATCACCGCCGAGTGGCAAAGCATGACGCCGAATCCGTGGAAGGTGTCCTTCGACCGCTACGGAAACATTTTTCAGCGCTACGGCGGCGGGCATGTGCTTGAGGCGGTGCCGCTCACCTGGACTCCGCTCGGGGTTTATCACCCCTACGGCAACGCGACCGTGCTCAACTACGCGAAGGGTTCGGCCCTCAGCGTGATTTCGAGTCCCAACTTTCCCGACGCGTTCCAACAGGGGATCGCGTCCGCCTCGCTGCTCGGCAGTTACATCGTGTCCCTCTCGGCGGTGAACGCCGACGCCGGACCCATCGTGGCGGCGAATCGCCTCGATGTGTTGTCATCGAAGAACAGCACGTTTCGCCCCGTCGATGTGGAGTTCGGTTTCGACGGCGCCCTCTACGTTTCCGATTTCTCCAGTCTGATAATCGGACACGCCCAACATGCCATGCGCGATCCGCAGTGGAACCACGTGCGTGGTCGCATCTGGCGCGTCGTGCACACGGGCAAACCGCTCGTGAAAGACTGGCCGAAGATCGAGGGCGCGCCGACCGCCGCGTTGCTGGCGCTGCTGGCCCACCCGCAGAACATTGTCCGCCACCACGCGCGCATTCAGCTCCGCAAACTCGGCGCTGCCGCCGTGCCCGCCGTCGAAGCGTGGATCGCGACGCAGGCGCGCACGCAGCCCTCGGACGACCAGACCCAGCTTGAAGCCTCGTGGGTTCTCGCTGCCGCGGGCAAAGTCCAACCCACTTGGATTTCCAACCTTGCCCGCTCCGCGGATCCGCTGATGCGCGCGGCTGCCGCGCAGCTCGTGCGATTGACCGTCGACCACTTGCCCGACGCGGTGGCGCGTCTTTCGCAGGCTGCCGGCGACCCGCATCCGCGCGTGCGCATGGCCGCGATCAACGCGGTCGCGCACTTGCGCCCGACGCGCCCGGCGTTCGACGCGGTCGTCGCGCACTTCCATCCGACCGAACCCGCCGTGCAGCAGATGTTGACCGATCTCCGTGCCGGCACCCAGCCGCGCAAGGGGCGCTCGGTTCCGGTGCTGGAAGTTTACCCAGCCACGCGCGTCGACCACTGGCTTACGCTTGCTTCGACTGGCGCCAGCGAACCTACGCCCGCGCTGAAGGGTGCGGCCAAACAGAAAGGCAAAGCCGCCGTCAGCTCGGACGGCTCCTACCGCACGTTCATCGACGTCACCACACCGCAGACCGCCGTGCTCAGCGTTAAGCACGGCTACCTCGACATCTCCGCCAACGGCATCCAGCTCGCCTCCGCCGACAGCCCCTACAGCTCGGAACAGCAAGTGGCGTTTGAACTGCAGCCCGGACTCAACACCCTCGAGATTACCTATCGCCGCCTGCGCAACCCGCCACCGCCAGTGTTCGTTTATGATGCGCTCGGGCAGCCGCTCACCGGCGCCCGATTCGCCGCCGATGCCGCCGCACTTAAAACTTTCGCGGCCGCTTGGGAAAAAGCCCACGCCGCCGATACGAACGCTCTGCGCGTTCAAGCCGTGCCGAACCAGATGCAATTCGCCCCGCGCGAGCTCCGCGCCAAAGCCGGCCAGCCCGTGCGCATCGTCTTCGAAAATCCCGACTCCATGCCCCACAACTTCGTCCTCGTGGCCCCCGGTGCCGAGGAAGAGGTCGGCCTGCTCGCAGACCAGCTGGCGGGCGATCCCACCAGTCTCGTCAAACATTTCGTCCCCACTTCGCCAAAAGTCCTGCACGCAACCCCGCTCGTGAATCCGAATGCCCGCGCCGAGCTCGTGTTCATCGCGCCTGCTCAACCCGGCCGCTATCCCTACCTTTGCACGTTCCCCGGCCACTGGCGCATCATGCGCGGCATCCTGATCGTGGAGTGAACGGCTCCACCAATGAACAGTTTGCTACATCGGTCCAGACCTTCGCGCAGTCGACGGGGACGCCTTACCCAATGAAATTCCTCCTGCTTGGCCGGTCGTCGCGCCTGTTGTCGGCATTCTGGCTCTTTGGAGTAGCCTTGCTCGTCAACCCCGTCCACGCGGAAACGGGTTCTTCTCCCACCATTACCACCTTTGCGCGCGCCGCGAATCTTACCGTCGTGTTTTCCCTTGCAGACGGCTCTGCCAACCCGAACGACTGCAACGAAGCCGCGAATACCAGTTCATTCTCCGGCATCGGAAAGCCGCTCAATCAGGATACGCTCGATGTTCACGTGCCCACGCAGACGACGGTGGACGACCTACTCGATCGCGATGTGCCCCGCAGCCTCTTTGATAGCTGCGACCTTGATGCAATGAACGTTTGTTGCGACAGCGGAGCCCAAGGCGGCAGGCACGAAGGCGGCCAGCGCGGTGCCTTCAATACCCGCATTTTCTTGCTCATCTAACCTCTCAATCTATTTTCACCATGCTTCAAGGTATCTTCCCGGTAATTCCGACCCTCTTTTGTGATCGCAATACGCTCGATCTCACGGCGCAGCGCCGTGTGATCCGTTTTGCCCTTGATGCGGGGGCAAACGGGCTGGTGTTTCCGGGCGTGGCGAGCGAATACAGCCACCTCTCGCTGCCGGAGCGCGAGCAGCTCCTGGCGTTGGTGGCAGGAGAGACGGCCGGAAAAGTGCCGCTCGTCGGTGGGGCGAGCGCGGCAACGGTGAATGAGGTAATCGCCGCGGGCGCCATCGCAATTAAGCACGGGATTCGACATCTGATGATCATGGCGCCGGCGGGCCTGGGTTCGGATGTGGCGGCGCATCGGGCGTTTTTTCGGCAGGTCGCAGCTGGATTGCCGGGAGCGGAGATTGTCCTCCAGAACGCGCCTGTGCCGACCGGCGCCGGCTTGGGCGCGAAGGACATCATCGATATCGCGATGAGCACTCCGGCCATCACCTATATCAAGGAGGAGACGTTGCCCTCAGGCCCGGCGATCACGGCACTGTGCGCGGCGAGGATCCCGAGTGTGCAGGGCATATTTGGCGGTGGTGGAGCGCGTTATATCATCGATGAACTGGATCGCGGTGCCTGCGGTGCGATGCCGGCGGTGGAGCTAACCGATCTGCACGTGGCGCTGTGGAGCGCGTATGCTACCGGCGATCGCGCGCAGGCGCGGCGGCTTTATCGTCTGAGCCTTCCGCTGCTGGTGGCGCAGGCGATTTATCGCATGCGTTTGACGAAGCACGTGCTTGCGCAACGCGGGATCGCCGACGCGCGGCACGTGCGCGCGCCGTTGCCGGAGATGGATTCGTTTGCGCGGCGTGACGTGGACACCATGCTCGCGGATTTGCAGGCGGAGTTCCCGGCAAAGAAATGAAGACGAAGATTCCGCATCTGCGCTGGGGGATCGCCGCGCTGCTGTTTTTTTCCACGGTCATCAACTACGTGGACCGGCAGGCGCTTTCGGTGCTGGCACCGGTGCTGACCAAGGAACTCGGTATTTCGAACATCGAGTATTCGAATATTCTCACGGCATTTCTCGCCGCCTACACGGTGATGTATGTCGGCTCGGGTTTTCTCGTGGACCGCTGGGGCGCGCGGCTCGCGCTGAGTGTCTTCATCGTGTGGTGGTCGCTGGCCAACATGTCGCACGCGCTCGCGGTGGGCGTGTGGTCGCTGGGTGCGCTGCGGTTCCTGCTCGGGCTCGGCGAGTCTGGGAACTTCATGGCGGCATTCCGCGTGGTGAGCGAATGGTATCCCGCCAAGGAGCGCGCGCTGGTGCACGGACTCATCCAAGGTGGCGCAGCCATCGGCGCGATCATCACGCCACCGGTCGTCACCTGGATTTACTCTCTCTACGGCTGGCGTCCCGCTTTTCTGATCACAGGAGCGCTCGGGTTCGTTTGGCTGCTGTTCTGGCTTCTGCTGTATCACCCGCCGGACAAACACCCGCGCATCACCGACGCCGAGCGGGCGCTCGTGCTGGCGGAGACGGTGCCGACGGCCAAGGCGAGTAGCGTGTCGTGGCGCCAGCTCGCCCAGTATCCGCAAATGTGGGGCCTGATGACGGCGCGCTTCGTCTCGGACCCGGTGTGGTGGTTCTACCTCTTCTGGCTGCCCAAGTATCTCGTCGAGCAGCGCGGCTTCACGATGGTCGAGATGGGGATGCTCGCGTGGATTCCGTATCTCTCGGCCGATCTCGGCGCGCTGTTCGGCGGGTGGCTCAGCGGCCGGTTGGTCGCGCGGGGAAAGGCGGTCTTGTCGGCGCGCCTGACCGTGATGTTGCCGTGCGCGCTGCTGATGCCGGTGTCGCTGGCGATCCACCACGCCCCGTCACGCGCGGTGACCATCGCGCTGATCTGTGTCGTGACGTTTGCGCACATGGCCTGGAAAACCAATCAGAACACGCTCACAAACGATCTCTTCCCCAAGCACCTCATCGGCGCCACGTCCGGGCTGCTCGCCTTCGGCACGGGGCTCGGCGGCACGCTTTTCATCTGGATGACCGGCCACGTGGTGCAGGGGTTCGGCTACGGAGCCATCTTCGTCATCATGGGTCTGCTGCATCCTGTTTCCTATCTCATCACCCGTCGCTTCGTCCGCCAGCCCATCGCCGTCTAGCACCATGCGTATCAAATCCGTCCAAGCCATCCCGGTTCGTCTACCGCGTGACATCGCGTATTCACGCGGCACCGCGGGTTCCCCCACGTCGCTCAGCGGCGAGGGTGCCTACCGCTGGTCGACCGCCTATCCGGTCCTCTACTCGGAGAACTTCGAAACGGCGCTCGTGCGCGTGGAGCTGGAGAACGGCCTCGTAGGCTGGGGCGAGGCGCAGGCGCCGCTTGCACCCGAGGTTGCGTGCAGCATTGTCGCACATCTGCTACGTCCGGCGCTCGAGCGCGAGGAGTTCGACGGCACCGCCGAGCGCATCGCTGCGCTGTGGGATCGCATGTATGCCACGATGCGCGTGCGCGGCCAGAACAGCGGGTTCATGCTGGATGCGATGAGCGGCGTGGATATCGCGCTGTGGGATCTCGCCGGCAAGATCGCCGGAAAGCCCGTCTGCGCGCTGTTGAGCACCGAGCCGAAATTCCGCATTCCCATCTATCTCAGCGGCACGTCCGGACAGGGTGCGCAGGAACGCGCCGCATTTGCCGCGCGCTATGCCGACGAGGGGATCTCGATCGTGAAACTATACTACGAGAGCGAGTTGCAGGACCTGCTCGATATCGTCGATCGCCTGCCGGCCACGATGCAGTTCGCCGTCGACGCGCTCTGGCACTTTCCGCCCGATCGCGCCATCGCGATGGGGCGCGAGCTTGATGCGCGCAATGCCCGTTGGCTCGAGTGCCCGCTTTACCCAGAGGAGGTCGCAGCCCACAGCGCCCTCGCTGCCGCCATCCTCACGCCAATCGCCGTTGGTGAGAGCTACCGCAGTCTGCGCGAACTGCGGCCATTCATGGATATCGCCCGAATCCTCCAGCCGGATCTCGGACGATGCGGCATCACGGGCTCCCTGCAAATTGCACGGGCGTTTGAGAGCGAGATAATCCCTCACCTCAGCATCGCGATGGGTCCTCAGATCGCAGCCGCGCTTCACTTCGCGGCCGCCGCCAAGAACTGCTCGCTCTGCGAGTTTAACCCACACGTCCTCGACACCGCTAACAACTTCCTGCAAGCCCCGATCATCCGCGAAGGTGGAGAGTATCGCCTTTCCGAGGAACCAGGACTTGGTATCCGATGGAATTCGCGCATTCGCGAAATTGTCGAATAAATGCGCCGAGGCCTAGTGTCTCTGATTTCGTTCAACAAGGCATAGTTACAATGCTCCGAATGTTTCTCTTTGTCGAAAAAAGAATCCACCTTAGAGCTCTCTATGTATCCTAAAGTCGTGCAACGGTATGCTTCGTAAGGCCCCGCACGCTAAAACTTAGAACTTAGCGCTGAGGGTCCAGGACATGCACGGCAACGCGCGAAATTTTGTGCCTCGGCTGAAAACGGCAGAGCTGAATCGTCGGGTATTTCTTTTGACTGATCTTCTTTGAAAGATCGTGCGGGCACCAAAAAACGGGAGCGAACCGGACAAAACGAAGAACTTCGCATCAGATCAGTCAAAACCGAGAATTCTGGTATAATGCGCGTTTGAACAACTTGCGCACTTATTTGACCGATCTCGAAAAAAGTTCTGATTTTTTCCCCACTGGCTGCCCGACATGGATTCGAACCATGACTAGGCGAGTCAAAGTCGCCTGTGCTACCATTACACCATCAGGCAAGAAAGTGTGGAGGGGACACGGTGCGCCGGACGCGGCGGCGGTCAAGGCCGTTTACTTGCCTGTTTTTTCCGCCGCGTAGCCCCTTGCTGTCGCGGCAATAAAATGCCCGCCGAATCGTTTCGGCGGGCATCGCCACATCGGAGAAGCGCGCTAGGCGCCGTGATCAGCGGCGCGCGCCGGTGCGGTTGATGGTGTAGGAGAGGAATATCGCACGGGGTTCGCCGATCAGGCGGTTGGCGCGGAGGTATTCGCGGTCGAAGAGATTGTTGATGTTGAGCGCCACGGTGTGGTCGATGGCTCCGCGGGTCGGGAGTTTGTAGCGCACGCCGACGCTCCAGAGGTTGAACGAGGGGACGCGCAGGCGCCATTGGTTCGTCGAGCGCGTGACGACGCGGGTGCCGTTGGCGAGGGTCGCGTAGGTGTCGCCGGCGTTGGGGGCTTCGGTCGGGGTCGAGGCGACGTAGGTGACGCCGAGGTTGGCTGAGAAGCCCTTGAAGCGGCTGCCGGAAGACGCGGCCCACTTCACGTAGGCGCTGCCGTTTTGGGGCGAGATGCCGTTGACGCGGCGGCCGACGGCGAGCGGGAAGGCGGAGCCGAAGTCGGTGTAGATCGAGTAGATGTGGCCCCAACTGCCGCCGACGGAGACTTCGTCGGTGACTCGCCAGTTGATGTCGATTTCGTAACCGCGGACGAGTTGATCGCCGTCGCGGCGGGAGATTTGCACGAAGTTGCCGGAGCCGAGGGGCGTCTCTTCGATTTCAGTGACGCTCACGTTGTTGCGGATAGCGTAGTAGCCGCTGACGGTGTAGTTGAGGCGCTCGTTGAAGAGCGCGCCTTTGAAGCCGTAGTCGTAGCCGTTCGCGACCTCGGATTTGAAGGTGGGGTCGAAGTGGGCCTGGGCGTTGTCGTTCTGGGAAACGAAGTAGCTCTCGCTGTAGCTGGCGTAGACGCGGAACCCGGGGGTGACTTTGTAGTTGAAGCCGAAATTGGGTTTCGTGAAGTCGACTTTCTTGTCGATCATCGTGCCGGGGACGTAGCCGGCGAAGCCGATAAAGTCGCGATCGCGGAAGCGGACGGCGTCGAAGCGGGCGCCGGCAAACGTGAGGAGGCGACCGTTGAAGAACGACGTCTGCTGGCGGAGCAGGCCGCCGAAGACGGTGGTCCGGCGTTTTTGGTGACGAGTCTTTACGCCGATCGTGGGATCGAGCGGTTTCAGGAAGTAGGTGATCGGGCCAGTGGGCGTGAGGGTGGTGCGGTCGAGGGTGACGGTGCGGACGGCGTTCCAGGCGACGAGATCGGGATTGGTGGCACCGGCGTAGTTGAGGGACGGGTCCCAGCGGTAGTAATCGTTGATGTCGAGCGTGACGAGGGTGCGATGCTCGAGGGTTTTGTTGTTGGTCCAGTAGTGGGCGAGCATGTCGCCTTGGAAACCACCGCCGTCTTCGATGATGCGGGTGGTGTTGGGCGTGGCGCCGCGCGCGGTGGTGACGGCGGGGACGGTGCCATTGGCGGCGGTGGCGGGATTCTTGTTAATGGCGCCCCAGCCAGTGTTCTGGTTGAAGTCCCAGCGGCGGGCCCAGTAGCGGTTGGCCGCCATGCGGGTGCTCCAGACGCTGGTGAGTTTCTTGTCGTAGACGGCGTTGAGGCCGGTGTTGCCGCGGTCGAGTTGGCTGACCGGGCCGAAGGCGTTGTAGGCGGCGAGGTTTTTCGCGTAACCGATGGCCTCGTCGTCGAGGTTGCTGGCGGTGCCTTTCAAATCGGTGATGAGGGGCGCGGCGCTGTTGGGCGAGTGACGAATCTGGAGGAAGTATTCGAGCGAGAGGAAGAGGTTGGAGCCGTCTTTGAAGTCGTGGCTGAGCGCGAGGTAATACTCTTGGTTGCGGTTGCGCGCGTATTCCATGTCGAACTCTTTTTGGTAGTGGCTGCCGGTGAGGATGTAGGCGGTCTTGCCGAGCGAGCCGCGGTAGACCGGGCCGGTGGTCTCCATCGTCACGCGCTGGGTGCCCTCGTCGCCGTAGTTGAAGGAAAGCCGCTGGCTTTCGCGGGATTTGGGCTGCTTCGAAACCATGTTCAACATGCCGCCGGGAGAGGTGCGTCCGTAGATGGCGGCGTTGGAGCCTTTGATGATCTCCATGCGGTCGACATTGCTAGAGCCGTAGCGGCCCAGGCGAAAAAAGCCGTCGCGCAACTGGGAGGTGGAGCCGAAGCCGCGGAGATTGAAGCCGCCGCCGACGTCGAGGCCGGTGAAGCCGCCGATCTGCGTGACGTTGTCGGAGAGTTCGAAGATGCCGAAGTCTTCGAAGAACTCGCTGGTGAGGACGTTGACCGTGTAGGGGAGGTCGGCGATCTGGGTTTTCACCCGGCTACCGGTCATGGTTTCCGCGGCGATGTAACCGCGGTTCGATTCGGCGGAGACATTGAATTCCGAGAGCGAAATGATGTCGTCAGATTTTTTCTCGGTGGCGGAGGCGGGGGCCGTTTGGGCGTGGAGTGTGGTGCCGGCTGCGAGGAGCAGCGCCAAGCGGGTCAATGAACGGGAGACGGAGGGAATCATGGATCGATGCAGGGTGGTCAGGGTTGGTCGGAAAAGGGGTAGCTGCCGGAAATCGGCAGAGGGGGGGGCGGGGGAGTCAGCCGGGTGAAGGCGACCAGGTCGAGAATTTCGTTTGCGCGGTCCCGACAAAAGCCCCGTCTTGCTTACATCCTTAAGCTATGAGCACCGGCGTCACCATGAAGTCCATCGCCGCGCAGGCCGGGGTCACGCAGGCCACGGTGTCGATGAGCTTGGCGAACAATCCGCGCATCCCCGCGGCGACGCGTCTGCGGATTCAAGAGATCGCCAAGAGGCTGGGCTATCAGCCCAATCCGTATGTCTCGACGTTGATGCGGCTGCGGCGGCAGGGAAAGCCGCTGAAAGACAAGCCGGCGCTCGCGCTGGTGTGTGCGCAACGCACGGCCGACGGCTGGCGCAACCATCAATCGCTGACGATCCGGCAAATGCGCGAAGGGGCGCTCGAGCGGGCGACGATGCGCGGCTACCGGGCGCAGGAGTTTTGGTTGCACCGCGACAAGATGTCGAACGAGCGGTTTTCCGAGATGCTGCACGCCCGCGGTATCCAGGGATTGGTGATCAGTCCGCTGGCGGAAGGCGATCTGCCGCCGACGCTGCGGTGGGAGTATTTCGCCTCGGTGAGCATCAGCGTGCCCTTGCCGGCGCTGACGATCACGACGGTGTGCAACGATCATTATTTTTCGAGCCTGCTGGCGGTGCGCGAATGTTACAAGCGGGGCTACCGTCGTCCCGGTCTGGCGTTGCGGCAGGTGCACCGGCACCGCTTTCAGGGGCGATGGCAAGCGGGGTATTTGGTCGCGGGCGAAATGATGGCGGACCTGGAATTGGTCGAGCCGGTGTTTGTCGACGATTGGGACGAGGCGGCGCTGCCGCAGTTGGAGCGTTGGCTGAAACGCGAGAAACCCGACGTGATCATCAATCTCGGCGGTGGGCCGTTGCACTCGATGCTCGTCCGGGCCGGTTGGCGCATTCCGGACGATATCGGATTCGCGTGGCTGGCGTGTCCTCGTCTCGGCGATCCATTGAGCGGAGTTTGGCAGAACGGTCGGCTGACCGGGGCGATGGCGGTGGATGCACTGATCAGTATGGTCGAGCGCAACGAGCGTGGCATGCCTGAGCAGGCCACGACGATCATGCTCGAAGGGCAGTGGAACGAAGGCCGGACGCTACGCGGGCTGCCCGCCCGGTAGCCGTGCTTAACAACGTAACTGTTTTGGGGCTTCTCGGGTTTGCCGTATCGGCGTCAGATTGGAGGCGTCACTTGTCCTTTATCGCACTATGAAGACGTCGCGTTTGGTCGGTTTCCGTCGTTTTTTCCTTATGGGGGCAAGCTTCGCGCTTGCTGTCTTTTTGCCGGTTTTGGCACCGGCGCAGATGCCGCCGGTGGCGGCCTTGGTCTGGGCGGAGGTCGCGCCTGGAGTGTGGAAGGCCACGGTGGGAACTCCCGAATCGCTGACTCTGCTGAGTGCCGCCGGGGCCACGCCGCCCGCCCGCGCGGCACTCGCAGCGATGCCGAAAGCGGCGTTTCCGATCGACAAAAAGGAAATCGAGGGACGCCGGTGGGCCGCGAAGACCACGGTGCGTTTTCCGCTCGGCGCGAACGAGGACATCTACGGGCTCGGCGTGGATTTTTCGTCGATGCGGCGCAATGGCGCGGTGTTCGAGCTTCACGTCGATCACTGGGACAGTCGGCGCGGCATCACCGGCCGCACGCACGCGCCTGTGCCTCTCTATGTGTCCACGAAAGGCTTCGCGGTGCTCTTCGATTCGGCGCGCTACCTCCGCGTGACGGTTGGCCACGGCGTGCGGCTCGCCGCGAAAGACAAGCCGCCGGTCGTCGACCGCACGACGGCGACGAAGGGAGAGTGGCAAGCTCAGCCGCGCTCCGACTCGATCGAGGTGCTCGCGGGGGCGACGGGGCTGGATGTTTACGTGTTCGCCGGGCCGAGCCCGCTCGACGCCGTGCGGCGCTACAATCTCTTCACAGGTGGCGGAGCGCTGCCGCCGAAGTGGGGCCTCGGATTCCTCTCCCGTGTGCAGACGAAATACACGGCGGAGCAGGCGCTCGCCGACATCGCCGAGTTCCGCAAGAACGGCATTCCGCTCGACATGCTCGGACTCGAACCCGGTTGGATGGACCAAGCATACCCGTGCTCCTTGGAGTGGGACAAAACCCGCTTCCCCGATCCGAAAGCGTTTCTCGGCGAGGTCGCGAAACAGCATGTCCGCGTGAATCTCTGGTTTAATCCCTACATCGCACCGCAGGCACCACTCTACAAAAAACTCCTGCCGTTTGCCGGCACGCATCTGGTGTGGAACGGCATCGTGCCCGACTTCACGTTGCCCGCCGCGCAGCAGATTTTCTCCGACCATCTCAAGCGCACGGTCGTCGAACTCGCGCCCGACGCGATCGGCGGATTCAAGCTCGACGAAGTCGACGGCTACGACCGCTACCTTTGGCCCGATACGGCGGTGTTTCCCTCGGGGCGCGACGCCGAGCAATTGCGCCAGACCTACGGCTTGCTGCTCCAGCGCATGGTGTTCGATGTGTTTCACCGGAGCAATCGCCGCACGATGGGCCAGATCCGCGGCACCAACGCAGGTGCGTCGCCGTTTCCGTTCGTGATCTACAACGACAATTATGAGTTCGACGGTTACATCACCGCGGTGAGCAACAGCGGCTTCGCGGGCGTGCTCTGGTCGCCCGAAGTGCGCGGCAGCAACAGCGGCGAAGACATGCTGCGCCGCGTGCAGGCGGTGTGCTTTTCGCCGCTCGCACTCTACAACGGCTGGGCCTCACCGCAGAAGCTGTGGACCCACGCCGCGGTGAAAAACCAGATCCGGGACGCCATCGTGCTCCGCCTGCGGCTGCTGCCCTATTTCTACAATGCGTTCGCGCAATACCACTACCAGGGCACGCCGGTGATCCGCCCGATGCAGCTCGTCAGCGGCGTGACCGTCGCAGAGTCCGCGGCAGTCGGAAAACTCGACGCCACGGCCAATCCCTACGAAGTCCCCGCCGCGGCGCGCGAGGTGAAGGACCAGTATATGTTTGGCGATGCGCTGCTCGTTGCGCCCATCGCACCCGGCTCGAAGACGCGCAAGGTGCTGCTGCCTGCGGGCAAATGGTATGATTTCTACACCGGGAAATTCGCCGGCGAAAACCGGACCATCGAGGTTGCGCCGTCGCTCTCCGAGATTCCCGTGTTCGTGAAGGATGGTTCGTTGGTGCCGATGATCGCGGAGAATCGCCAATGGATACCCGCCGCGAACGAGACCGTCGCACTCGAAGTCCGCCACTACGGCGAAACTCCCGGCCAATTCGCGCTCTACGATGACGACGGAGAGACGTTCGATTTTGAAAAAGGCGCGTTTTCATGGACGCAGCTGAGCGCCACGAAGGATTCGAGCGGCGAGTGGAGGGGCTCAGTCGCTCCGGACGCGAATGGGCGCAGGTGGCACTATTCGGAGGTGAAGTGGCGCTTTATGACGGCGCGGTGAGCGCAATCATTCGCGGCAAACAGGCTATTGTTCCGCGAAGCGGTTCATCCATGTCAAAGGATCGGATCTGCTTGGAATTACAGAACCGAAAATCAGGTCGTTGCCGACGACGCCGTAGAGAATGAAAAATGGAAAGGCGCGGAGGTTGCGTCTCCTTACTTCCGGAACGATGGATGAGCCGAGGTTGAGAAAGTGGCCGGCACCACTCGGGGCCGATTTGATGGCTGTAATTCCCTCATCGATCTCGCAACGAAAACGGTCGCCGAGTCCGGAGGAAATATCGGTGTAGCTAGCGGCGAATTTTCGGACATCGGCCGGAAATTCGGGGTGAAACCGCACTGTCATCGCAAGGCGGCGCGGTATTGCTCTTCGCTCAGACCCGCGACTCGTCCGGTCGCTACATCTTCCATGCGCCGTAGGCCCTCTTTCACGGCGGTCGCAACCGACGCCGGCTCGACGACGCTCTCGACCAAACGACGGGCGAGCTCAAGGCGATCCTCGGGAGGCAGGGCCAGTGCAGTGCGCGAAATTTCGGTGGTGAGCATGGATCGAATTTGGCGAATCGGCCGAACGGTGCAAGCGGGCGATGGCGTTACTGCTTCCGCCGCTTCCACCGGTCGAATAGGACGGCGGCGAGAAGGATGAGGCCGCGGGCGACGTATTGGTAAAAGGTCGCGACGTTCAGGAGGTTCATCGCGTTTTGGACGATGCCCATGATCAGCACTCCCGCGATGACGAAGGCCATGCTGCCGACGCCGCCGGTCAGTGACACGCCGCCGAGCACACAGGCGGAGATCACTTCGAGTTCGAAGCCTTGGGAGGTGTTGGGTTGGCCGCTCGTGATGCGCGAGGCGAGGACGATGCCAGCGAAGGCGGCCATCACGCCCTGCGCGGTGAAGATGATAATTTTCACGCGGTCGACGGCGATGCCGGCGAGGTGGGCGGCCTCGGAGTTGCCACCGACGGCGAGGGTGTCGCGGCCGAAGACGGTGCGGTTGAGAATAAAACCGAAGAGCGCGAAGCACACGGCGGTAATCCACACGGGCGTCGGAATGCCGAAGAGCGAAGAGCTGCCGAGCAGGAAAAAATCTTCGAGGCCGATGCCGACGGCTTTGCCATCGGAGATGATGAAGCCGAAGCCGCGGACGATCTGCATCGTGGCGAGCGTGGTGATGAGGGCGTTGATACGGAGCTTGGCGACGACGTAGCCGTTGGTCCCGCCGACGAGGGCGCCGATGCCGAGGCCGGCGGCGACGCCGAGCGTGATGCTCTCGGTCTTGTTCATCACGACGGCGGCGAGCACGCCGGAGCAGGCGACGACGGAACTGATCGAGAGGTCGAAATCACCGGCGGCGAGACAGAACAGCATCGTGCAGGCGACCATGCCCGTCATCGAGACCGCGAGGGCGAGGCCCTGCATGTTGCGCCAGGAGAGGAAATTTTCCACGAAGACCGAGCAGCCGACGAAGAGGATCGCGAGCACGACAAGCATGCCGGCTTTGTCGAAGAATTCGGCGATGGGTTTGCGGGGAGCGGAGGCAGTGGCGGACGACATGGCGTGAGGTTTTACGAGGCGCGGGCCGTTTCGAGCGGGAGCGCGAGCTTGAGGAGTTTTTCCTCGCTGGCGTCGGCGCGGTCGAGGATGGCGGCGATTTTGCCCTGGCGCATGACGGCGATACGGTCGGCGACGCCGAGAATTTCCGGGAGTTCGCTGGAGACGACGATCACGCAGACGCCGGAGCGCGCGAGATCCTGCATGATCGTGTAGATCTCACTTTTCGCGCCGACGTCGATGCCGCGCGTGGGTTCGTCGAGGAGGATGACGTTGACCTTTTCCGAGAGCCAGCGGCCGAGAATGACCTTTTGCTGATTGCCGCCGGAGAGGTTGCGGATGAGTTGGCGGACGGAGGGCGTTTTGACGCGCAGCTGGGCGGAGCGGTCGCGGGCGTTGGTCTGCTCCCACGCTTCGTCGATAAAGATGCCGGCACGCGCCGTGCGGCGGCGGGCGCTGAGGTTGATGTTTTCCAACACCGAGCGGACGGGGACGATGCCCTCCTTCTTGCGATCTTCGGGGCAGAGCACGATGCCGGCCTCGATGGCGGCACGCGGGGAGCCGAGCGGGAGTTCGCGGCCGGCGAGGGTGACGCGGCCGGACGATTTCGGGGCGGCGCCGAAGATAAGTTTCAACAACTCGCTGCGACCGGCGCCGATGAGTCCGAAGAATCCGAAAATTTCACCGGCGGCGGCGGTAAACGAACACGGCTCCGTGAGGCCCGGCCCGCAGAGCGCCTCGACGGCGAGGGCGGTGGCGGCGTGGGGGCGCGGGGTGTAGTTGTAGATGTCGGCGAGTTTGCGGCCGACCATGCGCTGCACGACGGCGTCGCGGGTGAGGGTGGCGAGCTCGGCCGTTTCGACGTGGCGGCCGTCGCGGAGGATGGTGATGCGGTCGCAGAGTTCGAAGATCTCCTCCATGCGGTGCGAGACGTAGAGGATGGCGCACCCGCGCGTGCGGAGCTCGCGGATGATCTTGAAGAGCCGGCGCACTTCGCGGTCGGAGAGGCTGCTGGTGGGTTCGTCGAAGGCGATGATGCGGGCGCCGCGCGTGAGGGCCTTGGCGATCTCCACCATTTGACGTTGGCCGAGGGAAAGCTGGCCGAGCTTGGTCCACGGGTCGATGTCCTCTCCGATCAACTCGAGCTGCTGGCGCGCGGCGGTGGCGAGCGCGCGGCGGTTGACGATGCCGAATTTCTGCGGGAGGTGGCCGAGGAAAAGGTTTTCGGCGACGCTCATCTCGGGGACGAGGTGCAGTTCCTGATAGATCACCGCGATGCCGGCGGCGAGGGCGTCCGAAGTGTCGTGAAACGTGCGGGGCTGACCGTCGAGCGAGAGGGAACCGGCGGACGGCGTGTAGGCGCCGCTGAGGA
>CALRZR010000174.1:0-16715 GCA_943372705.1 Opitutus sp. GAS368 | reverse complement strand
CTGGCCTATTTCGGTGTGGAAAATCCCGACTACTACCAAATCAAATCCCACCGTCTGCCCGGCCAACCCGACTGGCGCGTCGTCAAATCGTTTCCGCTCACGCCCGGCATCTACGCAATCAGCGCGACGCTACTCCAGAGCATCGGCACGCAAACGACGGGCCCGTGGAACCAAACCTTCGAGAAATCCTATTGGTCCTCGCTTAAGAACATCGAGACCTACAACCGCAGTTTGACGGATCCATCCGCCCACGCCGCGCTGCTGAAGCAATACCCACGCTCGTTCTGGGAAAGCGAATACACCATCTACGAAAAACTCCGCTTCGGCCGGCTCTGTGCCTGGCTGCGCCAGCATCGCCCGCCGGACGATCACGTCGGCTACTCCATTTTGATCTGGCGTCTCGACGCCGCCGAAATCAACGCCGCGCTCACCGGCCCGCCCGTCGAGCTCGCCCCCGCCCCGCTCCGCCGCTGACGAAACCGTCCGCCTGAAAATCGCGCGCCCCAACCGCGCCGGTCACGGCCCCACGCACCGCGCGGCCAACCGCTTCAGCCGCCGGCCCGACACGCGCATTCGGCATTGCCGGCGGAGAAATCCCCGGTTCCGCAGACTCGCGAACTCCCGCAACTCCTGATCGATCTGGCGCAGCGAGGTCAGCCGGCCGCAGTAGGCGATCAGCGCGCGGTCCGCCTCAAAATACTCGGCGCTGCGTCCGCACACCAGCGCCACCAGCCGCGCATGTGGATACATCGCCTGCCAAAAGATCCGCCGCAAAAACACCGCCTCGGCGCAACCGTGCAACCGGCAATAGGCATCGAGAAATGTCTCCGTTTCGGCATCGGGTCTCGCGGGCTTTGTTGCGGTCGGGTTCATTGGGCGGACTCGGTCTGCGCCACTGCGCCGCCCGGCCCTCCCCCGCACAAGACCGTTTGGCTGACAATTCCGTCAGCCCTTCCCGCCCGCTGTCGCGGATGCATTACACAAATGTCAGCCGGCCCGCCTCGCTTCGGGATCGGCGCCCGGTCCGTATTGTCCCGCCAAGCCGTCCGTGCCCCGGGGACCGGCAGAGCGCTCCCCTGTCATGCTTTTTCTGTTACCCGATTTAATGTTCCCCGGCGAAACGGTCGCGACTCTGACCGCCGCCGCCGCGACGTTGATTTTGGCCGTCAAGGAAATCGCCTTCCGTCGCCTCCGCCCGCGCCCCTGCTCCCGCCCTCCCCGTCCCGGCGGGAACTGACCGAAACGTCAGTCTCCCCTGCTCGCCCCCGGGATGAGTCCCGCCCATCGGTTCGTTCGGGCCCGCTGCCGGGCGGACGCCACCTGCAGTCGCCCCGGACGAAAACGTCCGATCTCCGGGCGCGGCCAGATTCGTTTTAGGTCACCCACCCGCCGTTGCCCCTCGACAGCATTCCCGTCCGGTTCCGCCCCTCTCCATTTCGCCCCCAGCCCCCACCGCGATGATCCCCCACCCCCACCCTTCAGGTGCGCCCACCACCGGGTCGCCCCGGCTCTTTTCGGGCCGCCGCCTACCCGACAACCGGAGCTTTCACGCGCTGCTGCTGGTCCTGCTCGCGTTGTTTCCACTCGGCTATGTGGGATTCCGCGCGGTCGAAGCCGGCGGCAATGTCGCCTACTGGGATGAATATGAAACGGCGATCGCCCTGCTGCTCCGTTTGCACGACGGCGCGAATCCGGGCGCGCTGTTTTCCGAATTCGTGGCCGTCAACAACGAGCACCGGATGGTGATGAGCCGCCTCATTTTTGCCGCCAGCTATTGGCTCACCGGCACCGTCAACTTCTCGATGATCAGTTTTCTGGGCAACGCGTGCCTCCTCGCACTCTGCGGACTGCTCGTCTTCGCGGCCCGCACGCCCGCGCGCCGCCTCCGCCTCGGCGTCATTCTCGCGCTCGTGATTTTCCAGCTCCAGAACTACGAAAACTTCCTCTGGTCCGGCTCCTCGATCGACCACTTCCAAGTCCTCTTCCACGTCGGCGCCGCGGTTGTCGCCCTGGCCCTCGGCTCGCCGCGCGCGTGGTTCGTAGCCGCGGTCTCCGCGGTGCTGGCCACCTTTACCCTCGCGCACGGCCTGCTGGTCTGGCCGCTCGGCGCCGCGATGCTTTGGCGCGCCCGGCGCACTGCTTTTCTCCAAGGTTGGTGCGCCCTCGCCACGGTCGTGATCGTCGGTTACGCCGTCGGCTTCTCGGTCAACGGCGCGCACCGCTTCACCGCACTTTCCCTTGGTGGGACGGCCGAAATTATTCGCTACTGGCTCACCCTCCTCGGCGCCGTGCCCGCGATCGGCCAGGCCGCCCTCGCCCCTTGGCTGGGCTGCGGGCTGCTGGCTCTCCTCCTCTGGCTCGGCAGGCAGGGAGCCCTCCGCCGCGAGGCGGTTGCCTACCCCTTGGCGTGGTTCGGCGTTGCCGCACTCGCCCTCATCTCCGTCGGACGCGCGGAACAGGTGGGCGGCGCCATCATGTCGCGCTACGTCATCATCGGCGCGCTGTCGTGGAGCCTCGCGGTATTCATGCTGTTGGAGCGTTGGACGCACCCGCGCCGCCCGCTCGCGACCTTGGCCTGGGCCCTGCCTGCGCTCGTCGCTTTCAATGTCGCCGCCAACCGCACCTACGGCAGCTTCGCCGACACCTGGCAGGAATGCCGCGACATCGCCGCCAGCCGTTTCCAACAACACGGCGTCGACGGCCGCGGCACCTTTGCCCTCTCCCCCATGCCCGAACGCGCGACCCGGCTCCTGAAAGAAGCCGAACACCGCGGCATCTATCGGCTCGCATCCGTCTGCGCACCGCGCCCCTTCCCGGCGGCGAAGCCCAGCTCCCGAATCGTCTATAGTGTCGACGAACTCACGGCCGACCACCGCTCGGCCGTCGTGCGCGGCTGGGCCGGTATCCCCGGTATCGCCACTGCCCGCGGTGACATTCTGTTGGTTTTGCGTTCCGCCTCCGCCACCCACGTTTTCACCACGGTCAGCGTCCAGCGCCCCGACGTCGTCGCCGGTTTGAACGATCCGAATTTCTCCCGCAGCGGTTTTCTTTTTGCCCGCCGGCGGAACCGGCTCCCTTCCGGCGATTACCAGATTGGTTTTGTGCTGCGAGGCCCCGCCGGCCCCGAATACATCATGACCGAGCACCGCGTCGTCTTGGAAAAAGAAGGCCGCGCCCTCCTCGCCGGCGCCCCGTAAATCGCGCCACCCTCCGCGGCCATCCACCTGACCGAAATGTAAGGCACCCCACCTTGTCCGTTCTTCGGCCGCTCACGACCCTCCCGTCTCCGCCCGGATTTTGTTTTCAGCCGGAGACCGCCATGCCGCTCCCCGTCCTCCCACCGCTGCACTTGGGTGCCACCACCGTGCTCCTGCTTGTCGGGATCGCGGTGCTTTTCCTCGCCCTCCAGAAGGCCGTTGTCCGCCGCGCCATCAAGGCCCTCCTCTCGTCCGCCCCTGATCGGCCCGATGCGGACGCCCCTTCCGCTGCGTCCCCGCCTCCCGCCCCGTCCGCGCCCGGTCCCGCGGCACCACCGTCCGCCTGACGCGCGATCCGCATGCGCATCGAAGTCCCCCGCGAATTCGACCGGCTCGGAGCCGTCCGCATCTACGGCCTCCAAAAGATCTACGAACTCGACGCCGGCGCCGAGGCCGAGCTCGCCGGTCGTGACGATGCCGTCGTGCGCAGCCTCCCGGCCGAGGCGCTCTATGCCGTGCAACGCGAGATGGCCATCGTCGTGCCAGTCAAAAGCGAACGCCTCAAACTCGTCGAAGGCGTCCTCGTCGGCATCCCCAATCCCTGCCTCGTCATCGTCGTTTCCAACAGCCCCCGCGCCCCCATCGACCGCTTCTTCCTCGAGCAGGAATCCATCGCCAACTTCTGCCGCTTCACCCGCAAACAGGTGCTCATCGTCCACCAACGCGACCCCGTCATCGGCGCCGCGTTTGCCGCCGCCGGCTACACCGAACTGCTCGACGACACCGGCTGCGTGCGCCCCGGCAAAGCCGAGGGCCTGATGATCGGCACCGTGCTCGCGCGCATGATGGGCAAGCGCTACGTCGGGTTTGTCGACAGCGACAACTACTTCCCCGGCGCCGTCAACGAATACGTCCGCGAATACGCCGCCGGCTTTCTCATCAACGGCGGCGACCACACCTTTGTGCGGATTTCCTGGCACTCGAAACCCAAGATCGTCGAGCAATCCCTCTATTTTGCGAAATGGGGCCGCAGTTCCCGCCACTGCAATCGCGCGCTCAACCGCCTCCTCAGCCACCACACCGGCTTCGAGACCGACATCGTCAAAACCGGCAACGCCGGCGAACACGCGCTCACCCTCGAGCTCGCCATGTCGATCCGCTACGCCACCGGCTACGCCGTCGAGCCCTACCACTTCATCGACCTGCTCGAACAATACGGCGGTGTCTTTCCCACCGAACACGGCGACATGCGCCGCATGGTCCGCATCTGCCAGATCGAGTCGCGGAACCCCCACCTCCACGCCGACAAAGGCGAGGACCACGTTGCCGCCATGATCCGCGGCTCCCTCGCGACCATCTACCACTCCCGTCTCTGCCCCCCGTCGTTGCAGGAGGAGATCGACTCCGAACTCCGGCAAGGCGGCTACCTCTCGGCGGACGAAACCCTCCCCCCGGTGCTCACCTATCCGAGCATGGAGCAGCTCGACCTCGAAAAATTCGCCTCCGTCGTTCAGGAGCTCGTGGACCGCCGTGTCGGCGCTCCACCCCCTGCCGCCCTGTTGGCGCCATGACCCCGCTGCTGCCCGCCAAAATCAGCCCGCCGCTCGTCGTGCTGACCGATCTCGACGGCACCCTGCTCGATGCCCGCACCTACGCCGTCGGCCCCGCCCGCGAAATGCTCGCCCGCCTCGCCGCCTGCCACATTCCGGTCGTGTTCTGCTCCTCGAAAACCGCCGCCGAGCAACGCCCACTCCGCCGCGAACTCGGCCTCGATCATCTGCCCTACATCGTGGAAAACGGCGCCGCCGTCATTGTCCCCGATGCGGCCGGTCTCGCTGTGACCGACTGGCCGCGCGTGCCCGGCGCCGCGGACGAACGCCTGCGCGTGCTCGGTCGCTCCTTCGATGACGTGCGGGCCGGCCTCGCGCGCGCCACCGCCGCCACCGGCCGCCCCGTCGCCGGCTACGCCGATCTCACCGTGCGCCAAATCGCCGAGCTCACCGGCCTCGACGAGGCATCCGCCGCCCGCGCCCGCCGACGCGATTTCAGCGAGACGCTCATCGACGCGTGTTCGCCCGCCGAGTGGTCCGCCTTGGAAGCCGCCCTTCGCCACGAGGGCTTGACCTGTCGTCACGGCGGCCGGTTTCGCACGGTCACCGGCGCCGAGAGCGACAAAGGCCGCGCCGCGCGTCTCATCGCCGGTCTGTTCGCCGTCGCCCTCGGTCGAACCGTCGTCACCGCGGGCATCGGCAACAGCGCCAACGACGAAGGCCTGCTCGCGTCCGTCGACTGCCCTTATTTGGTCGCCCTCGGTGAAAAATCGTGGGCCGGCGTCGAAGTGCCCGGCCTCGTGCGCATGCCCCATCCCGGCCCCGTCGGCTGGAACGAGGCGGTCCAACATCTCCTCGCCCTCTACCCGCCGTGAGCCCGCGGGCCGGCTTCCTTACAGAAATGTCAGATACGCAAACTCGCTGAGCCCCTTCCCGCCTGCATCCATCCCGTCCCGCTAGCCTTGGTGGGGGAGTCTCGTCGAGCTGCAACGGCCGGGCTCCCCCGCTTAGTTGGCCCCATTCCGCACCCGTTCGTTTTCGCAGCATGTCGTCGTCCCCTCAGTTTACCGTGCCCCCACGGCGCGCGTCCCCGGTCAGCCCCATCGCGGCGTTCGCGCTCGTGGTCCTCGCCCTCCTGCCGCTCGCCTACATCGGCCTGCGCGCGGCCGAAGCCGGTCGCAACGTCGCCTATTGGGACGAACTTGAAACGGCCCTTGCACTCCTCATGCGGTTGGACACCGGCGTGACGCCCGGTGCCTTCCTCGAAGACCTCTTCGCCATCAACAACGAGCACCGCATGGTCATGAGCCGGTTGCTCTTCACCGCCAGCTACTGGCTGACCGGCACCATCAATTTCTCTGTCGTCAGCCTGCTCGGGAACGCCTGCCTGCTCGGCCTTTGCGCCATTCTCCTCGTGAAAGCCGGCACCACCGCCCGGCGCCTGCGCCTCGCCCTCGTGCTCGCCCTCGGCCTGTTCCAACTCGAAAACTACGAGAATTTTCTCTGGTCCGGCTCGTCGATCGATCACTTCCAAGTCCTCCTCTACGTCGGCGGCGCCGTCGCCGCACTCGCGCAGGACTCCCGCCGCACCCTGCTCGTCGCCGGCCTCTGCGCCGTGCTCGCCACCTTCACCCTCGCCCACGGCCTCCTCGTCTGGCCGCTCGGCGCTGTGCTCCTGTGGCGCGACCGCCGCCATTCCCACCTCCTGGGCTGGTGCCTCTTGGCCGCCGCGGTGGTCGGCGGCTACGTGCTCGGTTTCTCGGCCAATGGCGCCCATCACTTCGCCCGGTTTTCGTTCACCGGCGCCCTCGAAATTCTCCGTTACTGGCTCACCCTCCTCGGCACGGTGCCCGCCCTCGGCCATGTCGGCCTCGCCCCCTGGCTCGGCGTCGTGCTGTTGGCCGCACTTGGTTGGCTGGGCGTGCATGGCGCGCCGCGGCGCGAGCGCCTCGCTTATCCCCTCGCCTGGTTTGGCGTCGCGGCCCTCGCGCTCGTGGCGGTCGGTCGTGCGGAGCAGGTCGGCGGGCTCGTGATGTCGCGCTATGTGATCCTCGCCACCCTGGCCTGGAGTCTCGCCGCGTTTATGTTGCTCGAGCGCTTCTCCGATCCGCGCCGCCCACTGGCCGCGTTGGCCGGCTGCCTCCCCGCCCTCGTCCTCTTCAACCTCGCGGCCAATCGCGCCTACGCCTCCTCCGCCGACGCGTGGATCGAATGCCGCGATATCGCCGCCACCCGTTTTAAACAGCACGGCGTCGACGGACGCGGCAGTTTCGCCCTGTCCCCGATGCCCACCCGCGCCACGCAGTTGCTCAACGAGGCCGAGCGCCGCGGCGTCTACCGCATGGGTCCGCTTTGCTTGCCGCGTTCGTTCCCCGCCGCGAAACCCAGCGCGCGCATCATTTACAATGTCGACGAGCTCTCCGTCGACACCCGCTCCGCCTTCGTGCGCGGCTGGGTTGCGATCCCCGGCGTTCCGACCGCCCGCGGCGATATTCACCTGCTCCTGCGCTCAGGCACCGCTACGCACACGTTTACGACCGTAAGCACGCAACGCCCCGACGTCGCCAGCAGTCTGCACGATTCCCGCCTGCAACGCAGCGGGTTTCTGTTCGCCCGCCGCCGCGACCGGCTGCCGTCCGGCGACTATCAGGTTGGCTTCGTGGTGAAGGGTCCCGCGGGCCCCGAATACATCATGACCGAGCACCGCCTCGTGTTGGACAAAGAGAGCCGCGCCCTCCTCGCCGGCGAGCAATAGCCCGCGCCTCACTGCCGCCGCAACACCATCGGCCGGTCGACGAGTTCCGCCGGCGGCCCCAGCAGAGCCGCCTGCAACGCCCGCCGGTCCAGTTTCCACACAAAGATCGCGTGTCCGATGTGATGCGGCGGATCGCCTTGGTGACGCAACCACGCGCACAGGCGCGCAAACCGCAGGTGCCGCAACACGTAGGCCTCGTCCTCCCAGAAATTCTTCGGAAACGTCTGCACAAACGCCCGCCGCTCCGGCGTGCCCGGCTTCGTGCGGCCCAACACCTCGAAATTTTTCAACACCGTCTGATACGTCCGCTCACTCTCGTGGGTCCACGGTCCGAACGACGCCGTGTAGACACCCTGCAACAGCGACGCGCTAATCGCGTAGTAACCCGGCCGCAACGCCACCAGGCCTGCTCTTTTTCGCCAGTCGAAAAACCCCGGCAACGGCTCGGCTTTGATTCCATAGTGCTCCGGATTGTCCGTCCCGAAGTAGGCGAGAAACACCGGCACCTTGCCCCCCGGGTTGTGCTCGTCGAGCCAATGCTTCAGCTGCGGCAGGTTCATTCCCCAGTCCAACGAACTGTCGACCAGATGGGTGTAACCTTTCGTCGGCCCGCCCGCCTGCGCTCCGAAATAGGCGAGGTAGTTGGGCCGCACCGCGAGCGAATCCCGCACCATCCAGACCAGCAGCGCCGCCACCACGGTCCGGCCCCACCCCGCTCGTCCCAGCAACGCGGCCCCGCCCGCCAAGATGTAGAGCGCCGGATAAATCGGCAGCACGTGCCGATGCCCCAGATTGATATCCTCCGCCACCGCCACCCCCAGATACACCACGGGCAGCACCAACCACGGGACCACGTCATACGGCACCGGCCCGGCCGGCGGCCCGACCGCCCCGCTTCGCGGCCGTCGCACCCACCACCACCCCACCGCGGCCACCACCAACATCAACAGCAGCGCCGGCCGCGTCTTCACCCAAATCGCATACGGAAAAAATCCCCGCCACCCGCCCAACCGCCAATCCCCCGCCATGAACGCCCCCAGATAGTTGTCGCTCGCCAGCAATTCCTCCACCCCGCGCTGAAACCCTTCCGGGAAAAAATGCACCCGGCGTGCCCAGGCGGTGCCCGCCGCCACCGCGGGCGCCACCGTCACCCGCTGCGGCGCCACGCGCATCACCACCCCCGCATCCGCCGGCCACGGACTCGCCGCGTGGCGAAACCCGTAGTGCGCCCAGATCGCCGCCCACCCGGCCAACGCGTGCAACCCGACCAGCACCGCCACCACCCCCGCCTGTGCGGCGCGACTTGGCAACCGCACCTGCCGACTCCGCCAACTCACCGTCATCGGTCGTCCCGCCGCAAATTTCACCGCCACCAACACCGCCGTGATCGGCAAAATCACCAGCGCCGACAACTTCGCCAGCACCAGCATTCCCAGCACCGCCAGGCTCACCGCCACCCGCCCCGCCGTCACCGTGTGCAACAGCCGCCAGATACAGCCGGTCGCGGCCAACATCAGCAACGTGATCGCCATCTCCGTCGATACCAGCGCCCCAAACGCCAGCATGTGCGGGCTGAACGCAAACAGCCCGAGCGAAATCAACCCGCCCGCCACGCCAAACAGCGCCCGCGACCACCGGAACACCAGCCACCCCGTCACCACCCCCAACAGCACCACCATCGCGCGCCCTTGCCGCAGCAACTCCTCCGGCCGGTTCCCTACCTCGAAGAAAAACTTGTAGCCTACTTCATACGGCTCCGCCCTCCGCCAAAACGGATCGTCCCGCCCGACAAAATTCGGACGCGTCACCAGATACGGCAGCGTCGCCCACCGCTTGATGAAGTCCCCGTTCGCACCCTCGATCCGGTAGTCGTTGTGCAACCAGATATTGTAGCCCACCGCGAGCTGTTGCCCTTCGTCAAACGACACGCCCTTGCCGACCGACGCCGTGAACGCCATCGCCGCATACATCGCCAGCAATGCCGCTGCCGCGACAACGCCCCACGTCTTGGCCCGTTCGAAAATAGGTGGGCTCGGCGTGGCTTCACCACCGGTAGGCCGGCGCCGCAGCCACCCACGGAAGGACGTCAAAGCACGGATGACCAGCGGGGCGGGGGGTTGAACGCAGCAGATTTTCCGTGATGCCGCCGTCCACAAGCCCGCCCGCCTTACATTTCTGTCAGTGCCGCTCCGGCGGCCCCGCCTCGATGGGCAGCACCAGGCGAAACACACTGCCGCCCCCCGGCGCCGCCGCATGTTCCACCGTCCCGCCCAACAGCCGCATGTAAGCTTTCGTCAACGCCAGCCCGAGGCCAAATCCGCCGTGCCCGCGCCCGCGCCCGCTGTCCGGCCGGAAAAACCGCGCCATGAGCTGCGCCCGATGCTCCTCGCTGATCCCCGGCCCCTCGTCCTTCACCTCGATCCGGCCGTGGCCCCGCTCCACCGCCACCCGCACCCAGATCGTCGTCCCGTCCGGACTGTATTTGATCGCGTTGTCCACCAGGTTTTGCAGCGCCTGCCGCAACAACACCGGGTCGGTCAGCGCCACGCACTCCACCGTCGCCAGCACCAGCCGCTGGTTTTTGTTTTCCGCCAGCACCCCCAGCTCGCCCGTGCACGCGCGCACGAACTCGTCCAGCCGCACCCGCGTGCGGTGCAACGTCGGCGCTTCCCCCTCCGTGCTCGCCAGCTCCAGCAGCCGCTGCGTCAACAACTGCAGCCGCTGCGCCTCCTCCAGCATCGAACCGATGATCTCGCGGTATTCCTCCACCGTGCGGCTCTTCCGCAGACCCACTTCGCCCACGCTTCGCAGCGTCGTCAGCGGCGTCCGCAATTCGTGCGACGCATCCGCCACAAACCGGTCCAACGCCTTGAACGACGACTCCAGCCGGTCGAGCGTCACGTTGAACACCCCGGCCAGCTGCCCCAGCTCGTCGTGCGGATTCACCACCGGCAGCCGCCGGTTCAGATCGTCCGCCGTGATCCGGTTCGCCTCCGCCACCATCAGATCGAGCGGCTGCAGCCACCGCCGCGTCAGCGCGTATCCGCCAAACACCAACAGCGCCACCACCACCGGCAGCGCCACAAATATGATCAGCCGCAGCGCGCCCATCGCATCTGCCATCGGCCGGTGCACCGTCATCACGCGGATCATCCAGCGCTCTCCGCGCGCCGGCACCTCCAGCGGCACCGACAGCACCCGCAGCCGCAGATCGCGCGCCACGTTGAAAATCGAAATCCGGTCCCGCCCGGGCTCCGGCGCCAGTGGCAGCGACTCCACCCGGTTCTCCGTGAACGGCCAAAACCGCCGCACCAGCACGCCCTGCTGGTTCCAGAGCTCGAACCACGGATTCTCCGGTCCCCACCGCGCGTTCTCCGGCACCGGCGACCCGTCCCAGCGCAGGTCGCCCTCCGCCGAAATCTCCAGCTTCATCCGGATCTCGCCCAGATCCTGCCGCAGCTCGAAGTCGAGCGGCCGTGCCATCGTGTCGGCGACATATGAATACAAGGTCGCGCTGAAGGCCGCGAGCAGCAGCGTGCCGCCCGCCGCATACCAGGCCGCCAGCCGGAAGCGCAACGTGCGCCGCCGCCACCACGCTTTCACTCCGCTTCCTTTCCCAACCGGTAGCCCAGCCCGCGCAGCGTGTGGATGAGCTTTTCCGTGCCTTCTCCGTCCACCTTCTTGCGCAGCCGCATCACCTGCACGTCGATCACGTTGTCGAGCGAGGTAAACCGGTGCGTCTGTTTCCACACGTCACGCTCCAGCATCTCGCGCGTCACGATCTGCCCCTGGTAACGCAGCAGATATTCCAACATGTCCACCTCCCGCGGCGTCAGCGCAATTTCCTGTCCCGCCCGCACCGCCACCCGCGCCCGCGTGTCGAGTTGCAGATCCGCACACCGCAGCAAATTTCCCGCGCTCGACACCGGCCGCCGCAGCAACGCCCGGCACCGCGCCAGCAGCTCCACAAACGCGAACGGCTTCGGCAGATAGTCGTCCGCCCCGGATTCCAGCCCCGTCACCCGGTCCGCCAGCGCATTGCGCGCCGACAACATCAGCACCGGTGTCTGCACGCCGCGCGCTCGCGCCCGCCGCAGCACCTCAATTCCGTCGCCGTCCGGCAACATCCAGTCGAGCACCACCAGGTCAAACGCCTCCCGCTCCAGCCAGCCGCTCGCCTCGCCGCCGTCTTCGGCCGCCGTCACCGTCCACGTTTCCAAACGCAGACCCTCCGCCACCGATTCGCGGGTTTTCTTTTCGTCCTCCACCAGGAGCACGCGCGGAGTATTCGGGGAGTCGGCAGGTAGGGCGCTCACGCGGATTTTTCCGGACCGATTGGCCGGCCCCAAGGCTTCGCCGCCCCTGCCGCTAAGCGCAAGCAGTCTCTGTCCGTCCCGCCACACGGATTCGGATCAAACAGGAGTGGAGCCCGGCATATCATCGCCCCATCTTTTCGTCCGCGCCGCCCCGCCACCAACTCCGCCCCCTGACATTTCCGACAGAAACCTCTCCTCCTCATGCACCTTCGCCGCCTCCTGACCGTTCTGCCACTGCTCCTCTGCCCCGTCTCCGCCGCGCCACTACCGCCGGACCTCGCGCCGCATTTTCAACCGCCCGCCTCTGCTCGCGCCGACACCCGTCGCTCCCCGCTCGTCCGCGCCGACGGCTCGCCGATCACCACCGCCGCCGAGTGGGCCCGCGAACGCGCCGCCATCCGCCAACGCTGGTTCGACCTCCTCGGCCCGTGGCCCGCGCTCCTCGCCGCGCCCAGGCTCGAAATCGTCCGCTCCGAAACCCGCGAAAATTTCACGCAGAACTTCATCCGCCTCGAACTCTCTCCCGGCCTCACGCAAGACGCGATTCTCCTCGTCCCCTCCGGCCCCGGCCCCTTTCCCGCCGTTGTCGTCCCTTTCTACGAACCCCACACCAGCGCCGGCCTCGCCACCACGCCGGCCGGCACACCCACCAAACCGCTCCGCGACTTCGGCTACCAACTCGCCCGCCGCGGCTTCGTCGCCCTCTGTCTCGGCTCGCCCGGCGGCGATGCCTACAAACCCGACCGCGCCGGCGCCACCTGCCAGCCGCTCGCCTTCCTCGCCTACCTCGCCGCCAATGCCCACACCGCCCTCACGCGCCTGCCCCGCGTCGACGCCGCACGCATCGGCATCGTCGGCCATTCCTACGGCGGCAAATGGGCGCTCTTCGCCTCGTGCCTTTACGACAAATTCGCCTGCGCCGTCTGGTCCGACCCCGGCATCGTCTTCGACGAAACTCGCACGAGCATCAATTATCAGGAGCCGTGGTATCTCGGCCTCGATCCCGCGCTCACCCGCAAACGCGGCCTCGTCTCCGCGACCGCCCCGCGCACCGGCGCCTACGCGAAACTCATCGCCGGCGGCCACGACCTCCACGAACTCCACGCGCTCATGGCCCCGCGCCCGTTCCTCGTCAGCGGCGGCGCCGAAGACCCGCCCGCCCGCTGGCCCGTCCTCACCCACGCCATCGCCGTCAACCGCCTCCTCGGCCACGACAACCGCGTCGCGATGACCAACCGCCCGCTTCACGACCCCACCGAGGAATCCAACGCCATCCTCTACCGTTTCCTCGAACACTTCCTCGGCGGCAAAGTAGGGCCGGGTCTCTGACCCACCCTCCGCACCACGCTGCGCGTCTCCTCCCCCATCGAAACACCCTACCCTCCTTGCACCCGTGTAACCTATTGGGTTACACTCCTCGTTGAGATTAGGCGTCTTACGTGTAACCCAATAGGTTACACGACGCTCCGTCGCCTCCTACCTCCCCTCGCTTCCGGCAAAATCGGCCCACCGACCGGCAATTTTTTCGTCGGCCATCCCCCTCGCCTTGCTCCGCCGCCCTCTGCGGTCAACGTCCACCAAACCTCTCGTTGTCACCCCGTCCGCGCTCCCGCCCTGTCTCGGCTATCGTTCCGCGCCTGCGCGATCTGACCCACCGCGCCCGCCGCTTCCACCGTTCGCCTCTGACCACTCCTCCCATGAACCATCACCGTTCGCTTGTCTGTCTGCTACTCGCTCTTGGTCGTGCCCCGCGCGCCACCTCCCTCGAGCTCTGCTTTCTCCTCGCCGTCTTCGCCCCGGCCTTGGCCGCGCAATCCGCCACCGGCACCGTCACCGGCCGTATCTACAATCCCGCGACCAAGGAATACGTCCGCAACGCCGAGGTCCGCATCACCGGCACCGATCTCCTCGCCGCGACCGAGAGCGACGGCACGTTTGCCTTCCCGTCGGTCCCCGCCGGTTCTGTCACGCTCACCGTCACCTACACCGGTTACACCGCCGCGCCCGACACGTTCACCGTCACCGCCGGTCAGACCGCCGTCCGCGAGATCAACCTCCTCAGCACCCTCGCCAAGGGCAAGGGCACGACCGACGAACCGCTCCAACTCCAGGCCTTCATCGTTTCCAACGAGCGCGAGGGTAACGCCAAGGCCATCATGGATCAGCGCCGCAGCATGAATATCTCCACCTCCGTCGCCGCCGATACCTTCGGCGATGTCACCGAGGGCAACGTCGGCGAGTTCCTCAAATTCCTCCCCGGCGTCGACGTCGAATATGTCGACGGCATCAGCCGCGGCCCGCGCGTCGGCGGTCTCGACCAACAATACGTCGGCGTCACCATGGACGGCGCCAGCGTCGCCAGCGCCGATGCCTTCGTCGCCTACGGCAGCACCCTCAACGGCGCCGCCGGCAGCCAGTCCCGCTCCGTCGGTTTCGAGCAGATGTCCATCAACGCCGTCGAATCCATCGAGATCAGCCGCACGCTCAGCGCCGACATGGAGGCCAACTCGCCCGCCGGCTCCATCAACATGAAATCCCGCCGCGCCTTCGACCGCAAAGGCCGCCGCGTCGACTGGCAGTTCAGCGCCGGCTTCAACACCCCCGACGCCGCCAACTTCGGCCAGACCCGCGGCTGGGACGATCACCTCCACCGCCAGTGGCGCCCCAACTATCAGCTCGATTACTCCGATGTGTTCATGAACCAGCGCCTCGGTGTCCGTCTCAGCGTCAGCAGCAGTAGCATCCGCTCCGAGCAGCAATACGTCACCCACATCTACAACAAGACCACCGTCGCCCCCTCCGCCACGGTCGCCGGCGACCTCCGCCCCATGGTCCTCACGGGCCTGACGTTTACCGACGGCCCCCGCCTCTCCAGCCGCGCCAACATCACCGCGACCGCCGACTTCAAGGCCACCAACCGCCTCGTGCTCTCGCTCACCACGATGTTCAACGCCTTCGAGAACAACGCTCACACCAAGGCCCTCACGTTCTCCGCCGCCGCCAACGGCGTTGCTGCCGCCACCGGCCGCCAAAACGTCCTCGGCGATGGCCTCACCGACATCCGCACCAACGGCGCCGCCACCAACACCTCCCGCACCATGGCCTACGGCGGCGGCACCGCCATCAAGCTCACCAACTCCTTCACGCTCACCCCGAAGTTCGAATACAAAGTCGGCGGCCTCACCCTCGACGGCACCGCGAATTTCTCCCGCTCCAAGAACGACTACGAGACCTCCACGCGCGGCTCGATCCGTGTCGAGACGCTCAACGCCCTCTCCGCCGATTTCCGCGCCACCCGCCCCAACGCCAATTCCGCCGAGTGGACCATCGTCCAGACCGGCGGCGCCGATTGGTCCAACCTCGCCAATTTCACCAACCCCCGCTCCAACGAAGAGGGCCGCTTCGCCTTCACCGAAATCTACACCGCCGAGGCCAACGCCAAATACGTCCTCCCGTGGCGCGTTCCCACCTTCCTTAAATTCGGCGGCAAGTGGGCCGAGGAAAACCGCAAGACCGACAATACCACGCCGTATCTCGTTTACAGCTACATCGGACCTGGCGGCAACATCCTCAACCCCAACGGCACCATCACCGCCACCGGCACCTTCGCCGCCTTCCCTTCGCCCCGTCCGTTCAATACCAACATGGGCAATATCCGCGCCCTCACTATCGCGAATCTCCCCACGCTCACGAACCGCAGCGAAGTTTCGATTCTCTACCGCGAGCACCCCGAATATTTCACGAACATCGCGACCGCTGAAAATTACTACACCGCCTTCGTCGCCAACCACCGCGACTTCCGCCAGCACGTGACCGCCGGCTACGGCATGGCCAACACCCGCCTCGGCAAACTCCAGCTCCAAGGCGGCGTCCGCTGGGAACTCACCGAGTCCGAGTCCCGCGAATTCGATCCGCTCACCGCTGCACACGTCCTCGCCGCCGGCTACCCGATCTCCACCACCACGCGCCGCGCGACCACCATTCCGGGCATGAACTACCAATATTTCTCCCAGCCGCGCATCACGCGCGAGGGCGACTACGCCAACTTCTTCCCGAGCGCTTCGCTGAAATACACCGTCCGCCCCAATCTCCACGCGCAGGTCGGCTACAGCTACGCCATCTCCCGTCCGCCCGTCGACGCGCTCGCCGGCGTCTGGTCCATCAACGACCAGGCCCTCCTCATCACCGCGCCCAATCCCAATCTGAAACCCGAGAAATCCGACAACTACGTCGCCCGCCTCGCCTACTACTTCGAGCCCGTCGGCAGCTTCACCTTCCTCGTGCAGCAGACCGAGATCAGCGACCAGCGCATCACCGTGCGCGGCGAGGCCGCCGACTTCGGTTTCGCCGACGATCCGGAATACGCGACCTACGATTTCCAATCCGTCACCAACAACAACACGCTCTACCGCTACCGCAGCCTTGAGCTCGCCTATAACCAGAACCTCTCGTTCCTCCCCGGCCTCCTGCGCACCACCAACGTCAACCTCAGCTACACGCGCAACTACGCCAACCAATACTTCCCCGGCGTCACACCGCACAAAGTTTCCGGCGCCATCGGCTGGAGCTACGCCCGCCTCAGCCTCCGCGCCGGCGCCGTGTGGCAGGACGACACTCCGTTCACCACGCTCTTCGGCCGCTACCAGCGCCACAATATCAAGATCGACCTCAGCGGCGGCGTGCGCCTCAACAAAAACGTCAGCCTCTTCTTCCAGGGCCGGAACATCTTCAACGACCCGAACCTCCTCTACGAAGGCGATCCCACCCGCAACATCCCCGCCGCGCTCTACCGCTACGGTAACTACGGCGTCAGTTGGAGCATGGGCATCCGCGGCAATTTCTAAAGTAGGGCGGACTTCAGTCCGCCCTTTTTCGCGCCCACCTCCGCCCACTCCCG
>CALRZR010000173.1:0-16769 GCA_943372705.1 Opitutus sp. GAS368 | reverse complement strand
AGGTTCGAGGCCTTCGGGGAGCGGCTCCGTGCTCTCGGGCGCGGGTCGGCGCGGATAGCGCACGAGATGGCGTTGCGCGAGCTCGCGGTAGTAGGCGACGGCGGCATCGAGGGGCGTGCCGGGCCAGCCGGCGGCGCGGAGAATCTCGCCGTATTCGAAAGGCTGCCGTTGCTGACCGCCGCCGGGCAAGGACGAGAGCGCGGGGTCCAAGGCGTGGTTCGTCGAGGCGGTGGTTGGGTCGCCGGAGTCCTCGTCGGAATCGAGGCCGTTGAGGCGCGGGTCGAGCGAGGGGTGGCCGGTGTCGTTTGGCTCGGCGTCCGCGTCCGTGAGGCCGGCCGGCACACCGCCGGCGCCGGCGTGGCGGGTGTCCTGCAGTTTCGCAAAAGCCTGGGCGGCCTGTTTGTCCTCGACGAGGTGGGGAAAAAGCAGGGTGGCGAATTTGCCGGCGGCGGCGAGCCAGTCGGCGGCGTAGCTGCGCACGAGGCGCATGCCGAGCCAAGCATCGGCCTCGAGGGCAGCGGTGGTGTGGCCGCCGCCCAACGAGCCCCGCGGAAGGCTCCAGAGCAGCTCGTAAATGCGCAGGTAGAGCGTCCACACCGCGCCGGAGGGGGTGTTGCCGGAGCGCTGACCCAGACGGCGGTAAATCTCGCCCATGCGCAGGCCGGCGCTGCGCTGGAGCCGGTCGTTGATGAGGAGATCGGTATAAAGGTTGGCAACGAGCGGGGCCTGCGCTTCGAGCGTGGCGAGTGCGCGGCGCATGACCGCGAGGCAGCGGGCGTGGTCGGTGAGCGTGGCGGGCGCAAGGACGTGGTGACCGATCTCGTGGGCGAGGATTTCGACGGGGAAATCCGCAACATTGCACTGCGCAACCTCGGCGAGATCGACGACGATGACCTGATCTTGCAGGCGAATCATGGCGAAGCTGCCCGTAAGGCCCTCGCGTTGGGCCGCCGAGTGAGATTCGAGCAGGAGAGGAGGCTGAATCTGGGTGTAACGGCTCCAGGCGGCGAGGGCTTGCGGCCAGGCGGCTGTCCAGCGGTCTCGGAGGGACGCGGCGGGCGCGGACGTCATGACGAGGCGAGCGGGCCGATCCAGACCGCGTGGCTTTCGGCGGAGGTGAGCGCGAACGAGTGCGGGAGCAGGGCCACGCTGGTGACAGTGTGCCCGGCGGGCAAACGCGACACGAGCGAGGGCGCGGCGGGCGAGGGGACGGCGACGGCGACGAGTTCGGCGGGTGACGCGCGGAGAAACACCGCACCGAACGCATCGGCCACGAGCAGCCAACCCTCTCCGCCGCTGCGCACCAGGAAGTGATCGCCGCTGACCGACACCGTGGGCGGAACGGAGAATTTTCCGCCGAAGCCGCGGAAGGCGCCGACGCGGCGGGCAAAAGGCGTCGGCGCGAAAGCGGCGCCGGCGAAGTCGTAGCCGAACCAAGGATCGCGCAGATGGGCGGCGCGAATTTCGGGCCAGAGCGAATCGGCCGGGGCATCGACCGCGGCGAGCGCGAGGTCGGGAGGGAGCTGGTCGCCGGCGGCGAGGGCGGAGGCGCGGTAGTGGACGAGGCCGGCGCGCCAGCCGAGGAGTTGCGCAACCCGCAGCAACTGCTCGGCATCGGCGCAGCGAACGCCGAGGCGCGCGAGCCGGTCGAGCCACGCGGAGGGGCGCGTATCGGCGGAGGAGGCGAGTTGATGGGCGGCGTTGCACAGCGAGCCGATCACGCGGCGCGGTGACGTCACGACCAGCGGGGCGAGAGCGGGCAGCGTCTCCCGCCAGAGGCGGTTGACGGTGGCATCGGCGGCGGCGGGGCCCGCGATTTTTTCCGCGACGAGCTGGAGGCCGAGATCGTAGCCGAGGGTGGCGACGTTGTCGGTGTGGGCCGGCGCGGTCGCGGAAACCGCCGCCACGAGTGGGGAGAGTTGTTCGCGCAGAAAAAACGCGAAGTCGGCGGGCTCGAGATGCGGCCAGCGACGCCGGGCGGCGACGAAGCGGGTGTTCAGCGAATCGCGCCGCTGGCGCAAAATCTCGACGAGGGACGGGGCGAGCATGGCAACGGCGCGCGCGGCGGTCAGCGGGTTTTCAACCAGCGCAGGTAGTTCGTGTAGCGCTGGTGCAGGTATTTGAGCTGCATGAGATCGTCGTGGAGGTGGCCGTAGAGCTTGCCGCCCTTGGTCAGGTCGGCGGCGAGGCGCTCGATTTTTTCCAGGCGGGAGCGGGTCTCGTGCTCCGAGAGATTGGCGAGGCCGGCGGCGAACTCGGAGGCAAGCGCACCGACCGGGTCGTGGCGGTCGAGGTCCAGACGGGCAAACTCGGCGCAGGACAGGTCGAAGAGCCGGCGCAACCAGCCGAGGCGGTCGGTGCGGAGCGGCGCGTTTTCAGGCGAGGAAAAAAACGGCGCGTCGAGGTCGGGCTGGAGTTTGTCGTGGAGGACGAAGGGCAGGATTTTGCGGACGTCTTCGAGGGAAACCGCGCGGTGGCCGCGGAAGAATGCGAGGGCTTTGGCGTAGACGAGGAGCGTCATGAGATTGCGCACGGAGAGGCCGTTGCGCGTCTGGCATCCGAGATCCTTGAGGCGGTCGCGGCCGTTGTCGCGCGCGGTGAGCTCGGCCCATGCGGTGCCGGTGAGTCGGGCGGTGTCCTTGGTCCGGTATTCGAACTGCTGGCCGGCCGGTTCGAAAAATTCGAACTGGCTGGAGAAAAACTCGAGGCGTCGGCGGACTTCGACGGGCAGTTCGACGGCGCGGATGCTTTTCTGGAGCGCGTCGATTTCGGCTTCGGTGAAGATGATCTCGGCGGGCACAAACTCCTCGGGGCGGATGTTTTCCTCGATGCGAGCGAGGAGCGTGCCGAGGAAACGGGGGTTGAAGGCGAGCGCGGGCACAATCACGTCGATGCGGTCGCGGAGAGCTTCGATCACCTGGTAGGTGCCGCCGCCTTGGTCGTCGTTGGCGGTCAGATACCAGGCGGACTCGGGGCACTCGCGGATGTGGCCGAGAATTTCGGCGTAGTTGTCGCCCATCACGGTAAGGAGAGCGCTCTGCGTGCGGGTGGGGATGCGGTTGTATTCGTCGATGATCTTGACGCGCATGCCGAGCCACGGACGCCAGGCAATGCGGATGTCCTCCATTTTTTGGGCGCCCACGAGATCGGCGGGGAGCGGGTTGCCGAGGAGATCGGCGATCGTCATCTGCGGGTGGCCGTGCTGCATGGCGCGGCGAACCTCGCGGACGGGCGCGCCGGCCAGCACACCCATGAGCAAGGCGCTCGCGGTTTTGCCGCGGCCGGGGCCGCCGACGAAGAGACATTTGCGGCGCGCCGCGAAGGTGAGCAGCGGGAGCAGAACAAAGCTGGAGTAGCTTTGCGCGGAGGGAAACGTGAGACGGGCTTTGGAGTCGCCGACGGTGAACTGGACGGGCGGCGCGTCGTTATACTCGATGTCGTAGTGCGGGGAGATGATCGCGGTGTTGACGATCCAAAAATAGGCTTGGCGAAGTTTCTCATCCAAGGCGGTCGTGCCCGCGGAGGACGAGTTGGTTTCAGAGGTGTCGACCGGGCCGGTGTAGAGGTCCGCGACGTCGAAGGTGCGCGGAGGAGCCGCGGCGGGCTCGGGATTGGTCGGGGACTGGGATATGCGTTTGAAAAGATTGGGGAACGCCATGCGGGCGACTTTTCCGAAATTGGCGGGGTAGACAAGCGCGGGCGGAGGCGCGCGGGGGACGTGCGGCGGAGTCGTTTAGCGGTTGCGCGAAGGGGGAAAGCCCGTGGATTGGCGGCGTGAATTTACATGTGCTGCCCGCGGGGCCGATCCAGACCAATGCCTACTTGCTCACTGCGCCGGAGCGCGGTGAGGCGGTGCTCATCGATGCACCGGGAGACGTGTGGGAGGAAGTGGCGCCGATTTTGGAAAAGGAAAAATGCAAGCTGACCGAGCTGTGGCTGACGCACGGGCATTGGGACCATATGCAGGGCGGCGCGGAGGTCGTGCGCGCATCGGGCGCGAAGGTGTTGGCGAATATCGAGGACCGAGTGCTGATCGAAACGCCGGAGATCATGGAGCGCTTCATGGGCGAACGGATGAATCTCCAGCCGGTGCACGTGGACCGCTGGATCGGGCAGGGCGAAAAATTGCAGGCGCTGGGCCTCGAAGTCGAAGTGCGGCATGTGCCGGGGCATTGCCCGGGGAACGTGTTGTTTTACTTCGCGCAGGCGGGCGCGGCGTTTGTCGGCGACGCGCTGTTCAACGGCAGCGTGGGGCGGACGGATTTTCCCGGCGGAGATTTCAAAATTTTGGAGAAGTCGGTGCGCGAACAGATTTATTCGTTGCCGGAAAAGACAGTCGTGTTTCCGGGTCATGGGCCTAAAACGACCGTCGCCCATGAACGTGCCACCAACCCCTATGTCCGCGGCTGAACACGAAGTCTTCATGCGCCGCGCGCTCGGTCTCGCGCGCAGCGTCTGGGGAACGACGCATCCGAACCCGATGGTCGGGGCGCTGATCGTCGAGGAAGGCCACGTGGTCGCCGAAGGTGCGACGGCGCCGGACGGCGGACCACACGCGGAGCGGTTGGCGTTGCTCAATCGCGGCAAGCCGCCGCGGCCGGGCGCGACGCTCTACGTGACGATGGAGCCCTGCTGCACCCACGGGCGCACCGGCGCGTGCACCGACGCGATCATCGCCTCGGGCATCAAGCGCGTGGTGGTCGGCGCGACCGATCCGAATCCGGCGCACGCGGGCAAAGGCTATGGGGTGATGCGCTCCGCGGGCATCGAAGTGATCGAGGGCGTGCTGGCGGCGGAATGCACGGACCTGAACCTAATTTTCAATCATTGGATCACGACGGGCGGGCCGATGCTCGCGGCGAAAGCGGCCTCGACGCTCGACGGAAAAATCGCGTGCCGCACCGGCGAATCGCGGTGGATCACCAACGAAGCAGCGCGGGCCGACGTGCACCGCTGGCGGCGGCTGTTTCCGGCGATCGCGGTCGGGGCGATGACGATCTTGAAGGACAATCCGCGGCTGACGGCGCGGCAGGCCGGAGTGGCGGAGTGGAGCCCGTGGCGTTTTGTGTTCGACGGGTTGCTGCGCACCGTCGTGGACAAGAATTTGCCGGCGGTTTTCACGGATGAATTTCGCGAGCGAACGATCGTGGTGACGACGCCGCACGGCGGGCTCGGCTATGTGCGCAAGCTGCGCGATATGGGCATCAAGGTGTGGCTGCTGGAATCGCCGACGCAGCGGGTATCGTTCGCCGATTTTCGGAAAAAATGTGCCGAGGAACGCATCGCCGGAGTGTATTTCGAGGGCGGCTCACAGATCGTGAGTGAACTCGTCCGCGCGAAGCAGCTCGACTACCTGTTCAATTACCGGGCGCCGGTGCTGTTCGCGGACGACAAGGCGAAGAGCATTTTCAACGGATTGCGGCCGGAGCGCGTCGACCAAGGCGTGCGGATCGCCGACGTGAAGCACGAGACGTTTGGCGACGATGCGCTCATGCGCGGACGCCTCGTGTATCCGGAAAAATTGCTCATCGATGAAACTTTTTTTGGCGTCAGGTAACGCCCACAAAGCACAGGAACTCCAGGCACTCGCCGACGCAGACGGACTAGGCGTGGAAATCGTCTCCGCGCGCGGTGTCGGTGGCATGCCCGCAGTCGCGGAGGACACGGGAACGTTTGTCGGCAATGCACGCAAAAAAGCGTTGGCGCTGCGGACAAAACTGCCCGCGGACGCATGGGCACTCGCGGACGACAGCGGGCTGTGCGTCGACGAACTCGGCGGCGGGCCGGGCGTGGAGTCGGCCTACTACGCCGGGCCGCAAGGCGACGGGGCGGCGAATCTGGCGAAGCTGGTCGCGACGATGCGCGGGGTGCCGGAGGCGCGGCGCGGGGCGCATTTTGTGTGCGTGCTGCTGCTGGCGGGGCCGGGCGGGGCAGAGCGGGTGTTTGAAGGAAAATGTGCGGGGCGCCTCAGCGAGGTGCCGCGCGGTGGCGCGGGTTTCGGATACGATCCGTTGTTTGTGCCCGAGGGGTATGCGTTGAGTTTCGCAGAGCTGGGCGATGCCGTGAAAGGGACGCTCAGCCACCGGGCGCGGGCGTGGGCGGAGCTGGCGGAGTGGATCGGCGCGGGCGGATTGAAATAGAGCGCGGAAAACAGCCTATTTCTTTTGCTGCGCGTAGATCACGGCGGCTTCGGCGCGGCGGGTAACGTGGAGTTTTTCGAAAACGGTGCTGAGGTAATTTTTCACGGTCTTGTCGCTGAGACCGAGTTGGGCGGCGACCTCCTTGTTGGTGAGGCCGCCGGCGATCAGGGCGAGCACGCGCTTTTCCTGCGGCGAAAGACAGTCGAGGTTCTTCTCGGTCGGACCGCCGGAACGGACGAGCTGCATCACGCGGGCGGTGATGGCGGGATCGAGGATGGATTTACCGGCGGCGACGTCGTGGATGGCCTGCACGAGACCGCGTCCGTCGATTTCCTTGAGCAGGTAGCCGTGGGCGCCGGCGCGAATCGCCTCGTCGACGAGTTTGTCGTCGGCCACGGAGGTCAAAATCAGGACGCGGACCGCGGGCGCGGCGGCGAGGACTTGGCGGCAAACGTCGAGACCGGTGCCGTCGGGCAGGCGAATGTCGAGCAAAGCGACGTCGGGGCGGAGGCGAAGGCAGGTTTGCACGCCAGTGGCGACGTCGGCGGCTTCGCCAACAATTTCGAGGGAGCGGTCGTTGCCGATCAGCGAACGCAGGCCCATGCGGACGACTTCGCTATCGTCGACGAGGACGAGGCGGATACGGGGCTTGGTGGCGGAGTGAGCGGTCATACGACGGTGGCGGGATGGAGCGGGAGGGTGACGACGAGGCGGGTGCCTTCGCCGGGCTGGCTGGTGAGCCGCACGGTGGCGCCGAGGCGGTCGGAGCGGGCGCGGATGTTGGCGAGGCCATGGCCGCCGGCGCGGGGCGAGTGGGCGTCAAAACCGGTGCCGTTGTCCTGCACGAGCAGGCAGACCTCGGCATCGCCCTCGTGCACGCGCACGGTGACCACGGAAGCATCGCCGTGGCGGAGGGCGTTGCTCACCGCTTCGCGGGAGATCTGGAGCGCATCGACGGTTTGCTCTGGGGTGAGGCGGGCGGTCGCGGATTCGTCGACCTTGACATCGAAGCGCACGGCGCGGCCGGCGCCGACCTCGGCGAGCACGGAATCGAGCGCGTGCGCAAAACCGCCGCGACGCAGGCGGTCCGGCGAAAGCCCGGCGATGTAGGTGCGCACGTCGCGGATCGTGACGTTGAGTGCGGCGCGACTCTGTTCCAGGCGACGGTCGGCCTCGGCGGGATCGCTGGTGAGCAGCGGGCGGATGGACTCGACCGTGAGACCGACGGCGTAGAGCGACTGGATGATACCGTCGTGGAGATCGTGTCCGAGGCGGATTTTTTCTTCGAGCGAACGCGCGAGGAGCGTTTGCTTGAGGCGGGCATCCTCCTCGGCGCGGCGGCGCACGTCGCGTTCGCGGGAAAGTTCGGCGCCCTGTGCGGCGGACGATTCAGCGAGCTTGGTGAGCGCGTCGATTTCGGTGCGGGCGGCGGCGAAAGGCGCTTTGGTTTCGCCGGGGCGCGCGGGCCGACGGGCCAGGCCGAGGACGAGCACGACGGCAAGGACGGAACCGGCGAGGGCGAGGGCGAGGGCGAATTGTTGCGAAAGCACGGTGGCGCGGGCGGCAGGCGTAGCCGGGCTGGCGGCCGTGGCGGTTTCCGGCCGGTAACCGCGCCAGACCGGCACGGTGAGCAGCGCGGTGAGTGCGGCCAGCACGACAAAGAGGGCGAGCGCCAAAAAGCGGGGCAGCGGGTTCATGCGATCACGGGCGCACGCTGCCGACGGCGGGCGGGTGCGTCAAAACTTTCGACATTTCCGCGGCGGCGCATTCTGTTGTCCGACTCGACATGAAGTCCTTCTACATCACGACCGCCATCGACTATGTGAACGGTTCGCCACACCTGGGCCACGCCTATGAAAAGGTGCTGACGGACACCATTGCGCGTTTCCGGCGGCAGATGGGCGACAAGGTGCATTTCCTCACGGGCGTCGACGAACACGGGCAAAAAGTGCAGGCCAGCGCCAAGAAGAAGGGTATAGCGCCGCAGCAATTTTGTGACGAAGTGAGCGAAGAGTTTCGTGCGCTGCTGCCCCGGCTGAACATCTCGAACGACGATTTCATCCGCACGACCGAGGAGCGGCACAAGAAAGTCGTGCGCGCGGTGCTCCAGCGCCTCTTCGACAAAGGCGAGATCTACAAAGCTGAATACAAAGGCTTTTACTCCACGCGGCAGGAGCAGTTCTTGCAGGAGAAGGATCGCCTGCCCGACGGCACGTGGCCGGAGATTTTCGGCGAAGTAACCGAGATCGTGGAGTCGAACTACTTCTTCAAGCTCGCGCAGTATCAGCCGTGGCTCGCGGAGTATCTGACCAAGAACGAGAACTTCATCTTCCCGGCGTATCGGCAGAAGCAGGTGCTCGAGTTTTTGAAGGAGCCACTCAACGACCTCTGCATCTCGCGTCCGCGTGAACGGCTGGAGTGGGGGATTCCGCTCCCGTTTGATGACGGCTATGTGACCTACGTGTGGTTCGACGCGTTGCTGAACTACTACTCGGCGGTGGCGGATCGTCCGGACATCTGGGCGGTGGCGCACCACGTGATCGGCAAAGACATCCTCGTGCCGCCGCATGCGGTTTACTGGCCGATCATGCTGCAGGCGGCGGGGATTCCGCTGCCGCAGGGCATCATCGCCCACGGCTGGTGGATGACGCGCGGTGCGAAAATGTCGAAGAGCACGGGCAACGCGCTCAACCCGCTGGACCTCGTGACGGAGTTCGGCACGGACGCGTTCCGGTATTTCCTCATCCGCGAGATGAACGTGGGGCAGGACAGCGATTTCACCCGCGAGCAATTCCTCGTGCGCTACAACAGCGAACTGGCGAACAAGCTCGGCAATCTCGTGAACCGCACGCTGAACATGACGACACGTTACACGGGCGGCATCGTGCCGGCGCCCGAGGTAGACGAGGATTTGGAGAAAGCCCTGCGGCAGCTCTGGGAAAAGACCCGGACGGAGGCAATTCCGTTGAGCGAAGGCTACCAGTTTCACACGGCGTTGGAGCGCGTGATGGAGTTTCTCACCGAGGCGAATACCTACGTGGAAAAGCGGGCCCCGTTCCGCCTCGCGAAGTCGGCCGAAGCGAAGGACCAGGCGCTCATGCGCACGTCGCTCGCGACGATGGCCGAGTCGTTGCGCCTCGCGGTGGCGCTGATGCAGCACGTGACTCCGGCCACGACCGAAAAGATCAACACCGTGCTCGGCTATGCGCCGGGCGCAGTCTGGTCCGACGAACTCGTCTGGGGAACCAAACTCACCGGCGCGAAAGTGGCCGAAGCGTTGGTGCTCTTCCCGCGGCCCGCGCCACCGGAAAAAGCTCCGGCGCCGGCGAAGGCGTGAGCGCGTGAGGCCGTGACGATTCTGCCGATCCATCCTGCGGAAAACGCGTCGCCGGATGCATTGCGCGCGTTTCTGGCGCAATGCCGGGATGCCGCCGTGCGGGACGGGCGGGCCAAGCTCGTGAGCATCTCGCTGGCGGTCGACGCGCTCGATCCGCTCGCCGTGCTCGAATCGATTTTCGAGCCCGGCGAGCCGCATTTCTACACGGAACGGCCGAGCATCGAAACGGCGATCGCCGGGGCGGAAACGGCGGTGGCGTGCGAGGCGCGCGGGCCGGGGCGGTTTGCGGAGGTGCAACGCTTCATCGACGAAACGCTGGCGCACACCATCGCGGTGGGCGACGTGAACGCGCCGTTTGGCGGGCCGCATTTTTTCGCGGGCTTCGCGTTTAACGAAGAGGTCGAGCCGGGCGAGGCGTTTCCTGCCGCGCGTGTATTTGTGCCGCGCTGGCAAGTCGCGAAGGCGGGCGCGACGACGACCGCGGTGGCGAATTTGCTGGTGGCGCCCGAGGCCGAACTCGGCGCGCTGGCGGAGCGGGTGTGGCGGGCGCATGCGAAGTTTCGTGGTTTCCGTTACCGCGAAGTGGCGGTGGCCGCGGACGAGGCGGGACCGTCGACGCCGAATTTTGAGACGACGGAAACGGGCGACTATCGCGGCGTGGTCACGCGGGCTTTGGAGCGCATCGAGGCGGGAGAGTTTCGGAAAATTGTGTTGGCGCGCGCGCAGGATTTGCAGGCGGACCGGGCCCTGCACCCGCTGCGGATGTTGAACGGGCTGCGGCAGCGTTTTCCGGATTGCTACGCGTTCTCGTTCGCGAACGGACGCGGGCAGAGTTTTATCGGGGCGAGTCCCGAGCGGCTCGTGCGTGTGAGTAAAGGCGTGCTCGAAACGGAGGCGCTCGCGGGGTCGATCCGGCGCGGGGCGGGGGCGAGCGAGGATGCGGCGTTGGCGTCGGCGCTGCTAGGCAGCGAAAAAGATCTGCGCGAACAGCGCGAAGTGCTCGACGACATCGTGGCGCGGCTCACGCCACTCGGAGTGACGGTGGAGTTTGCGGCGAAACCGCAACTGCGGCGGCTGGCGAACGTGCAACACCTACACACGCCGTTGCGCGCGGTGCTGCCGGAGGCGGTGCGTTTGCTCGATGTGTTGGCGGCGCTGCATCCGACGCCCGCGGTCGGGGGAAGTCCGCGGGCGGCGGCAGTGGCGCGGATTCGCGAGTTGGAAGGATTTCCCCGCGGACTTTATGCGGGCGCGCTCGGCTGGCTCAATGCGCGCGGCGGCGGCGAGTTTTTTGTGGGCATCAGGTCGGCGCTGGTGGACGGAGCGACGGCGCGCGTGTTTGCGGGTGCGGGGATCGTGGCGGGATCGACGCCGGAGAAGGAGTTTGCGGAAACGGAGTTGAAGTTTAAGGCCATGAGAGAGGCTTTGCTCACGCCATGAACGCCCCGGCCCATTTCGATTTTTGCAACGTGAACGCGCTGTGGTGCAGCGTGCTCGCGGAGACGCTGGCGCGGTGTGGCGTGCGGCATGCGGTGATCTCGCCGGGATCGCGATCGACGCCGCTCACGTTTGCGCTCGTGAACCATCCGACCATCGATGCGGTGCCGGGGCTCGACGAGCGCTCGGCGGCGTTTTTTGCGCTCGGCATCGCGAAGCGCGAAGGCCGGCCGACGGTGCTCGTGTGCACGAGCGGGACGGCCGGGGCGAACTACTTTCCGGCGGTGATCGAGGCGCAGGAAAGCGGCGTGCCGCTCGTGGTGATCACGGCGGACCGGCCGCCGGAAATGCGGGCGTGCGCGTCAGGGCAGACGATCGATCAGCAGCAGTTGTTTGGCGGTCACGTAAATTTTTTCCACGAACTCGCGGTGCCCGTCGCGAGCGAGGCGATGCTGCGATATCTGCGCCAGACGGTGGTGCACGCGTGCGAGCGGACCCGCGTGGCGGGCGGCGGGCCGGTGCATCTCAACGCGCCGTTTCGCGATCCGTTGCCGCCGATCGACGATGGCGGGGCGGCGGCGCGCGCGGTGGAGGCGGTAGAGTGGGAGCGTTTTTTTGCACGGGTCGAGGCGGGCGGAGCGACGGTGGTGAGCGCCGAGGTGCCGCCGTTGCTGACGGATGTGCACGGGGTGATTGTGGCGGGACCGGCGCAGCCGGCGGACCCGGCGGCCTATGCGGCGGCGGTCGGCGAGATCGCGCGGCGGCTGGGCTGGCCGGTGCTGGCGGAAGGGTTGTCGCCGCTAAGGCACTACGCGCGGGCAGTGCCGCAGCTCGTGACGACCTACGATGCGATTTTGCGCAACGCGGGTGCGGCGGAACGGCTGCGTCCGGAGCGCGTGCTGTGCCTGGGCGGGTGGCCGACGAGCAAGGTGTTGCGCGCGTGGTTGGAGGCGGCGGATGCGCCGACGGTGCTGGTGAGCGAGCGCACGGACAACCGCGACGCGCTGCACGGTCGCACGCGGCAGGTGGACGTGTCGCTTGCGGCGCTGGTGGCGCAATTGCCGGTGGCGTTCGAACCGAACGGCTACGAACGCATGTGGGCTTCGTATGAACGGAAAGTGCGCGCGGCGCTCGATGCGCGGCTGGCGGCGACGACGGAAATGTTTGAGGCGAAGGCGGCGTGGTTGCTGGCGCAGCACTTGCCGGAAGCGACGCCGCTGGTGATCGGAAATTCGATGCCGGTGCGCGATGTGGAATATGTGACGCCGGCGGGCGACCGCGGGCTGCGTCCGTTTTGCAACCGCGGCGCGAACGGCATCGACGGCACACTCTCGACGGCGCTCGGCGTGGCGCACGGAGCGGGGCGGCCGGCGGTGTTGCTCACGGGCGACCTCGCGCTGCTGCACGATACGAACGGATTTTTGCTCGCGCGGCAATTGCGCGGGGCGCTGACGGTGGTGCTGATCAACAACGACGGTGGCGGGATTTTTGGTCATTTGCCGGTGGCGCAGTTTGAGCCGCCGTTCGAGGAGTTTTTCGCGACGCCCCAGCACGCGGATTTCACGAAGCTGACGGCGGCCTATGGGGTGGAGCACGTCGCGGTGCGCGACTGGGCGCATTTCACAGAACTGGTGAGCACGTTACCTGCGAGCGGGGTTCGCGTGCTTGAAGTGAAAACGGACCGCGTGGGCGATGCGGCGCTGCGGAAGCGGCTGTTTGCGGAAGTCGCGACGGTGCTCGGGTAGTGAGGCGGGCGCTTTGCGAGGAGAAGAAAGCATAGACGGCGGTTGAAACACCGCCGCTCCGTTTGGACGGACTACAACTGGATCGGGAGACCGACCTCAATGATCTGCATGGGGGGCAGATTGTAATAATCGCGGGCTTGGCGGGCGTTGCGGCTGAGGAAGCCGTAGAAGTGTTTTTGCCACTCCCACATCGCGGCTTCGCCACCGGTGATGATCATCTCGCGGTTGAAATAGTAGGTGGCCTCGTTCGGCTTGAGCGGGACGCCGGCGTCGCGGATACGTTCGATCAGGGAGGCGACGTCGGGCGACTCCATGTAGCCGTAGTCGGCAATCGCGCGCCAAACACCCTCGCCGATTTCGCGAACTTCGAGGCGCTCGGCATCGGGGACCTGCGGAACTTCCTTCGCGGTGACGCTGAGGAGGACGACGGTTTCGTGGAGGACTTTGTTGGCTTTGACGTGGTGGAGGAGCACCAGCGGGGTGCCGCGGGGATTGCCGGCCATGAAGACGCCAGTGCCGCGGACGCGCAGGATGTGTTTGCTGGACGCGATATCGCAGAGCTCGGCCTCGGTGATTTCGTTGGCGTAGACCTTGCGAAAAATCTCGGACTTGCCGGATTTCCACGTGTGCATGATGGCGACGACGACGGCGGCGATGGCGATCGGGAGCCAGCCGCCGTCGAAGAACTTGTGGAGCGTGGCGATGAAGAATGTCGCATCGACGGCCATGAACACGGCACTGAGGGCGAGGGCGCGCCAGAGCGGCCATTTCCATTGGTGCCGCATCACGATGAAGAACGCGTAGGTGGTTACGATCATCGTGCCTGTGACAGCGATGCCGTAGGCGGAGGCGAGGCGGTCGCTGGAGCCGAAGTTGGCAACGACGGCGATCGACGTGAGGGCGAGCGCGGTGTTGATGAGGGGAACGTAGATTTGCCCGACCTGGTCGGCGTTGGTGTGGGTGATGTTGAGGCGCGGGAAGTAGCCGAGCTGGATTGCGGAGCGGGTGAGCGAGTAGGCGCCTGAAATGACGGCTTGGCTCGCGATGATCGCGGCGGCGATGGAAAGCAGCGTGAGGGCGAGTTGGCCCCAACCGGCGGGAGCGAGGGCGAAGAACGGGTTGGCCGTCGAATCGGGATGAGCAATCACGTAGGCACCCTGACCGTAGTAGTTCAGGAGGAGACCTGGGAACGCGAAAAAATACCAGGCTTGGGCGATGGCTTTGCGGCCAAAGTGGCCCATGTCCGCGTAGAGCGCTTCGGCACCGGTGACCGAGAGGACGACCGATCCGAGGATCACAATCGCTCCGCCGGGATAGTTGGCGAGGAGCTTCAGGCCGAGGAGGGGATTGAGCGCGGCGAACACCTGCGGGCAGTTCTTGATTTGCCACAGGCCGAGGAGGCCGAGCGTGAGAAACCAGACCACCATCACGGGACCGAAAATGCCGCCGATGGTTTTCGAGCCCTTGTGTTGAAACCAAAAAAGTCCGGCGAGAATGGCGCAGGCGATCGTCGTGACGTAGGGCGTGAACGCCGGGCTGAATCCCTTGAGACCTTCGGCGGCGCTGAGCACGGAGATTGCGGGCGTGATCACACTGTCGCCGTAAAGCAGGGCGGCTCCCGTGAGGATGATGAGAATAGTGAAGCCGAGTTTGCCGCTGGGTTGGGCGGCACCGGCTTTGGCGTGACTGAGCGCGAGCAAGGCAAAGATGCCGCCCTCGCCGCGGTTGTCGGCGCGCATCACGAACGTGATGTATTTGATGCAGACCACGAGGATCAGCGCCCACGTCATCAAGGAAAGGATGCCGAGCACGCCCTCGGCGCGTTCGGCGACGGCGAGTTGGGCGAGGCACTCCTTCATGGCGTAGAGCGGGCTCGTGCCGATGTCGCCGAAAACGACACCGAGCGCGCCGATGCACAATGCGGCACGGGCACCGGTGTGGAGTGGCTGAATGGTGGGACTGCTCATCGCAAGGGGTGAAGCTTCTCGAATGGGGGCGGGCCATCCAAGCTGTTTTTCCCGGGCGGGGAAAACTGCTTGCTATGCGCGCAAATTTTCTGGCCGGTGGACAACCGGCGGAAAATTCCCACGCTCTCGCGCCATGATTCCCGAATGGAAGGTCGCGAAAACCTACACCGACATCACGTATCACAAAGCCGGCGGCATCGCCAAAGTGACGATCAACCGTCCGGAGAAACGGAATGCGTTTCGGCCGCACACGGTTTCGGAGATGTTCGACGCGTTCAGCGACGCGCGCGAAGACCCGGCGATCGGCGTCGTGTTGCTCACCGGCGCGGGGCCGCACACGGACGGCAAGTATGCGTTTTGCGCGGGCGGCGACCAGAGTGTGCGCGGCCATGCCGGCTACATCGGCGACGACGGCGTGCCGCGCCTCAACGTGCTCGATCTTCAGAAATTGATCCGCTCGATGCCAAAAGTCGTGATCGCACTCGTGGCCGGCTACGCCATCGGCGGCGGGCATGTGCTGCACGTCGTGTGCGATCTCAGTCTCGCGGCCGACAATGCGATCTTCGGCCAAGTGGGTCCGAAGATGGGGAGCTTCGACGGTGGGTTTGGGTCGAGCTACCTCGCGCGGGTGGTCGGTCAGAAGAAGGCACGGGAAATTTGGTATCTCTGCCGCCAGTATAATGCAGCCGAAGCGCTCGAAATGGGACTCGTGAACAAAGTCGTCCCTGTCGCCGAGCTCGAAGCGGAAGGTGTGAAGTGGGCGAACGAGATTCTCGGGCACAGCCCGCTGGCGATTCGTCTGCTGAAGAGCGGTTTCAACGCCGAACTCGACGGGCAGGCGGGCATTCAGGAACTGGCCGGCAACGCGACCCTGCTCTATTACATGAGCGAGGAGGCGAAGGAGTTTCACTCGGCCCAGCGCGAAAAGCGGAAGCCGAACGCGCGCAAATATCCTTGGTTGCCGTGACCACAAAGGCGTCAGGCCGGGTGCGAAAATTTCTGGGGTTCGCCCTAGGGATGGCGTTGTCCGCGCTCGCGGGCGTGGCCGCCTCGTCGACGGAGCCGTGGCGAGAGGTGGAGATCATCCGGACCGAACACGGGGTGCCGCATGTGCGCGCGGAGAACGTGCGGGCGGCGGGCTATGCGTTGGGGTGGTTGCAGTGCGAGGACTACGGGCTGGTGACGCCCGAGCGCCTTTGGTCTACGCGAGGGCAGACCGCGCGGGTGAAGGGCCGCCGGGCGATCGAAGACGATTTTGACGCGCTGCGTCGGCGGGCGCGTGCCCGCGAAACGTTTCACCTGCTGGAGCCGGAGACGCGCGATCTCTACGAAGGATTTGCCCTCGGGGTGAACCGTTATGTCGCGCTGCACCGCGCGGAATTTCCGGCGCACATCGCCGCCGATTTCACCGGCATCGAAGTGGCGACCCTGCATATCGGGTCGGGGCCGAGTGCGACGCGGGTGGCGCGTTTTCTGACGGCGTTGAAGAGCGGCATTAATACACCGGTGGCAGATCCGGTAGAACCCGATACGCCACCCGAAGAGGGCTCCAATGCATGGGCGCTCGCACCGACCCGCACGACCTCCGGCAAAGCGATCCTCCTGCGCAATCCGCATCTCGCGTGGAGCGCAGGTTACTACGAAGCGCACATCACGGTGCCGGGCGTGTTTGATTTCTACGGAGATTTTCGCATCGGCGGGCCGCTCGGTGTGGTCGGCGGATTCAACCGGCACCTCGGTTGGTCGACGACCAACAGCAACACCGGTGATCTTACGGTGATTTACGCCGTGCCGAGCGATCCGCAAAAGCCGGATCACTACGTGCTCGACGGAGTGTCTCAACCGCTCACGCGGGTGACGCGGGCGGTCGAGTATGTCGACGGTGGGAAGATGACGACCGAGACCCGTGAACTCCGGGAGTGCCCGCTCGGGCCGGTGGTGCACCGGACGCGCGAGAAGGTGTATTTGGCCCGCACGGCCGGCGATGGCGAGTTTCGGGCGGGCGAGCAATTTTTGCGGCTCATGCGCGCGACCACGGAGGCGCAGTGGCTTGAGGCAATGAAGCTGCGGGCGAAGACCTCGCAGAACTACACCTACGCGGACCGCACCGGCACAATTCTCATTTTGGCCAACGCGTCGCTGC
>CALRZR010000172.1:0-16796 GCA_943372705.1 Opitutus sp. GAS368 | reverse complement strand
CGAACGGAACGGTTCGGGCAGGCCGTCGAGGAAGGTGTCTTCGCCTTGAAAAAAAACGACGACGGGCGCGCGGAGGCGGCGTTTGAGCTCGGGGGTGAAGCCTGAGAGCAGCGCGTTGGAGAGGCAGATGAGATCGGGCCGCTGGATGACGGTGAGCCACTCCATGAGTTTATCGAGTTCCTTGCGGAGCGGGCTCGAGTCAACCTTTAGCATCTGCAACGCCATCTCGCCGTGCTCGCGCGCGGAGGTCATGTGGCTGTGGCGCGCAGCCCACTTGAGAAGACCAGTGGAATTGAGCAGGCGGTCGAACCACGCGGGAGTGTGGCGGAAAACCGAGAGCTTCTGCTGAAGGTAAACGTTGATACCGCCGAAAAAAACCGGGACGCGGTCCGCCCCGTCGAGCGTGGCCTCGTCGAGCATGAGCGGGAGATACATCGGCGCGATGGTGACATCGTGACCGGCGCGGTGGAGTTCGCGGGCGAGGGCGTTATCGCGCATGCAGGCACCGCAGTAATAGCTCCCGGTGCCGGCGGTGAGGAAAACGATTTTCACAGGGGAAGGGAGAGGTGAGCGGAGAGCTTAGAGCCCAGAGCTGAGAGCAAGAAAAGCAGACGAGCGTGGAGGGGGAAGTGTTTTCTGGCGCTGGACTCTTGGCTCTGAGCTCTCAGCTATTTTGCGGTGCCGGCGCGGAGGGCGAAGACCGTGCCTTTGTCGCCGCCGACAATGATCTGGCGGGCGCCAAAGGCGGGGGATGCGACGAGGGCTTCGCCGAGGTCGAGTTGCCAGAGTTCGGTGCCGTCGGAGAGATTCGCGGCGTAGAGGCGGCCGTCGGCCGAGCCGAAGACGACGGCATCGGTGAAGACGATGGGGGAGCCTTCGACGCGGCCGCCGGTCTTAAACGTCCACGCGGCTTTGCCGGTGGCTCGGTCGATGGCGTGGAGGTGTTTGTCGCGCGAACCGATGAGGACGAGGCGGTCGTTTACCGCGGGCGAACTCATGAACGGGAGCGCGCGGTCTTCGTAGGTCCAGGCGACCTTGCCCCCGACGACATCGAAGGCGACGGTCTCGTTGGCGTAATTGCCGCAATAGGCCATCGGGCCAAAAGTCGCGATCGAGGCGGGGATCTGTGCGCTGGTCGTGATTTTATGGAGGAGCGTGCCGTCTTTCAGGTGCACGACGTGGAGCTGGGAATCGCAGCCGCCGAAAACGAGGAAGCGTCCGTCGACCACGGCAGGCGAGCCGTTGATGTAGTCGTCGGTCTTGTAACTCCAGACGAGCTTGCCATCGGCGGCGTTGAGCACGCGTGTCGTGCCATCGTAGCCGTTGAGTAGAATCCAATCGGCGCCGGGTGTGGCGGAATCGGCCGGAGCTTTGATCACGACGGCGCCGGCGGAGATTTTTTCGTCGCTGCTGAATTGCCACACTTCGGCGCCGGTCTCGGCGGAGAGCGCGTAGAGGCGACCATCGTTGGAAGAGAGAAAGACTTTACCGGCGGCGATGGCGGGCGCGGCGGTAATGGCGTCCTTGGTGTTGAAAGACCACAGCGGCTTGCCAGTGTCGGCGGCGAGCACGTGGAGTGTGCCTTTGTTTGTGCCGACATAAACGCGGTTGGCGACGATGGCGGCTTCGGCGGAGATGGGCCCGGAGGCGGTAAACGTCCACGCGGTCACGGGGGCGCTCGGCACGGCCGTGGCGACGCTACCGTTAAGCGCGGGGCCGCCGCGCGTCATGGGCCAGGAAATTTCGGGAGCGGGTGGTTTCGGAGCGGACTTTTTCTCAGCGACAGTTGCGTTGCGATCGCTGCAGGCGGAGAGCGCGAGGAGGAATGGGACGAATAGGACCGAGAGGATGGATGGAACGGAGAACGGGCGACGGCGCGAGGGTGGCGCGATTTTAGACGGGGAGGGCACGGCGGTAGAGTGCAACGAAGTCGGGGGCCTGCAATGGCCGGGGATTAAATTTTCCGGTCCACTGGCGCGTCGCGTCGTCGGCGAGCTGCGCGAAATCAAACGAGCGCGAATCGAGCGCGGGCAGGGAGCTGCGCGAGAACAGGTCGGCGATCCAATCGGCGAGCGGGAGATCGGAGGTGCCGGTGGTGCGGAGGATCGATTCGAAGTGGGCGTAGCGCTCGGCGGCGGCGGGCGCGGCGAGGTTGAAGCGAATCACCGTCGGAAGCATCAGCGAAACGGCGTGACCGTGCACGACACCGTGCCGGGCGGTGAGGGGATTAGCGGAAGCGTGGGCGGCGCCGAGCATGCTGTTTTCGATCGCGAGACCCGCGAGGGCGGCGCCGAGGAGCATGGCGGCGCGGTCGTCGTCAGTCGCGGTGCCGGCGACAATGCGGCCGATGGCGGGGGCGATATAGCGAAAGGCCGACTCGGCGTAGAGGGCCGAGACGGGATTGCGTTTGGTGGTGACGGCGGACTCGACGGCGTGCGTGAGAGCGTCGAGGCCGGAGAGCGTGGCGGTGGCGCGGGGGAGCGTGGCGGTGAGCTCGGGATCGAGGAGGGCGATACGCGGGAGGGCCTTGGGATCGCCGCAGGCCATCTTCTCGTGCGTGCTGTCGCGGCTGATCAGCGTGTAGGACTGCGTCTCACTGCCGGTGCCGGCGGTGGTGGGAATCGCGATGAACGGGAGAAACGGCCGCGGGGCTTTCGCGTAGCCGTGGTAGTCGTGCATCACGCCGCCATTGGTGAGCAGGAAGTTGGCGGCCTTCGCGGTGTCGAGGCTGCTGCCGCCGCCGAGGGCGACGAGGCAATCGATGGCGGGAACGCAGGCGCGGGCGACCGCGGCGCAGTCGGCCGCGTCGGATTCGGTGGGATTCTCACGGGAATCGGAAAAGACCGTGACGTGGAGATCGGCGGCGGCGAGGAGGGCGCGGGCGCGCTCGACGTAGCCGGCGCGCGCGAGACCGGGATCGCTGACAAGGAAGACGGAGGTGCCGCCGAGTTCGCGGACGCAGGCAGGGAGATCGCGCAGGACGCCGGGGCCGAAGACGAGTTTGGGCGCGGGGCGGGTGGCGAAGGGGGCGGGCATGGGCGAGCGGACGAATTTTTTAGCCACAGAGAGCACAGAGGAGGCCTGCTGGCCTCAAAACGGAGGGCACCGAGGATCCTGAGCGGGGGAACGCGGCAGGGCGAAGATGCGGCCGAAAGATGCGAGATCTGGCTCTGTGAATTCTGTGACTAGACGGCGGCGAGGTCGCCTTGGAGGGCGCGGCGGCGGTAGAGGAATTCGAAGAGGTTGCCTTCGTGGGGCTGTTCCCATTGGACGCGCATCGTCGTGTAGGGCCCGAGGTTCAGGCGCTCGATGTTGGTGCTCGTCATGAGGTCGGCGCTCCAGTCGGCGTCTTTTGTGAAGGCCGAGACCACGAGCGATTCGCCGATGACATCGAGCATCTTGGCCTGCGGGACCTGGAGGACGCTCGCGAACGGGAAACCATACTCGGTGTTGGCGAGCGGGTGATCGAGGTCGTCGCACACGATGAGCGTTGGGCAGAGGAACGTCTGGCCATGGACTTCGACGAGGCGCGGACCCTTGCGGTATTTCGCAGTGAGGTCGACGGCACCGGGCGTCTTGAGCAGCTCTTCGATGCGCTCGTCGATGCCCTTCGCCATTTTGGGATTGGCGAAGCCGCTGAGGATGGCGTCGGGGTGATCGCGCGGAAGGGGCACGATCGCGGCGAGTTTGCGCGCGAGGGCGTCGGCGAGGGCGTCACGATTTTTGCCGATGAGAACGGAGGAGCAATTGATGCAGCTGCGGCCACCGTTGGCGGAGATCGCGTGGACGATGGGGTCGAGGTGCTTCGCCCAATCGTCGGCGAAATCGTCGCCGATAAGAATTTTGCTGCGGCCGGAACCGTGGACCTGAATGTGGCGGTAGGGAGCGTATTTCTTGAGCGTGGTATCGTTGCCGAACGCGATGGCGCGGCCGGTGCCGTAAAGGACGGTGTCACCGCCCTCGTGGGTGGTCGGGTAGAAACCAAAGGCGGCGCGCGGGAAGCCTGCCGCGATCATGGCTTGAATCAGACGGAAGGGGGTGAGCGGGTCTTCGCGGCCGGGCTTGAGGACGACCGGGATCTTCATCGCGAGAGCGGGGAGCCAGAGGGAGTTTACACCGGGGCTGTTGCTCGGAAGGAGGACGCCGAGGCTGTTGGTCTGCGGAAAGAAATTCACGGCGAGGCCGTCCTGCTCGACGACGCCGGTGTCGAAAATCTCGAGCGACATGCCGCGGGTGAGGCCGGCGAGGACCTTGCGGATGTTGGACATGGCCGCGTGGACTTTCGCCATGTTGCCGCGGCCGAGGCTGTAGGGGAGACCGGTGAGCTGGGAGAGAGCGGTGACGTAATCGTCGGGGCTCTGAAGCTCGGGACCGTCGCCCCAAGGGAGATTGCCGTGGAGGTAGAGTTCGGCGGCTTTTTCCATGTAGCCGACGAGCGTCTCGCAGGGAATCTCCTGAAGGGACTCGACGGAGCAAGTGAGCTTCGGGAGATCGCGGCGGATGAGGCCGGAATTGGCGACGCTGACTTCGATGGTTTTGTCGCCGACTGTGAATTTCTGCGTGTCGAGGCTGCGGTAGGCGTGGCCGAAACGGAGAACGGGAATGTGGATCGTGCTCATGGCGGATATTTGGGGCCCACGGAACCCACGGAATACACGGAAGGAAAACGGAGCGGAAGTTTTCCGGGCGGGTATTCGCGAGGCGCGAGTGGGTGACTGGATTAGTAAACGCCTTCGATGATGGTCTTGGTGAGCGACTGGAAGGGGCGGACGTCGCCGACGCCGTCCCAGGGGAATTCGTCGCACGCGGGGCGGCGGATGGCTTCGTCGCGCTCGAGGAAACGCGGGACGAAAAATTCCTTGGTCATCGTCGTGAGCTCGACGCGGCCGTATTCTCCGTAGGGCACCAGCTCCTCGGGTTTATCGGGATTCACGATGCGGAGCGTGGCGCGGGGCTGAGGCGCGTAGTAGGTGAGGGAGTAATTGTCCGCCTTCGTGAGCTTCTTCGAGATGGCGAGGCCCATGAGGGTGTTGCCGTAGGTGGGTGCGAAGTTGATTTTGTTTTCGAGCACTTCCTCGACGACGAAGCGGACGTATTGCGGGGTCATCGTGGTGCCGCCGACGAAAACGCCCTTGAGGCCGGCTTTCACGAGGGACATGCGCTCGGCGAGATTTTCGAGGAGGCGCGGAGTGGTGAACATGTTCGTGATCTTGCGGTGGCGCAGGATCGTAGCGGCCTGGTCGATGACGTGCTCTTGATACTTGCGGGCCATGGCCATCTCACCGGAACCGATGAGGCGCTTCACAAAGCGCGGATCGAGGTCGACGAAGTAACAGGAGTCGCCGCGGTAGTTGGCGAGGTGCTCAACGGCGAGGCGCAGGCGGCGGGGGCCAGTGGGGCCGACCATCAGCCAGTTGCCCTTCGGGAAAAAGTTGGGGCCGTAGTGGTCGCTGTATTCTTCGTAGTCGGTTTTGTAGTCATCCCAGCCGACGCGCTGCTTGGGCATGCCGGTGGTGCCGCCGGTTTCGAAAACGTTGTAGGGGCGCTTGGCGTAGGCCTTGGGGACGAAGCGCTCGGGCTGTTCGGTGCGGAGGACGTCGTCGTCGAAGTGCGGGAATTTTTTCGCGATGTCGGCGAAGCACTTGATCTCCTTGCGCGGATCCCAGCCGGCCTGCTTGGCCCATTTGAGCCAGTAGTCGCAACCGGTCTCGGGGGAAAAGTGCCACTTGATCATTTTGCGCGTGTGCGCATCGAGGGCGGCTTGGGCTTGGGGAATGGTGAGTTTGCTGCTCATGACGGTTGAAGGGAGAACGAGTGAGGTAGAAAAATTAGGTGTTCGGCGGAAGGCGAAGGAGGAGCTAAAACCAAGTGCGCAGTGACGGTGCACACGACCGGGGGTGTCGCAACTGGCAACGCGAGACCGCGAGAAAAATTCTGCGCGGTCAGCGCGACGCGAGCGCGGCTCTCGCGAGCCGAGCGACAGACGATGCGTTTTCGGCGCGAGCGGCGCTCACTTGCCGATGGCGAAGAGGTGGGTGAGCGTCGCCACGAAGATCGTGTTGTTGGCGACGATCGGCGTGCAATAGATCGGCGTGTAGAACTCGACCTTGGCGATCAGCTTTTTCTCACGGCCAGTTTTCAAAATGACGAGTTCGCCGTCTTCGTTGCCGATGTAAACTTTGCCATCGGCGACGATGGTGGAGGACCAGATGCGGCTCTTGGTTTCATAGACCCAGAGGTGCTCGCCGGTCTTGGCATCGAGGCAGTGGATGTCGCCGTCGTATTCGGCCTGGTAGATCAGGCCGTCGTGCACGCTGGGCGTGGAAATTGCGCGGCCGATCCCCTTGTAGGTCCAGAGGGCTTTGCCGGTGATGTCGCCTTTGGCCGTGAGGTCGATGCAGCTCAACATACCGACGCCGTCGCCGTGCTCGGGATCTTGGCCGATGGCGAAATAGGCCCGATTGTCGACCGCGACGACGGTGCCGATGACTTCGCTGGGGCCGTCGAACGTTGCATACTTAATCGGCTGGCCATTTTTGTGGCGATACTCGGGGGGGTTGGCGTCGTAGCGGAGCAGTTCTTTGAGGACCGGGGTGCCGTCCTTGTCCGGCACGGGGACGGGGTCGTAGGTGTAAGTGAAGCCGTCGCCGCCGGCCCAGACGATCGTGGGCTTCTGGTTGACGAGGGTATAGGCGGGGGAACTCCAACTGGAGTGCAGCACGCGTTTGGAAACGCCGGAAACTTCTTCGCCGACGACTTTGCCGGTGGCTTTGTCGAGGACAGCGAGCGCGGGAGCAAAGGGCGCGGGAATATTCAGGTGGGACCAATCGACGCCGTTCGAGGTGGCGATGTAGAGTTTGTCGCCGACGACGAGCGGGGAGCAGCTCGAAATATTGTGCGGGAAGATGCCGAGCTCAGTGCGGATATCGCTCACCCAAATGATATCGGCGGAGTTGGCGCCGACCTCGACGGGCTTGCCGTCGGCTGACGAGAATTTCGCTTCGTCGGTGTAGGGACCGGCGTTGCCGTCGGCGAGGCCCTTGACGTCGAAGCACACGACGTCGCCGCGATTCGTGACGACGTAGCCGCGGTCGCCCTCGATGAAGACCGACGAGCAAATGCCGACGTATTCCCAATCCGAGACTTTGCCGGACCCGAGCTTCGGAACGACGAGCTGCCAAAGGAAAGCGCCCGTTTTTTCATCGAAGCACATCATGACGCCCCGATCACCGACCTGTTTGGGATCGCGCGGTGACTCGTTGTTGGTGCCGACGAAGACGCGGCCACCGGACACGACGGGCGTGCCGTAGGCTTGCGAGCCGAGCTTGGAAACCCAGCGGACGTTCTTCGTCGACTTTGGGTCAATCGTTTCGGATTTCGGCAGCAATTTTCCGCTGACGATATCGTCGGGCAGACCGGAGGCGCCGACGGCGACCATGTTGCGGCTGGGCGAGCCACCCCACATGGGCCAGTCACCGGCGCGGGCGCTGGGCAGGGCCAACACCGCGGTGAAGAGGGAGAGTGCGAGAGGGAGACGGAGCTTATTCATTGGCGGTGAGGGAAAGGTTGTCGATGAACACGCGTTTCAGGCTTTGCGGGGAGAAGGCGTAGACGGCGGGGGCGCCGTGGGTGTGGATCTTGGCCTGATGGACTTCCAAGGTCCACTTGGCGGGTTCGGGCTCGCCGCGCGGCCAGAGTTTGGCGCGGACGAAACCGCCCTCGCCGGACTTGTCGGGATCGACGCGGGTTTTGAGGCGATACCAGGTGTTGGCGGCGGCTTCAAAGGGCACCGAGGCGTTGAAGCGCTCGTGGGTCGAGGAAACTTCGAGAATGCGGTTGTTGGCCGCCATGTTGAAGAGGTAGCGTTGGTTGACGACGCCGACGTTCGACATGATGCGGCGGTTGCCGTCGGTCATCACGTCGGCCTCAAACGTGTAGTTCTTCATATCCGGGCCGCCGATGAAGTTCATCGTGCGCATGAAAAGCAGGGAATCGAGGCGGTTGCCGACGAACTTATTGCCGTCCTTTTCGAAGGCATACCACTTAACGCGGGCGCCGAGCCACGGGAGCGGAGGGAAGCCAACATCGGTGCCGTCCTTGTCTTTTTGGCCGAGCGGCAGGCCTTCGAAGGTTTCTTTGTGGCCGTAGCCGGCGACGATGCGGCCGCGGGTGGTGCCGGCGAGGGCGCCGACTTTGGCCTGGATGGCGCCGGCGGAGAGTTTGGCGGCGGGACCGGCGGCGACGACGTTGCCGGTGAGGGTGGCGTCGACTTCGGACTTAACGAGGGCGGAGGGCGGGATGAACTTCGCGAAGGTGGCCTCAGCGGTAACGTCTTTCACGCGGCGGCCGGTGGCATCGAGGCCCCAGACTTTGAAGGACTGGGATTGGCCGGGAGCGAGAGCGAACTCGGCCGGCACGACTTGCAGCGAAGCGATGGGCGCAGTCGAGAGCGGCGCGGATTTCGGGGCGGGAGTGGATGGTGGGATCACCATGGCTTTCGACTTCGGGCCAAAGCAGTGCAGCGCGTCTTTGGTGAACAGAAACAGCGAGTCACCGTAGAACGCGGGCGCGCCAAGCAGGGCGGTGCCGGGTTCCATCTTGTTGCTGGAAACAATGACAGGTTTGCCGGCTTTTTCTTCGATCACGAAGAATGTGCCCTCGTGCATCGGGACGTAGAAGCGGCCGTCGGCGTAAGCGGGCGACGCGTGAATCTGATCCGCGCCGAGCTTGAGGTGATAGAGGAGCTCGCCGGTCTTGGCGTCGGCGCATTGGAACTCGCCCGTGGCGCTGGTGGAGTAGACTTTGCCGTTCACCAACAGCGGGGAACTGGAGAATGCGCTGAAGCTGTCGTTGCGCCAGATCTCGGCTTCTTTGCCGAGGATCACGGGTTTGGGGCCGGTGGGGTATTCGGTCGGGATTTTGATGCACACGAGCCGGCCTTGCGAAGAAGCGTCGATGTTTTCCTTGCCGTGGATCGCGATGAGCTGGCCCGGGGCGGGGAAGAGCATGTCGGAATTGAGACCGCCATGGGAGAGTTTGAAACGCCAGACGGGTTCGCCGGTGCGGGCGTTGATGCAGACGACGTGACCGCAGCCGGTGCCGAGGTAGAAAACGCGGTGTCCGCCGAGGTCGCCGAAGATCGGCGCGCCCATCGGATTGTCGACCGGATCGGTGCCCGGCGTGCTGGACCAGATGAGTTCGCCGGTGAGCTTGTCGAAGGCGTAGTAGCGGCTGCGCGCGGGACCGTCGGCGCCCCAGTTGGCGGTGATGGCCTTGGCATATAGCATGCCGCCGTCGGTGGTAAGTGAGCCCGTGCGGCCGTTGGGGAACGTGAGGCGGCCGAACTCTTCCATCATGGAGCGCTCCCAGAGGAGTTTACCGTCGCGCGTATAGGCTTTGATGACGCCGCAGGTGGACTCGCAGTAAACGTGACCGGTCTCGGCGTCGACGTAGGGCGCGCCGATGCCGTAGCGGTTGTAAACGGTGTCGCTCAGGAAGTCCTTGAAGCGGTGCTCCCAGAGCTTCGCGCCGGTCTTCACATCGAGACAGAAGATCGTCTCTTCCACGTCGGTGTTGGAGCCGTAAAAGCCGATGGCGAAGAGGCGCCCGTCCGCGATGACGGGCGTGCCGGCGCCATGGGCTTTGTAGGACCAGCGGTGATTCGGGCCACCGAGGGTGAGGTCGGTGGGCAGCGACTGCTTCGCGGGCGAAACACCGTTTTGATCGGGACCACGCCAGTGCAACCAACCGGAGGCAGCGTGGACGGCGTTGATACAAACGACGCCGCTCAGAGCGACGACGAGGGGGAGGAGGCGGGTGGCGATTCTCATGGTTCCGATGCGGGTTGAGGGAGATACAGTGAGCGGTGTGCGTGGGCGAAGGCAACCGCGGGCGTCTTAGAATTCGAGCGTCAGTTGGACGCCGACGCGGCGCGGAGCGCCGGGAGCGCCGGCGAAGATCTCGGGATTGATAAACTGATAATATTCTTTCTCGAAAAGATTCTGCACGTAGACGGCACCGGTCCATTGGCCTTGGCGGTAGCGCAGCTGGGCGTTCACAACGCCGTAGGATTTCTGGACGAAAGCGGCGGTGTTGCGCTCGTCGTAAACCGTGCGGCCGGCGGCGGCGTAACTGGCGTTGGCGGAAAAGCCGCGGGTGAGGTCGACGGTGACGCCCGCGCGCAGGGTGGAGCGCGGAACGTAGGGCACGTGTTTGCCATTGACGGAGGCGCCGGTGGCGTCGCGATGACTTTCGAAGGTGGCTTGCGTGTAACCCGCCTGAAGGTCGAACCACAGGCGATCCATCGGGCTGTAGATGACCTTGGCCTCGAAGCCGCGGGAGAGCACCTCGGCGGCGTTGACGACGACGAAGTCGGTGGAGCCGGGGACGGTGCGTTCGAATTGGTAATCTTTGATCTGGGTGTAGAAGCCAAGGAGGCTGCCGCCGAATCGGCTCTTGGGATCGCCGAAGGTAAGTCCGATTTCGTTGGCCCATTGGCGCTCAGATTCGAAACGCGCGAGGGCCGGGGTGCCGGTGAACGCGCTGTAGCCTTCCGGTTTGCCGGCGACCGAAGTGCGGGCGTGCACACTCAAGGAAGTCGAGAGCGCGTGGCTCACACCGGCGGTGGCCGAGGCGTTGACCGCGGATTGGTAGGCACGGAGGCGGGCGTCTTGGGGCGACGGGAAACCGAAGCTGTTGGTTGCGGACTTCGTGCGGTCGATATCGGAATTGGCGCGCTCCAAGCGGGCGCCGAACTTCAGCATGGTCTGCGCGGTCGCGGGCACATCGGCGTTGAGGTAGGCAGCGGCGGAAGTCTGGTCGAGTGAGGCAAGCGTGCGCTCGGTCTGGACAAAATTCGGCGGGACGAAAGCACTCGGCGGAACAATAAATTGGCGGAGGGAGTTACTGTCGCCGTTTTGATCGTAGTAGAAAAGGCCGGCGCGCCATTGGGCCTTATCGGCGGTGGGAACGGATTCGAAGCGGACCTCCTGGGTCCACGTTTCCTCGCTCTGAACCACGCGGGAAAACGCGAGAGGCAGCGGCGAGAGATCGAGATCGGTGACGGACGGGTCGACATCGAAAAACTGCCGCGAGGTCGTGGCGATCAGCGTGCCGAGGTTGAGTTTACGTTTCGCCTGAAACGAAAACTGGTAGCGCTCGATTGCGGTCTGGCCCTCGGTGCCGGAACCGACGGCGAAAGGATCGGAACTGAAAAGCGACGTAAGGCGGCCGTCGTTGTCCTTGGCCCGTTCGTAGACAAGACCGACGCGGATCTGGGTTTTCTCGTCGGGGCGGAAGAAAAGTGTGCCACGGCCGGCGACATCGGAACGGTCGTCGGCAGGTTTGTTCTTGGCGCTGTTGGTGATGTAGCCCTCGCGGTCGGAAATGCCGAACGAGAGGCTGTAACCCGCCTGTTTGCCCAGCGGGCCATCGAACGCAGCCTGCGCGGAGGAATACTTGTAGGAGCCGTAATCAAGGAGGAGCTTGCCGCGGTGTTGGGCGCCAGGCGTGCGGGTCTTGATTTCGACGACGCCGCCGGGAGCGTTACGACCATAATCGGTGCTCTGCGGGCCGGATTTGACGACGAAACTGTCGACGCCGAGGAGAGTGCTGGGATACGCGGAGACGGAGGAGCCGGGAACATCGTCGACCACGAAGGCGATGGACGGGGATGTGAAAAAAATGGAGTTGGTCACGCCGCGGAGCGAGAGGACGTCGCCGAAGCCGCGGGTGTCGCTGTTTATACTAGAGAGATTCGGCGCGGCGCCGGTGATATCCTGCATGCTCCCGATGCCCTGTTGTTCGAGGAGGTAGCTGTTCAGGACAGCGGAGGAGTTTTGGATCCGCTGGCCGTCGAGACCAAATTCGGCCTCGACGCGGAACGGCGAAAGCACGGTGGTTTCGGCCGCGGCGGCGCGCGGATTGAGCGCGGCGGTGGCGGCAGTGGCGACGACCAAGGCGGCGGCGAAGGATCGCCGGGTGGCCTTGGAAGAGGTCAGGGATTTGAGCATAAGAGTGTGCAGGGTGCTGATCTCGGAGAGGGCCGCAAGTGCGCGGCTACTGCGAAAAGACGTGTTCACCTGTCCGAAGATACGACGGCGCGTCCAGATTTTTCGCCGGACGCGGCCAAGACTCAACGGGCGACGCCGACGGCGACGAGCTTGTCGCGCGTGCGGAAAAAGATTTTTCCGGCCGAAATCGCGGGGGTGGCGAGGGACGTTTCGCCAAGCGGGTTGCTGGCGACGACGGCGAATTCGGGCTTCACGGGGACGACGAAGACGTTGCCCAGTTCGCTCGTGAAATAGAGATGGCGACCATCCGAGACGGGGGACGCGGTGTAGCCTTCGCTGGTTTTCGAGAGGCGTTCACTGAAACGGATCTCGCCAGTCTTCGCGTCGAAGCACGTGAGCAGGCCGACGTCGGTGCAACCGAAGAGCAGATCGCCGAGGACGATGGGCGTCTGCATGTAGCTGCCTTTGCGATCTTGGTTCCACGCGACGCCGGGTTTGAGCGCGCCCGAGTCGTCCGGCGTGAGATCACCAGTGGCATCGACACGGATCGCGCGCATCGGCCGGGAGCGCCCGTGGGCACTCGTGAAGAAAATGAGGTCGCCCGACGTGATCGGCGTGGGCACCGGGATATCGCCGCCTCCGTCGTATTTCCACAGCTCTTGGCCGGTGGCGAAATCGTATCCGCCGGTGTGGTGCCAGCCATTGACGGCGATTTGCGTGCGACCGCCGCCGGTGACGACGGTGGGGGTGCCCCACGTGGGCACATCTTTGCGCGCGGTGCGCCAGAGCTCGCGGCCCGTCGCGAGATCGAAGACGGCGAGAAACGAATCTTTCTGCACGTCGACCTGCACGACGACTTTGCCGTCGTGGATGATCGGTGAACTCGCAAAGCCCCACTGCGCGGTGGGCACCTGAAAGTAGCCGGAGTCCATCGGGCCGAGGTCTTTTTTCCAGAGGAGTTTTCCCTCGGTATCGAAACAGAAAAGTCCCTCGGACCCGAAAATCGCGACGATGCGCTGGCCGTCGGTCGCGGGGGTGGAGTTGCAATGCGTGGCCTTGGTGTGGCGGGCGACGCGCGGCACGGACTCGTGAGCGAGAACGTTCCACACCACCCGGCCGGTCTCGCGGTCGAGCGCGAGGAGACGCCATTGGTTTTTCTCGGAATTGGGGGCCGAGCCGATGTCACCGTAGAGGCCGACTTTCAGATCGGATTTGGCCCCCTCGGTAACGGCGGTCGCGACGTAGACGCGGTCGCCCCAGATGATCGGCGACGCATGGGCGAGGCCGGGAATCGGGGTTTGCCAGCGAATGTTTTCGCCTTTTGCGGCGTTGAAGGTCGTCGGCAGCGCGACGGAGGCGTCGACGCCACTCGCCTGCGGACCGCGATATTGGCCCCACGGAACAGCTGCAGTGGCGACGACGGCGCCAAGAAAAATGGCGGCGACAAAACGGAGGTGAGGGCGGGGCGACATGCGCGGAACGGAACTGAAAGGTCGGGCCAGCGCAAGCCGGCGAGCGCGCCACGAGAAAGCCGCCGTCGGACTATTTCGACGGCGCGCCGCGGCTGAGCAACTCGTCGCTCACGACGAGGGCCCGCACGTGAGCCTTGCGCCAAGCCTCGGCGTTGGCGGCGGCACCGGCGGCGGTGATTACGCCGTTTAACAGGGTGCGCGCGCGGGCGGTTTCACCTGCCGCGTGCCACGCGCGGGCGAGCGTCGGGGTTTCGTCGGCGGATTCGAGCGGCGCCAAGCTGCCGAGAAAAGCTGACGCCTCGGTGAGTAAAGCCGTCGCGCGGGTAACGTCTCCGCATGTGCGCCACGACGTGGCGACGCCGGTGAACTCGGTGACCTTCCACGGGCCGGCAATTTGGCGGGCTAGGGCCTCCGCTTTTTCAAGGAGCGCGGCGGCTTTGGTGGGCTCACCGCAGGCGAACGCGGCCAGCGCGACGTTGCGGTAGGCGATCCCGTCGGCCCAGCCCGGTTTCTTGGGCAGCAGCAATTCCGCCTGCGCAAGGAGCGTAGCGGCGTCATCGGCATTTCCGCGCTGGAACAGTGTGCGGGCGGTGTCGGCCAACGCGGTCGCTTTCTGACGATACGTGCCATAGCGGCGGTTTTCTTCGATGGTGCCGGCAAGCTCGCGCGAGCGGGCGACATCGCCGGAGCGGTTGAGCGCGGCGACGACGTCCTGTTGGGCGAAAGCCCGTTCCTCGGCATCGGGCACGGTATGCGCAAGCGCGACGGCGGCTTCGAACTTCCCGAGCCGGGCGTAGCCAACGGCGAGCAGGCGGGCGACGCGGGCTTTGCGCCAATCGTTCGTGAGGGCTTTGGCGGTTTGAGCGTCGAGGAGGAGTTGGGCCGCGTCGGCACCGCGCTGATCGGTCAGATGGGTGGCAAGTTCGATGAGCACGGCGGCACGGAGGGAGGGCGGGAGCGGGGCGGCGATGGCCAGAGCCGTGTCGCGGTCGCCGTGGAGCGCGTAGGCCGTCGCCACTTCGGCCAGCAACTCGCCGCCGAGCGCGCTATCGGCGACCGCGGCGGCAAGCGACCGGGCCTGGCCGAGCGGCGACGGCTCTTGAGAGGTCGCGTGGAGCGGCGATAAGGAGCCCAACGCCAGCACGACGATGAGTCGAAGGAGTGTTCGCATACGGGTCCGTTCGCAGCGCGCCGCGCATCGGTCAAGGACCGCGGCAGAAACTCACACAGATTTAACCGTCCCGTAACGTTCGCGGCAAATTGTCAGATTTGTCACCGAAGCGTCATACGATTGTAACAATCGGCCGGCATAATCTTACCGTCACTCGCTCAAACCCTTTCATGTCGACCATCAAAACCAAACTCCTCGCCTTCGCCGTGGGCTTGTTCCTGCCGGCGCTCCCCATTCTCGCTCAAGATAGCGGGCCATTGCTCGACGCGCTCGTGCGGAAGGGAATTCTCACGAATCAGGAAGCGGAGGATCTGCGCGCCGAACTGGTGCGGGACAACAACACCATCCCGGCGCGGGCCATGGCGAACGGCAAATCGACGGACCGCATCAGCGTCGGCATGCGCATGCAGATGCAGTATGCGAGCCTCGATACCGACGTGAAGAACGCCGCGGTAGGGCCGATCGCGACCGATCATGCCTTTCTGCGCCGGATGTATTTCACGCTGAAAGCGGGTCTCGGAGGGGACTGGGGAGTGACCATGACCTATGACTTTGCCAGCGGCGGCTATGATGACGCGTTCGCCGAGTGGAAACCCACTCCCGATCTCGCGTTCAATTTCGGCCTGCGGAAGGTGAACGTCGCCTATGAAGAGCGGGCCTCAAGCGGTGATATCCGGGCGATCGAGCGTTCGTCGGTGACGCGTTATTTCGTCGAGTCGAACAACGGCCGGCGCCTCGGTGCGGCGAGCTACCGCATCGGTGCCTTTCTCGACGGCAAAAAGGATCTCAGCCAGACCATCGGCCTGGCCTACAGCGTGGCGGTCACGGCGCCGGAGCGCCCGGAGAATTTCACCGCAGCGTCGGCGACGGGCGACGCCGCGACGAACCGCCCCGCATTTTGGGGCACTTTCGGCGTCACGGGCAAATTGGAGAACAACGGCAGTTGGATCGCCGGCGTGGCTGCGGGCCATCTGCCCGATCTCGGTGGATCCGGCACGACGAATTTCGGCCGCGGCTTTGATCTCAGTCTCTACTCGGCCTTCGTGAATGTGACCGCGGGTCGCTTCACCTTCATGGGTGAGTATCTCACCGCAAACGTGGAGCGCGGGGTGAATGCCACGACGGATGCCAAACCGAAGGGATACTTCTTGCAGCCCACCTTTTATGTGACCGAAGCGATCGAACTCGTCGCCCGCTACGCGGCGCTCGATTCCGACCGTCGCGGGCTGACGCTCTCCGACGTGATCCGGTCGGCCCCGAGCGGCGGCACCATGAACAAGTCTGTCGAGTGGTATTTTGGCGGAAATTATTACCTCCGCGGCAATGACCTCAAACTCCAGCTCGGACTCGTCTCCGCGAAGACGAAAGAGACCCTTGCCGGCGCGCCAGCGGAAGCGTCGGTGATCGGCGCACGTTCCCAGATGCAGATCCAGTTTTGATCCACCCGAAAAATCTCCCGACCAACCATACTATCATGAAAAAACTCTCCTTCCTCCTCGCCGCCGCGCTCGTCGCGACTGGCACCGTCCACGCCGACACGAAGCTCGTCATCAAGGGTTCCGATACGCTCGGGGCCAAACTCGTGCCGACCTTGGCCGAAGAATACAAAGCGCTTCACCCCGGGGTCTCGTTCGAGATCGCGGCGGAAGGCTCCACCACGGGGATCTCGGCAGTCATCGACAAGACTGCGCAGATCGGCATGAGCTCGCGCCGCGCGAAACCCACCGAAATGTCCGCGGCCACCGCGAAGGGCGTCACGCTCAAACCCATCATCGTGGCCTACGACGGCATGGCGGTGATTGTGAATGCCAATAGCCCGATTGCGAAGCTCTCGAAAAAGCAGGTGGAACAGATCTTCGCAGGCGACGTGACGGATTGGTCCGGAGTCGGCGGCAAGCCCGGCAAGATTTCGATCTACACGCGCAATACCTCCTCGGGCACCTATTCCGACTGGAAGGAACTCGCGATGAACAAGCGCGACTATGCCAAGTCATCGCAAAAGATGGCTGGTAACGAGCAGATCGCGGCCGAAGTCGCAAAGAATCCGTCCGGTATCGGCTATGTGGGACTGGCCTATCTCAATGTTCCCGGAACGAAAGTCGTGCCGGTTGAAGCCCAAGCGCCGACCAAAGAGACGGTCCA
>CALRZR010000171.1:0-16945 GCA_943372705.1 Opitutus sp. GAS368 | reverse complement strand
GCCGGCATCTTCGTTCTTCATGTGATGCACCCGGTGCAAAAAAGTCGGCGCCCACAGCGCAAAGCCGCCCATCGCGAACGTCTGCGCCACATAACCCGCGATCACGAGCCGGTATTCGCGAAACTTGAAGAGCTCGAGATAAGCGGTCCAGCCGGGTTTGCCCCCCGCCACGGCGCCTGGCGCGGCCGGCGCATCGGACGCTCCGCGCGCCGGTTCACGCAACAGAAAGAGGATAAATGCGAGCAGCAGACCCGGGTAGCCGGCCCACAAAAACGCCGCGCGCCAACCGTGGTGCGCCGCGATCCAACTGCCGAGGATGTAGCCGAGCGCGGACCCGACCGGGATCGCGAGGTAGAAGATCGAAATGGCGTTATTGCGCTTCGCCGCCGGGAACAGATCCGCAATCCAGCCCGGACTGATCGTCCCGAAACTCGCTTCGCCAAACCCGACCAACACCCGGAAGAAAATCAGCGCGCCGAGCGCACTCACATGGCCCGACATCAACGTGCCGAGGCTCCACACAAACACGCCCGCCGCCACCAACCATCGCCGCGGCACGCGGTCGCCGAGATATCCGAACAACGGCGAGGTCAGAAAATACCCCCACATGAACGCACTCTGAATGGTGCCCAACTGCTCGTCGCTTAGCTTCAGCTCCTCCTTGATCGGCGTGAGCACGGCCGCGAGCAGTTGGCGGTCGAGGTAGTCGAGGAGGTTGAGACCGGTCAGCACCACCAGCGAGCCGACGGGCCAAAGGGGTTTCTTCTCGTTGACGCTCACGCGATGCGAAGCAAACGGCGCAGTCTCAGGTTGAAAAGGAGAAAACAAAAGGCCGGGCGTTTGGCCCGGCCTGCGGTTAATCTCATTCGAACGGCGTCCGCTCAGAAGCGGATCGTCATGCCGCCGCGAAAACCCTGCTGTTTCGCCAAGTCGATCTTGGTCGAGTAGCTGGCGGCGGTGCTGCTCAGGTTATGGGTGTAATCACCCGCACCTTGGATCAGGGCGCCGGCGTAGAATCCGGTGCGCTCCGTCAGATCAAACTGCAGGGTCGCATCGGCGTAGTAGCCTGGCAGGAGATGACTCTCCGTGCTCGAACTCGTATCGCTGATTTCCGCTCCGGTCTCCGGCGCGTAGGTCTGCGTCACGCTGTAGTTGCTGCCCGCGTCAATGACCGCCGCGCCCACACTCACGCTCGCGCGGAAACGGTTGGTGATCGGCACAAACAGCGTCGGTCCCGCCCGGAACGTGTAGTAGGCGCCGCTGAGCTTCCAGCGGGTGTTCACGCTCGTGGAATCGGTTGTCACCGTATTCACGCGCGCCGCCGGCTGGTTGGAAAGCAGCACCGTAGTGTCGGTCGTCACCGTCTGCGCGGAGCCATCGTCGTTCAGCACGGCGTTGCCGGCGGAATCGAGGACACTCTCGCTGGCCGAACTCGGCGCACTGTAGGGCGCCAGCGGTGCAACCTGACCGTCGAGCGAATAGAGATCGGTCAACGCCGTGAGCCGCGCCTGCACCGCATCGGTCGTCTGGCCGGAAAGGTCATTGATGCTCATGCCCGCGATCAACTGCCACGAGATGCGGGAACCGAGGAGCTTGCCCATGTCGCGCGAGACCGCGACTTCCATGCCGAAATTCGAGTTGGCGTCCTTCGAGCGCGTGCCCGCATCAATGATTTCCGCCGAATAGGTGCGAAACGCGAGAAAACCGTCCTCGGTCACCTGGCTGGCGTTTTGGAAGGACCACGTGTTCGTGCGGCCATCGGGCGCGATCGGATCGAAAATCTGGGAGCCCGAATCCGGATCGAGCACCGGGTTGCCGCTGTTGTCGACGCGCGGGGCGAAGCGGGCATCCACGCCGACTGTGCCGTCGTGGTAGGAGCGCGTGATATTCCGACCCGTCGCCGCACCGGGGTCTTCCGTGGTGGCCAGACGCCCTGAACCGAAAAATTTCAACTTCGCGCCGCTGAGGTAACGGAAACCGTAGCTCAAGATGCTTTTCGGCTCGTAGATGTAGTCGTCCAAGTTGCTGAAATCAGGAATCTCGGTCGGCGGACGCTGTTGCTGCTCGTCTTGGGCGCGCGCGAGACCGGCGGCGGTGGCAAAAACGACGAGGGCGAGACGAAGGTGTTTCATTCAGTAGATGGGTGGGTGCGGCCTTGGACGGCACGTCAGGGAAAATGTTGCCGAAAAGATTCAGGGCGTCCCGGCCGGCGTCAACGAGAGAGTTCCGGGGCGAAAACCGGTCGGACCGGAGCCCGCCTCACTCGTTAAACTCGTCGAACTTCTTCTTCGCCGCCGCATCTTCGGCCTGCAGCGCTGCCGCCGCCTTCGGGTCGGCTGCGGCCTCCCGTTCCCGGAATCGACGCTCACGGGCCCGTAAATCCTCTTCACGTTGCTCCAGTTCGATCTCCTTTTCCTGCTGGGCCTGCACTTTCTCGAAAAGCTTGGCCTCGCTCTCATCGATAAACTGTTCGCGCTCCCGTTGCGCCTGCTTCGCTTCTTTCAAACCCGCTTCCTGGCGTTCCAACTCCGCCCGGAGTTGCTCCAGCGCGGCTTTTTCCTCGGCCGAAATCGCCGCCGGCACCGGCGCCACGCGTCGGGTTGCCGCGAGCAGTTTTTCCCGTGCCTGCAACAGCGCCTCCGTCTCCGCCAAATCGCGCTCTTGTTCCGCCAACCGAGCTTCGGCCTGCGCCACGGAGGCCTCGCGCTCGGCCAGCGCCAGCTCCAATTGGCGCAATGAGCGCTCCAGTTCAGCTACCTGTGCACTTGGCACCACCGGCGCCCCGACAAAAGGCGAACGCGTGGCCGTTACGATGGCCTTGATGGACTCGCGGGCCGCCGCGGACTTCTCCGAAACATCGAACGGCGAACCCGCCGCCGGACGCCGCCGCGGCAGCGACAGTCCCGGAGCCGGCACACCGGGCGGACGTTTTGAAGACGATTCAAACATGGGAGAGGTGCGTCGAGTGACGCCTACTTCTTGCCGAAGAGCCAACCAAAGAGCCCCTTCTTCTTCTCGGTCACGGCCGCCGCCCGACCGGCCGGCAGGCGCAGGTGGGGCTTGAGCAGGTTCACCGCGACCTTTTCTCGTTCGGCGTCGCCCAAGATCACAAAATGCCGCGCCAGCGAGCCGCCGGCCGCGACGTCCTTTTCAATGGCGGCGACATCGTCGCGGAACCACGTCGTGGCGAGCTCGGCGCGCTCTGCGGCATCTGGCGCCCGCGTGGCCAACGCCAGCGCCTCGACCAAATGCAGCCCTTTCGCTCCGCGGCGTAACGGCAGCACCTCGGCCAGTGCGCCTTCGTCGACGTGCGAGAGCGCGTTCAGCAATTTCTTGAAGTCGCCGCCCACGATCACGTTTTGCGACATGCCCTGCGCAAACACCGCGAACTCACCGAGCGTCGAGAGTTTCTCCAACTTGCAAAATTCCAGCGTGCCGACTTCGAGCGCGGTCAGCGCCACGGGAAAATTTTCGGGGATGCCGAGCTTCGTGAGATTCTTGAGCAACTGGTTTTCCCGGACCGCCGAGGCTTCCGACTGAGTCACCATCTCGCCGAATGGATTGTCGAACGCGAGGGTCTCTTTGAGAATGCCGATGAGTTGGTCGATGCGCTCGGGCTTCTGCCCCTTTAGTTGCAGCAACTCGACGACTTCCTCGAAATCGAGGTCGATGTAGGTCGCCGGGGTCTCGGCCTTGCCTTTGATCGGCCAGTCGGGCGCGTCGAGATTTTGCGCGAGGCTGCTCAGCGCGGTGTCGACCATGATCGAGGTCGAAAACGCCGTGCGGACTTCATTCCAATCTTTGGCAGTGGATTTCATGGAAAAACGAATGCTCGGTTCACGGCCGCTGGGCCGCACTCACACCTGCCCCTGCTGGATGATCTCTCCGGCGAGCCGGCGGTAGTCGTTGATCACATTGTCGCCGCCCGGGCCGGCGTCGACGGCTTCGCTGCCGACCAGCGCCACCGGCAAACCGAGCGCGACCGCCCGGCGCACGACCATCGCGTCGCGGATCTGGGTATCCAAAATCTTCGCCGTCGCCGCTGCGCGCTTCGCGGTCTTGAACTGGTTGAGGCGCAGCTGCAGCCGCATCTTTGGCACCTCGATATCGACGCCGGTTTTGATCGAGTTGAAGATCAGGCCCTGCACCTGCGCCGGCACGCCCATCGCCGCCGTGCGGAAACTCGCCGAGAGCTGGTGGAACTTGTAGAGCTTCTCCACCAGCAGCGTGAACCCGATCAGGCTCAACGCGTCGGGATTCACAGGCACATAAATCTCGTTCGAGGAGAAAATCCCACACTGCGAGGCGCGCAGAATGTTCGGCGGGCAATCGAAGAGGATGTAGTCGTAGTTCGCCTCAATCGCCGCGAGCTGCTCGTAAAACACGAGGTAGTGCGGCCGTTTTGGGTCGCCCGTATACTCGTTCTCCAAATCGACCAGATTGAAGGTTGTCGGCACCAGATCGAGACCGGGCAGGAGCTTCTCACCCGCTTTTCCCTCGACCACGTCTTTCACCACGAGGTCGCGAACCTTGGCACGGCCCGGGTCGAAGATGGAAAACACCGAACCTTCACCGGCGGCGTTGATCTTGTTCCAGCGGTCGAGCCGCAGGAGCCAGATGCTCGCGTTCGACTGCGTGTCGAAATCGCACAGCAGGACGCGCTTGCCCAGCTTGGCCAAGGAGGCCGCCGTGTTGACGATGAGGGAGGTCTTGCCGACACCGCCCTTGTAATTGATGAAGCTGATTTTTCGCGCCATGCAGGGAGTCCGAAAACGCCGGACTGGACGAGCGGGACGATGCGGGGCACGTTCCGGGTCCGCGAGTTAAAAAAGGGCGCGGACAATTTTACCCAATATTCTCCACCGCGTGAACAAATCCGCCATCCGCGCCGCCATCCTCCAGCAGCTTCGCGCCGAGCTCGCGCTCCAGATCGGCGCGGCCCAACTCGCCCGCGACGAAGCGATCAGCGAGGAGAGCCGCGCCGAGAACAAATACGATACCCACAGCCAGGAAGCCGCCTACCTCGCCGAGGGTCAGGCGAAGCTCGCCGGCGAAATCGAGGAGAGCCTCGCCGTCTACACCACCCTGCCCCTCCCCGATTTCACGGCGGGCAGTGTCATTGCGCTTGGTGCCGTCGTGGAACTGAGCGCCCGCGGCAAAAGCGCCTGGTATTTTCTCGGGCCCCGCGCCGGCGGACTCGAACTGCGCGTCGGCGAACAGGAAATTCTCGTCCTCACGCCGCAATCTCCACTTGGACGCCAGCTCCTCGGCAAACGCGTCGGCGACTCCGTGCAAATCCCCGGCCGCGGCGGTGTCGCGACCGGCAACAAGATCCTCTCGGTCGCCTGAGCGCGCACCGCCCGCCCGCGCTCATTCGCCGTTCAGCGTGAACTGAATCGGCAGCGCCATGCGAAACCGCACAGCCCGCCCGTCGCGTTTGCCCGGCTCGAATTTCCACCGCGCCACCGCGCGCAACGCCGCTTCTTCAAACACGCGGTCGCTCGACCGCGCGACGGTCGGCGTGTGCACGTTGCCCGCTTCGTCGACGACAAACTCGACGACGACTTCACCGGTCTGCCCGTTGCGGCGCGCCTCGAACGGATACGTCGGCGACGCGGTCACGCGGGCCCGCGGCGTATTCTCGAGGTCGCCGTGGCTGAGGATTTTTCCGCCGCCGAAGTCCGGCCGGTCGCCCGTTCCTCCGGGCACGCCCACCGCAATCGGGATCTTGTCGACGTGGAGTTCCCCCACATTGATCACGTTGCGCTCGACCGGAATCTTGAAGTGCGTTGGCGAATCGATCGGTGGCGGCTCGTCGAGACTCGGGTGGGACGGACCGCCCTCACGCGCAGCCAAGACACGCTCATTCTCCACTTCCGGTGGCGGCATCAAATCTACCGGGAATACGCAGGTGATCAGGTCTCCGCAGACCTTAGTCGGGGTTACTTTGATTCCGTCTTTCGACGAACCGATTCCAAACAGCAGTCCGGCGTGCAGCGCCGCTGCGATCGTGGCAGGAACTAAGAAATGTCGGTCCATGGTAACTCGGGGTTGAGTGTTGCAGTGCCACTATTACCACGGGCGGAAGGCGCACTTCTTAGAAACTTCCCGCCGCAGCCGCTGCGAGGTTGCGCCATCGCGCGCCTTCCGCTTCTTCGGCGCGATGCGTTTCCTTTTTCTCTTTTGCGCGCTCGTTGCCCCCGCATGTGCCGACGTGCCCGCGGACCTCGCCGCCGCGCTCAAAACGTTTCGCACCGACGCACCGCGCGGCTGGTCGTTCACGCAGACCACCGTCGGCGACGGCCATAGCCGCGTCGAGCGCCACGACGCCGCCCGTCCATCCTTCGACCGCTGGACCCTGGTCAAACAGGACGACCGCCCGCCCACCGCCGAGGAGCAAAACGACTACAAACAAAAGCTCGCGCGCCGCTCCAGCAACAACACCGCTCCGCTCATCACCGATCAGCTCGACCTCACCAATCCTGAGACCGTCGCTGATACGCCCGATCGCGCGACGTTTCGCTGCCGTCTCAAACCCGGCGAAAAAGGCGACAAGACCGCCGAGTTTCTCCGCGCGACCCTCGTCGTGCACAAGCCCACCAAAACCGTCGAGTCGCTGGAAATTTCCGCCGCCGGCGAGTTTCACCCGACCTGGGGTGTCACCATCGCGGCCATGAAAACCGTGATGACCTACAGCCTGCCCGCGGGCGAAACGCCCAGCCTCCCGCAAAAGGTGACCACGCATCTCCGCGGCCGCGCCTTCTGGATCAAGTCCCTCGATGCCGACATGACCGTGGCCTACACCGACTACGCGCCGGTTGGAAAAAAGTAGGGCGAAACGAAATCCGCGCTTCGCCCTTCGTTTATTCTACCAACTGCTCACGCCTGCCACTTGAACACCGTCGTCGTGTGCGGCGGGAGCGTGACGTTGAACGACTGACTGAACCCGTCGCGCGCGACATCCTCGGTGTTGCGACCGCCGTCGTTGCCGAGGCCGCTGCCACCGTAGTATTCGCTGTTCGTGTTCAACACCTCGCGCCAGAAGCCGTGGCGCGGCACCCCGATGCGGTAGTTCCGCGTCGCTCCGCCGAAATGCGCGATCACGGCGATGAGCGTGCGCTCCGCTGAATCGGACCGCAAATAAGCGATGAGATTGGCGTCGGCATCGTGGCACGAGAGCCAGCGGAAGCCCTGCGGATTGAAATCGTTTTCACCGAGCACCGGTTCGCTCGTGTAGAGCTTGTTGAGATCGCGCACGAGGAGGCGCACGCCTTCGTGATCGGGATATTGGCAGAGGTGCCAATCGAGGCTCTTGTCGTGGGCCCACTCGCGGGACTGCGCGAATTCGTTGCCCATGAAGAGCAGTTTCTTACCGGGCCAGCCCCACATGTGGGCGTAGAGCGAGCGGAGGTGAGCGGCTTTCTCGGCGATGTGCCAAGCGCCCATCTTGAAGAGCATCGACGCTTTGCCGTGCACGACTTCGTCATGCGAAAACACCGTCACAAAATTTTCCGCATACTGGTAAAGCATGCCGAACGTGAGATCGCTGTGGTGATGCCGGCGCACGATGGCCTCCTTCGCGAAGTAGCGCAGCGTGTCGTTCATCCAGCCCATGTTCCACTTGAGATCAAAACCAAGGCCGCCGTCCTTCGCCGGCTTGCTCACTCCGGGAAACGACGTGCTCTCCTCGGCGATCGTGAGCGCGCCGGGGTAGTATTGGTGCACGAGATCGTTCACGCGGCGCAGGAAATCGATCGCCTCCAAATTCTCGCGACCGCCAAATTTGTTCGGAATCCACTGCCCTTCTTTGCGCGAGTAATCGAGGTAGAGCATTGAGGCCACGGCGTCGACGCGCAGGCCGTCGAGGTGGTAGCGGTCGAGCCAGGCGAGCGCGTTGGCGATGAGGAAGCAGCGCACTTCATTGCGGCCGTAGTTGAAGATCAACGTGCCCCAATCCATGTGCGCGCCCTGGCGCGGATCGGCATGCTCGTAGAGGTGCGTGCCGTCGAATTCCGCGAGCGCAAAACTGTCGCGAGGAAAATGTGCGGGCACCCAGTCGAGAATCACGCCGAGGCCGCGGCTGTGCAGGTAATCGACGAACCACGCGAAATCCTCCGGCGAACCGAACCGGTGGGTGGGCGCGAAAAATCCGGTGACCTGATAGCCCCACGACCCGTCGAACGGATGCTCAGCCAGCGGCATGACTTCGATGTGCGTGAAGCCCATCTCCACCGCGTAGTCGGCGAGTTGCGCACCGAGCTCGCGATAAGTGAGCGGACGATCGGCATCCTCGGGTTTCCGTTTCCACGAGCCGAGATGCACTTCGTAAACCGACATCGGGCGGTCGAGTTTTCCCGCGTTGTCCCGACGACGATCCATCCACGTCTCGTCGGTCCAGCGGAACTTCTTCGGATTGCAGACAATCGCCGCGTTGTTCGGCGGCGGCTCGAAATAGGTGCCGTAGGGATCGGTCTTCAGCCGCACTCCTCCGCGTTGGTCGCGAATTTCAAATTTGTAGAGTTCACCTTCGCCAAGACCCGGCACGAAAAGTTCCCAGACGCCCGACGCCCCGAGCGAGCGCATCGGATGATAGCGGCCGTCCCAACGGTTGAAATTTCCCACGACCGATACCCGCGCCGCGGACGGTGCCCACACCGCAAACGACACGCCCGAAACGCCGCCGAGCACGCGGAGATGCGCGCCGAGTTTTTCGTAGATGCGGTGTTCGTTGCCCTCGTTGAAAAGGTAGAGGTCCTGATCGCCGAGCGTGGGCAGAAAGCTGTAAGGATCGAAAAACTGCCGGCTCTCACCGTTGGCGTAGGTCGCGCGCAATTGGTAGCGGAACACCTCCGGACGCTTCGCGATGAACACTTCGAACAGCCCCTCCGGCGCGATCTGCTTCATCGCGTGGGGCTTCGCCGTTTTCGCATCGAGCTCGACGACATCGCAGGCCGTGGCGCCGCTCAAAAACGCCCGCACCACCACGCCATGGCTCCGGTTTCGCGTCAGCGGATGCATGCCCAGCACCGAGTGCGGAGTGGCGTGTTTCGCCTGGAGAAGTGAGGCCAGTTCGGTCTTGGAAATAATCACGCGTTCAATGGGTTTGGTCCCAAAGTGTGGCACGAGCGAGACGCGGTCTAGCCCGTATTTTTCAGACCACCCGAGATGCCGTTGATTGTAAGCTCTACTACTCCGCGCAACGCGTCCGCCTCCTCGACCGAAATCTTCTTTTTGGTGCGCAGCCGACGCAGCATCTCCACTTGGATGTAGTTGAGCGGGTCGATGTAGGGATTCCGCAGTTCGACGGACTGACGCAGCACCGGTTCGCCCGCGAGCAGCTGTTTCTGTCCCGTGATCGCCAAAATCGCCGCTTCCGTGCGCGCGAATTCTCCCTCGAGCAGACCAAACACGCGCCGACGAATACCTTCGTCCTCCACTAGCGATGCGTAGAGCGCGGCAATGCCCATGTCGGCTTTGCGCATCGTGAGCTGCGCATTGTCGATCATCGTCTGGAAAAACGGCCAGTCCGCGTGCATTTCACGAAGCAGTTTTCGCCCTTTGTCACCGCGCTGCAGCACTGCCTCGAGCGCGCTGCCGAGCCCGAACCAGCCGGGAAAATTAAACCGGCTCTGCATCCACGAAAACACCCACGGAATCGCCCGCAGGTCTTCCACGCTCGTCGTCGCGCGGCGGAAGGTCGGCCGAGATCCAAGTTTTAAATTCGAAATCTCGTCGATCGGCGTGGCCTGCTTCCAAAACGTGAGAAATTCGGGGTCGTCGTGCACCGCCGCCTTATAGGCCGCGAAGCCCGCCGCGCTCATCTCGGTCATCGCTTCGCGCCACTCGACCGGCAACGGGTGCGCCTTTTCCGCCGCATGCGTGCCGAGCATCACGCCGTAGGCCATCTGTTCGAGGATGCGGTGCGCGAGATCGGGATCGTGGTAACGCGTCGAGAGCACTTCGCCCTGCTCGGTCACGCGGATGCCGCCGTCGCGCAGCCCCGCCGGTTGCGCGAGAATCGCCTTCGCCGCCGGTCCGCCGCCGCGGGCGACGCTGCCCCCGCGACCGTGAAACAGCGTCAGCCCCACGCCAAACGCCGTGCACACCCCCGCGATTTCTTCCTGCGCCTGATAGAGCGCCCAGTTCGCCGTGAGGTATCCGCAGTCCTTGTTCGAGTCCGAATAGCCGAGCATTACGTGCTGCCGCGCCGGGACCTTGCGCGCCGGCAACGTGAAATATGCCGACAAAATTTCCGGCGCCCGCTCCAAATCGTCCAGCGTCTCGAACAGCGGCGCAATCGGCAGTGCCGCTCCGGTGAGTTTTTGCAACAGCTCGACCTCCAGCAGATCCGACACGCCGTCCGTCATGCTGATGATATAGATGCCGAGCGCCTCCGGCCCGAATTTCTCCGCTGCCCGCGCCGCGAGCGCCAGCGGTTCAAGCACATTGCGGGTCGCCGCGGAAAACCCGCCGATCTCCGCCGTCGTCAGCGCCCGCGCCGCCGCCAGCGCCCCCAGCAGCACCTCACGTTTCACCGTCTCCGCCAATTTCGCGTAGTCGCCGCGGCCCAAGATCTCCGCTACTGCCGCTTCGTGGTGCGACGAGTGTTGCCGCAGATCGAGCCGCGCGGTGTGCAGCCCAAACACCTCCAGGCGCTGGATCGCCGTCCGCAGTTCGCCGCCCGTAAGCAGCCCACCGCGGCCCGCTTCCAAACTCGCCCGAATCGTTGCGAAGGTATCCGCGATGGTCGCACGGTCGAGGCACGTGCCGACCACCGCCTCCGCCGCCAACACGCGGCCGTCGCGCACTTCGCCGACCGCCTGCGTGAGGCGCTCGCGGAGCACGCCGAGCAGCAGCCGATACGGTTCGTGCGGGTAACGTTTGCTCAACTCCTCGATGTGTTTCGAGAGGTGCAGGTTTACCCGCAACTCTTTCTTCAAAGCGGGCACGACGGTATCGCGGCGGTCGCTCACGGTGAGCGTGCGCGCCAGTTCGCGCGCGGCGAACCGCACTTTTTCGATGGCGAGCCGGCGGTTGAGCAGCAGCACTTCCGCCGTCACCGCCGCAGTCACGTTGGGATTGCCGTCGCGGTCGCCGCCGATCCACGAGCCAAACGTCAGCCAGCGCGTCGGCGCCTTCACCGTGGGAAAATGCCGCGCCAGCGCGTGTTCGAGGTCCGCCTGCAACCGCGGCAGCGTCTCAAATAGCGTCGTGTCAAAATACCACAGCCCCGTGCGCGCTTCGTCAGCCACTTCCGGCCGCGCCACGCGGCTCCGGTCCGTAAGCCACAGCGACGCGATTTCGCGCTCCACGCACTCCGGTTCCAGAACCGCGGAGTCGACCGCCGCCGCCGGCTGGGCGCGTGCCCGGAGGATTTCCCCGAGCCGCCGCAATTTCGTCAACAGCGTGCGGCGCTTCGATTCCGTGGGATGTGCGGTAAATACGAGTTCGATCCCCAATCGGTCCACGAGCGCCTGCATCGCTGCCGCGTCAACGCCGTCGCGTTTCAGTTCCACCACGGCCGCCTCGATTGTCTCGCGCATCGGTCGCGCGTCCGCCGCGCCACCGCTTCCCTCGCCGGGTTTCGTCCAGCGCGCGTTCCGCCGCTCGCGCAGCAGCATGATGCGAAAATTTTCCTCCGCGAGATTCACCAGCTCGAAATACAGCGTGAACGCCATCGCCTGGTTAAACGCATCCGTCGCCGAGAGCGCCGCCACCGCTTCGCCCAGTCGCTCCGCCGCACCTTCGTCTCCGCTTCGCCGCGCTTTCGCCAGTTTCCGAATCGTCTCCACCGTGTCGAACGTCCCCGGCCCTTCCAATCGCGTGATCACGCGCCCAAGTGCGCTCCCCAGCGCCCGCACTTCCGCCCGCAAAGCGGACAGATCTTTCAGCGCGGACGAGACAGGAGCGTGTTTGCGGTGCATAAGGAGTGCGGACGATGGCGGTGTTTCCCCGACGCAAAAGCCAAAACCGCGCCATATTCCATCTCCCTCTTCCGGCGCCCGCACGGCCCCCGCGCCGGAGCTTGCTTGCCCCGGACGCGCCGCCTTTGCTCCGCCCGTGATTCGCCGGTTTACTTTCCTCTCCTTCCTTTTTCTCGCCGCGACCCTCGCGCGCAGCCAAGAGCTCGTGCTCACCTCGGATGTCGCCGATATCGACGGCCGCACCAACGAGCGCGTCCTCCGCGGCAACGCCCGCGTCACCGATGGCGTCACGCTCATCACCGCGGACGAGATCCGCTACAACGACGCCACCGATACCATCACTGCCAACGGCCACGCCGTCTTCACGCGCCGCGACATCCGCCTCCTCGCCGACAAACTTATCCTCCAGCGCAAAGCCCAGACCTTCACCGCCGAGCGCGTGCGTTTCGGCGTGCATCCCTACTACGCCGAGGGCGAATCGGCCTCCGGCTCGCTCGCCGAGATTACGCTCAACCGCGCCACCGTCACCTACGGCGAACCCGGCCCGTGGCAGCCCACCTTTCGCGCAGATAAAATCATCTACGCCCCCGGCCAACGCCTCCGCACCGAAAACGCCCAGGCCGGTATCGGCCACGCCCAGCCGCTCCCCTTCCCCCGCCTCCAACAAAATCTCAAGGAACCCTACGTTTCCTTCGCCACCCTCAACGGTGGCTACCGCTCTTCCCTCGGTGTCTTCGCCGAGGCCGGCCTCCACTTGCCGACCGCTGCCGGCATCCGTCTCGGTGGCGAACTCGGCCTCTACTCCGCCCGCGGCGTGATGTTCGGCCCCTCCGGCAGCTACGGCAACCGCACCGACGCCGATCTCCGCGGCTATTTCCGCACCGGCTACATCAACGACCACGGCGACAAAAAAACCGACCTCCTCGGTCGCCCCGTCCCCGAAAACCGCGGCTACGTCGAGTGGCAGCACGAACAGAAACTCGCCGACCACCTCACGCTCTCCGCTCAGCTCAACTGGTGGAAAGATTCCGAAATCCTCCGCGATTTCCGGCCCCGCGCCTTTTTCCCCGTGCAGGCGCCCGACACCTTCGTCGAGTCCGCCTACGCCGGTCCCAACTACTTCGTCTCCCTCTTCGCGCGCTTCCAACCGAACTCTTTCATCCGCGTGCAGGAGCGCCTCCCCGAATTGCGTTTCGACCTTCTGCCCCTCGCCCTCGGCAACGGCTTCGTCGAGCGCTTCAACGCGAGCGTCGCCGTGCTTCGCGAGCAACAGGTCTCCGACGGTCTGAATCCTTTCACGAAACCAAACTTGGCCGGCCTCGGCCTCCCTCCCGACACCTTCATCTCCGCCTCCGCCGACCGGTTTCTGCGAGATGGCCCCGAACGGCGCACCAATCGCCTCGATGCTTACTACGCACTCTCGCGCCCCTTCGCTTACAAAGACTGGCTCGCGTTTACCCCCGTCGCGGGCGCCCGCATCACGCACTACGCCCAGATCCGTGAAACCGGCCTGTCGGTCGTGAGCCTGTCCGGCCGTCCGCTGACCATCGTCAACGCCCCGCTCGTCTCCAAACCCTCCTACACCCGCACTCTCGGCGAAGTCGGCTTCGACACCGCCCTCCGCACCAGCGCCACGTGGGACTACAAAAACCCGCTCTGGAAAATCGACGGCCTCCGCCACCTCCTCACCCCGCGCGTCAGCTACCGCTACATCCCCGAAGCCGGGAAGGGCCTCGGCCGCATCGCGCCCATCGACCGCCGCACCTTCGCCACCTACCTCCAGCCCCTCGGCCTCGGCGACCAGCGCAACATCGACGACCTCAGCGCCACCAACACCCTCCGCCTCGGTTTCGACAACACCCTCCAGACCCGCGACCCCGCCTACGGCTCCCGCGATTTGTTCACGTTCAACGTCGCGACCGATTTCCGCTTCAAGCGCAACACCACGACCGCCGGTCTCCGCGAACGCCCCACGTCCGAAGTGCACACCGACCTCTCCTTCGCCCCCGCCAGCTGGATCTCCGTCGACGTCTACGAGAGCTTCGTCCCGCAGAGCTTCACGCTGCGCGAGTTCAACTCCGGCATCACCCTCCGCGACGGCGACGTCTGGTCCGCCCGTTTCTCCAACAATTTTCTCCGCAACGAAATTCAGGACTTCCAGCTCGATGCCCGCGTGCGCCTGAACGAGACCTACGAAGCCCTCACGCGCCTCCACTACGACGCCCGCAAACGCCGCTTCAACGAGCAGGCCTACGGTCTCTCCCAAAATCTCGGCAACACGTGGCTCGTTTCCTACATCGTGAGCCTCTACTCCGGCCCGCGCCGCGAGAGCAATTTCGGCATCAATTTCCAGGTCGAAGCCCGCGGCTTCTGATTCGTCGCCCGAGTCGCGCCCGCCTCCGCGCCCGAGCGCCACTCCGAGCCACTCCTCGCCCGCCGAGACGCAGCATTGAATGCGCGCGCCCGCCGCTTAGTGTCGGGCCTCAGCCACTACCGCACCGATGAAACTCACTGCCTTGCTGGCCCGTGTGCCGCCCGGAATCCTGAAGTTCAACCCACGCATCTTCAGCACCCTTCGGTCCGGCTATTCGCGATCGCAGGCCGTAGCCGACGCCCTTTCCGGCATCACGGTCGGACTCATCGCCCTCCCACTCGCGCTCGCGCTCGGTGTCGCCAGCATCCCCGCCGGCCTCGCCACGCCGCTCCCCGCCCCGGCCATCGGGATTTTCACCGCCATCATTGGCGGCGTCATCGTTTCCCTCCTCGGCGGCAGCCGCGTGCAGATCGCCGGCCCCACCGCCGCCTTCGTCACGGTCGTGCTCCTCGTGCTGGAGAAACACGGCTTCGACGGCCTCCTCCTGGCGACCATCATGGCGGGCATTATCCTCGTGCTGATGGGGCTCACCGGCATGGGCACCTTGATAAAATTTATCCCCTACCCCGTCACGAGCGGTTTCACCACCGGCATCGCCGTCGCGATCATCGCCGGCCAGGCGACGGAATTTCTCGGCCTCAACACCGGCTCACCCGCCCCCCGGGAATTTCACGAGAAAATTCCGTGGATTCTCACTCACCTGGCCGCGGTCAACCCCGCCACGCTCCTCATCGCCCTCGCCTCCGCCGTATTTATTCTGGTGTGGCCGAAATACCGCGCCCGCTTCCGTGCCGACCGTGTGCCCGGCGCCATCGTCGCCATGGTCGGCTCCGCCCTGCTGGTCGCCTGGCTCGGCTGGGAAAACTCCCGCGACGTCGCCACCGTCGGCTCCCGTTTCGGCCCAGAGGCGATTCCCCACGGCCTGCCGCCGTTCGTGTGGCCGGAGATTTCCTTCGCCCGCATCCGCGAACTCATCGGACCCGCCACCACGATCGCCCTCCTCGGAGCGATCGAATCGCTCCTCTCCGCCGTCGTCGCCGACGGTCTCGTTAACGACCGGCACGACTCCAACACCGAGCTCGTCGCGCAAGGCATCGCCAACATCGTGTGCCCCTTTTTCTGCGGCCTCCCCGTCACCGGCGCCATCGCCCGCACGTCCGCCAACGTCAAAGCCGGCGGACGCACCCCTGTCGCCGGGCTCGTGCATGCGCTGACGCTTTTGCTCATCGTCCTGTTTTTTTCGTCGTTCGCCCAATTCGTTCCGATGGGTGCCATCGCCGCCGTCCTCGTGGTCGTGGCCTTGCGCATGGGCGAGTGGCACGAACTGCGCCGCCTCGGTAAAATGCCGCTGAGCGACGCCCTCGTGCTCGTCACCACGCTCAGCCTCACCGTGATCTTCGATTTGGTGATCGCCGTCGAAGTCGGCATGGTCCTTGCGTCCGTGCTCTTCATCAAACGCATGGCCGAAACCACCGAGATCACCCAGGTCACCGCCCACGACGAACTCGAAACCCACGAGCAAATCGCCCACGGCAAAGACATTCCCGCCGGCGTCGTCGTTTACCGCATCTTCGGACCGTTCTTCTTCGGCGCCGCGGAGAAAATGGAAGACGCCCTCCTCCGCGCCGGCGGGCTCCCGCGCGTCCTCATTCTCCGGATGCAACTCGTGCCCGCCATGGACGCCACCGCCCTCAACGCCCTCGAAAGCATCGTCGAGCGCATGCAGGCCAAGGGCGGCACCGTCATCCTCAGCGGCCCCCATCGCCAGCCGCTCGATATGATGATGAAGGCCGGTTTCATCGAGCGCCTCGGCCGGAAAAATATCCGCGCCCACTTCGACGACGCCCTCGTCCGCGCCCGCGAAGTCCTCGCCGCGAACTGACCCGCCATGCTCCGCCACAACGTCACCCCCAGCTGGGTTTACCTCGGCGGCATGGCCCTCGCCGTCACCGCCGGCTCCATCAACGCCGTCGGTTTCCTCGGCCAACATCACCAAGCCCTCAGCCACATGAGTGGCACCGTTACCGTGCTCGGTATCGGCCTGGGCCAGACGCACTACGACGTCGCGCTGCACGCCTTTTCGATCCTCCTGGCCTTCTTCCTCGGCTGCGTCGTGAGCGGCGCGATCATCCGCCAAGGCTCGCTCCGCCTCGGCCGGCGCTACGGCGTCGCCCTCTCGCTCGAATCCGCCGCCCTGTTCCTCGCCGTCTACTTCCTCCGCCGCGGCGCCAACACCGGGGATTACCTCGCCGCGCTCGCGTGCGGCCTGCAAAACGCGATGGTCACCACCTACAGCGGCTCGACCATGCGCACCACTCACATCACCGGGATGGTCACCGATCTCGGCATCGCCTGCGGCCACCTCCTGCGCGGCACCGAGGTCGACTGGTTTCGCTTCCGCATCTACGGCGTGCTCTTCCTCGGTTTCTTCGCCGGCGGTCTGATCGGCACGCTTGGCTACAATCACTTCGGCTACGACACGCTGCTCTTCCCCGCCGTCCTCAGCGGCATCAGCGGCGTCGGCTACACGGTCGTCAAACACCTCGAACGCCGCCACCGCCACCCCGCCTGATCTCCCGTCGGCGATCAGCCACCCCCTCCGCCCCGCCCCGTCGGCGATCAGCCGCAGCCCCACTCCCAAGATCTC
>CALRZR010000170.1:0-17021 GCA_943372705.1 Opitutus sp. GAS368 | reverse complement strand
GGTGATGAAGTGCTCGCGCGATCCCGACTTGAAGACGATGCCCGGCCGCAACCTGCGCCTCACCTTCACCGGCCCCGATCTCGACCACCCGAATTTCACGCCCATCTCCGCGCCCATCGCCGGCACACATTCGCCGATGTTCGGTCATCCCGACGCGATGAAATCCATGGCCGAAGGTCAGTCGCTCCTCCGCTACCGCGACCAGTGGTGGCTCTACTGGGACGAACCCGCCGGCCACGGTATGCAACTGGCCACCTCGCCAGACCTCGTGACGTGGACCCACGTGAAAAAATTCACCTTCCCCGCCAAGGCCAAACACGGCACCGCGTTCCTCGCCCCACGCGCCGCCGTCGCCTGGCTGCACTCCGCGGGGCCATCGTCGCCAGCCGTTTCCTCCGGTCCATCCGCTCCCGCCGCGGGCTCGCTACTTCCCGGCGGCCCGTCTGCGTGGGAACTTACTTGGAGCGAAGAATTCGACCGGCCCGACGCCGAGCTCGACCAAAAGTGGATTTCCCAAAACTCGGCGAGCACCCACATCCTCAGCGGTCGCTGGCGCGAAAACGCGATCGTCTCCGACGGCACCTTGAAGCTCGTCAACCGCAAGGAAAAGCGCGGCGCCAACGACTGGACCTCGGGCAACATCTGGACCCGAGAAGCCTTTCAATACGGCTATTTCGAGTGTCGTTACCGCTACGCCGCCGCCGAAGCCACCAACAATTCCTTTTGGCTCATGCCGACGACGAAAGGTCCTCTCGCCAAAGGAAAGTTCTTCGAGATCGACATCAACGAGGGTCACTACCCGAACAAAGTTAATACGAATATCCACAATCACTCCGACAGCCTCGTCGTCAACGGCCGGCGCACGCATCCCACGTCGAGCAAGACCTACACGTTCGGTGTCCGCCCCGACGTCACGTTGCAGTTGGAGAATCCCGTCAGGACGCGCCGCATCCGCTTCAGCTCCACTCACGGCGCGCATTTTCACCTCGGAGAATTTCGCATCTTCAACGTGAACTCGGCCGGCTACCCCGACGCCCTCTCGCCGACCGCCGACCGCGATCGTCCCGGTCTCGTGAATTTCGCGCGCGACCCTTCCACGCGGATTACCACCAGCGGTTTCTATCAAAACGGTGCTGACACCTCGAAAAATCTCGTGGACGGAAAAATCGAGACCCGGTGGATCACCCAGCGTGACGGCGCGAAATCCGTTGAGTTCACTTTTCCCGAGGAGCGCGCCATCGGATGCCTCCAGTTTCTGAATGGCTGGCTTGAAAACGGCACGTGGAAGGCCCTGATCGACAACTACCGCCTCTCCTATCACGACGGCGAGAAGTGGGTGGATCTCGCGTCCTTCGACCTCAAGAACGGCGCCTACAATTTCGCCCGCGATTATCAGGTTTTCGGTCTTGATTGGTCCGAGCAGGAACTCGTGTTCTACCTCAACGGCAAAGAACTCCGTCGCGAGAAAAACCTCTACGCACACAGTCCCGCTCCGATTTGGCTCAGCCTGGCGATCATCTCGTGGGCCGGCAAAATTACCGACGCCATTCACGGCACCCAAATGGAGGTCGACTACGTGCGCGTCTATCGGCGCAAACCATGAGCCGCGTTTCGCCCATGCTCCGCGTGCGCTCCCGTCCCTCGATCTCCGACTTGCCCATCCATGAAACTTCGCACCGCCGCTTTGCTCCTTCTCCGGGCCGCCTTGGTGACCGCCGTCCATCCGCTCGCCGCCGCCGATGACGCCGCGTGGCTCCGGGCCCGCGGCACGCTTATCTTCCATGACGCCTTTGAGCGCGAAGAAACCGGCAACGGCGCCAAGGCGATCGGCAACGGTTGGAACAGTGCCACCGCCGACCGCGTGCCGCAGATTAAGATGTCCGACCTCGACGCCGGCATTCTGAAAATCACCAGCGCCACCAAGGAAGCCGGGCACGCCGCCCACATTCACCACGAGGCCGGCTTCACCGACGGCGGCGCCGTCGTGCGCTTCAAGTTCCCCGGCGTCACCAAGGGCGAGACGCTCCAACTCGGCTTCGTCGACCGCGAGACCAAGGGCGTTCACGCGGGCCATCTCTGCTACGGCATTTTCTCACCGACCAGCGTCACGCTGATCGACCACAAGACCGGCGTTATGAATCTCGAAATCCGCCAACGCCGACAAACTTACCTCGATCGCAAAGAGAAACTGCCCGCCGACCTCGACGCCCTGCTCAAGACGAAGCAGGTCACCGTCCCGTGGAGGGCCGACACCGATTGGCACGACCTCGTCCTCGTCACCGAAGGCGACGAGCTGCGCCTCAGCGTCGACGGCCACCTCATCGTCCGCCACCGCTCCGCCGGCTTCGCCCACCCGATGAAGCGCTGGTTCAGTTTCCTCGTCCCGAGCACCGTGTGGATCGACGACGTGAAAATTTGGAAAGTGCGATGAAACCCCGTGCTCTGAATATGAGATTCCTCGCGGTCTTCTTTGCCGCAGTGCTTGCGACGACTCTCGCAGCTTCAGCCGCGCCCGAGCCCATGCGACTCACGCTCGCATCTCCGATCGAAAAATGGGACGAAGCCATCCCGCTCGGAAACGGCCTCATCGGTGGGCTGCTCTGGGGCAAGGGCAACGAACTCCGCCTCTCGCTGGATCGCGGCGACCTGTGGGACCTGCGTCAGCACCCGATCTACGCGCGCCCGGATTTCAACTACGCCACCGTCGTCGCCCGCGCGCAGGCCGGACAAGCCGATCAGTTAAATAAAGAATTCGCGCACTCTAGCGATTACCCGACCAAGCTCCCCGGCGCCCGGCTCGTCGTCACCCTCGACCCAAAGTTTCAGGCCCGCGCCTTCAGCCTCGACCTGCAACGCGCCCTCGGGTCGGTCGACTTCGGCTCCTCACACGCCGAATGTTTCTTCAGCGAAGCGAGGCCCGCCGCCCTTCTGCTGCTGCCGGATCCGACGGCGAAGATCGACCTGATCCCCAACTCCGCCGTCACGAAAATCGGCTACACGATCGCGTCCGTCACCCGCGCCGAGCGCTCGGTCACTCTCGTGCAGGACGCCGCTGAGGGCTTTCGCTACGTGATCCACGTCGCGTCCCGACCGGCCGGAGCACGCACCTTGCTCGCCATCGCCATCACCACCAACCGCGAGCATGCCGACCCCGTCGCGCTCGCGCAGCAGCAAGCAGCGCAAGCCCTCGCGCACGACTACGACGCCGCGCGCGCAGAGCACGTCCAACGTTGGGAGAAATTTTGGGCCCGCTCCTCCGTGTCGCTTCCGGATGCCGCCCTCCAGCAGCACTACAATATCGTCCAATATTTTTACGGCGCCGCTGGGCGCCGGGGCGCCCCTCCCATTCCGCTGCAGGGCCTCTGGACCGCCGACGCCGGTGTGCTCCCGCCGTGGCGCGGCGACTACCACCACGACCTCAACACCCAGCTCACCTACTGGGCCTATCTCGCCTCCGGCCATTTCGACCAAGGCCTGAGTTTCCTCGATTTCATGTGGGGCCATAAGCCGGCGCACGAGACGTTCGCCCGCGAATTCTTCGGGGTAAAACAGGGCATGATCGTCCCCGGCGTCATGTCCCTCGACGGCCGCGCCATGGGCTCGTGGTTCCAATACACCCTCTCTCCCACGATGGGCGCGTGGGTCGCGCAGTCGTTCTACTGGCATTGGCGCTACGAAATGGATCCACGCTTCCTCGCGGATCGCGCCTATCCCTACTGCACCGCCATTGGCGATGCGCTCGCGGATCTGCTGAAGCCCGACCCGCGCACCCGCTACCTGAAACTGCCGCTCTCCAGTTCTCCCGAAATCCACAACAACACCCAGCGCGCGTGGCTCACGCCTCACTCCAACTTCGACCACGCACTCCTGCAGTGGCTCTTCCTCGCCAACGCCGAGATGGCCGCCGCCCTCGGCCGCGGGCCCGAGGCCGACCGTTGGCGCTCGCTCCACGCGCGCCTGGGACCGCTCGTCGTCAGCGACACCGGCGTCCTCCTCGTGGCGCCAGGCGAACCCCTGGCCGCCTCTCACCGCCACCACTCGCAACTCATGGCAATCCATCCCCTCGGGCTGCTTCATCCGGAAAACAACGCGGAAGATCGGCGCATCGTCGACGCCACGCTGGCTGACGTCGACCGCCTCGGCACCTCCGCCTGGACCGGCTACAGCTTCAGCTGGATGGCCGCGCTGCGCGCCCGCGTCGGCCGCGGCGACGAAGCTCTCCGTTTTCTTTCCGACTACCGGGAGCACACCACGTCGCGCAACGGCTTTCACCTCAATGGCGTGATCACGGGTTCCAAAATTTCCAACTATCGCGGCCGCGCCTTCACGCTCGAGGGCAACTTCGCCGCCGCTCAAGCCGTGCACGAAATGCTGCTGCAAACCCGCGGCGGACGCCTGCACATTTTCCCGGCCTTGCCGTCCGCGTGGCGCGACACGTCGTTCCGCGATCTCCGCGCCGAGGGCGGCTTCGTGGTTTCCGCCGAACAACGCGACGGCCGCCTCGCGCGGGTTTCCATCCGCGCCACCGTCGACCAGGACTTGCGCCTGATCGATCCGTTCGCGGGCGGCCCCTACGATCAAAACCTGCCGGTCACTCGCGCCGCCGACGAAATCCGCATCCGGCTCCAACCGGGCCAAACCCTCGAACTCACCGTCCGTGCGCCTGCCCGCGCCGCCCCCACGCCCTAGCCATTGTCTTTCGTTCTAACTCGATTCGCCGCTCCTGTGCCAACGCTCATCTCGATGAAATCCTTTCCCCTACGTCTGGCCTTCTTCCTTTTCGCCCTGTGGTGCGGCGGGGCTCTCGCGCAAACTTCTCCCATCCCGGCGTCGCCCGACGTGGCCAGCGACCTCCGGCGCGTCTCGTTAAATGGCCAGTGGAAATTCGCCGCCGACTACCAAAACTGGGGCGATCAGGCGGAATGGTTTTCGCCCAAGCTCAACGACGGCGTCTGGGACACCGTGAAGGTGCCGCACACGTGGTCGCACGATCCGCGGTTCATCGGCTTCGTCGGTGCAGGCTGGTATCGCCTGAAGTTCACCGCACCCACCGTCGCGCCCGGCGAACACGTGCGGCTCGCGTTTGGCGCGGTGTTTCGGCGCGCCCGCGTGTGGTTGAACGGCGAGCTGCTCGGCTCGCACGACTTCGGCTACACGCCGTTCGAGTTTGATGTCGCCAGCCGCCTCAAGCCCGGTGAGACCAACCTGCTCGTCGTCTGCGCCGACAATCGCTGGACGCGTTCCTTCGGTCCCGCTCCCCAGCAGCAGGTGCTGGCCTGGTGGGACGACGGCGGGATCATTCGCGACGTCGATTTGCTCGTGAGTTCTCCGATCTATGTGGCGAAACAAAAAATCGAGGCCACGCCCGACCTCGCCACCGGCACGGCCACCGTGCGCGTGCAGGCGTGGGTCCGAAACACGACGTCGCTTCCCCGACGCGTGCGCGTGCGCTCCGAAATCGCCCGGGAGGAAAACTGGCTGCCGCTCCCTCCCGCCGTCGTGGAAACAGAGATCGCCGCCGGCACCACCGCCCGCGTCGAGTTCTCCTTCGCCCTCGGCCGTGACCAGGTGTCGCTTTGGCAACTCGACGCTCCCGTGCTGTATCAAGCGCGCACGTCCGTCGCGGGCCAAGCGCGCGAGACCGTGCGTTTCGGCCTGCGCCGCTTCGAGACGCGAGGCACCGAGTTGTTGCTGAACGGCCAGCCCGTTCGTCTCGCTGGCGCAAACCGCCACGCCAGTTATCCCGGTGGCGGGCAGGACGAGCCGGCCGATGTCGTCGTGCGCGACCTACAGTTGATGAAAGAGGCCGGCTTCGTGTTTCAGCGCTTCACGCATTATCCGATGACGCCCGTGGCCCTCGACTGGGCCGACCGCCACGGGATGCTGTTCATCGCCGAGGCCAGCCAAACTCACGCGCCCGACCTGAACCTCGACGACCCAGCGCTGCAGTCGGCATTTCGCGTGCAGCACCGCGAAATGATCGAGCGCGATTGGAATCACCCGTCGATCGTCGCGTGGAGCGTGGCCAACGAAATCGCCGCGGACACCCCGGCGGGTGTGCGCTGGGTGAAAACCATGCGCGACTTCACGCGCGAGCTCGACCCCACGCGCCTCGTCGTGTTCGCGAGCAACACCGTTTCGAAAGCCAATCTCAAGCCCGAGGCCGAGGGCTCCGTCCACGGCGATTTTGTGTGCCTGAATACCTACGGCTCCACCCCTCAGCAAAACGCCGCCAACATCGACCGCGCCCACGCGCTCTATCCCAACAAACCGCTCGTCGTCACCGAATACGGCCTGCGCCGCAATGCCGTGGAAGACGAGACCGAGCGTGTGGATTGGTTTCGCGAGATGCTCGCGATCATCCGGGCGCGGCCGTTTTTGTCCGGTGCGTCGATCTGGAGTTTCAACGACTACCGCAGCCGCTACGTCGGAACCAGTGCCAACGGCTGGCGCGAGTGGGGTCTCATCGATCCGGAAGGGAAACCCAGCGGCACCTACCAAGCCCTGCGCCGCGAGCACTCCGGTTTCGTCGTGCGGTCCGCGACACTCGCCGCCGGAGCGCTCACGGTGCGCATCGAGCCCCGCGCAGACTTCCCGGTTTTCCCGACGGCCAACTGCGAAGTGCGAGTCAACTTCCTCGACGCTCAAAACCGTCCGCTCGACCTCGCCAAAGTCCCGCTGCGCACCGATGCGGCGATGAAGATTCCTGCTCCCGCCGGCGCCGGCGGCTTCCGCCTCGAAATCTGGCGCGCCGGCTTCCGCACCGCGAGCTGGACCTCCGTCAATCTGGGCCAGCCCTCCGCCGGCATGTCCGCCAAACCGCTCGTCCCCTGACCTTCATGCAAATTTGCTTCTGTGCCCTCGTCTGCGCACTCGGCCTCACGGCCACCGCGCTGCTCTCCGCTGCGACGCGGCCGCTCGACCTCGGCGCTCGCGTGCAGCCCGCGCCGCTCGCCGCCCGTTTCTCCGATCCCGAATGGCACATCTGGTGCGGCGCTCCGATCCGCGGTGACGACGGCAAATACCATCTACTCTATTCGCGCTGGCCCGCCAAAGTCGGCTTCGCCCCCGGTTGGGCGCTCCGTTCCGAAATCGCCTACGCCGTCGCCGACCAGCCGCTCGGTCCCTACAAATTTATCCACGTCGCGCTCCCCGCCCGCGGCGTAGATCCGGCGACCGGGAAAAAATTCTGGGACGGTGACGTGACCCACAACCCCAACCTCCTCCGCCACCCCAACGGGAAATATTATCTCTTCTACATGGGCGAATACGGCGACGGCCAAGACTACCCGATGCATCGCAACCACCAGCGCATCGGCGTCGCCGTGGCCGATTCACCCGCGGGCCCGTGGCGCCGCTTCGACCAACCCATCGTCGACGTGAGCGCCGATCCCACCGCGTTCGACTCGCTCTGCGTCACCAATCCCGCCGCGGCCGTTCGCCCCGACGGCGGCATTCTCCTGATCTACAAAGCCGTCCAAATTATCGCCGGGAAACCGATGGGCGGCAACGTCCGCTACGGCGCCGCGCTCGCCGCCACGCCCGAAGGTCCCTACGTCAAAACGCCCGGCCGCATCTTCGAACCCGAGACGGCCACCACCAGCCAGCACTGGATGTTCGCCGAAGATCCGTTCGTCTGGTTCAGCCGGACCGAGGGAAATCGCTACTACGCCGTCGCCCGCGACGTCGTCGGCCAGTTCACCGGCGCCAAGGGCGGTCTCGCCCTCTTTCAATCCGACGACGGCCTCAAATGGCGCGCCGCCGACCAACCGAAAGTCCTCGGCGCAAAATTCACCTGGGCCGACGGCACTTTGAGCAACACCCAAGTCGAACGCCCCGCGCTGCTCTTCGACGCCCACGGCCAACCCATCGCGCTGTTCGGCGCCACCGACGGCTACCGCAAAGACGGCCGCACGTCCTTCAACGTCCACCTCCCGCTCCGCGTCGATTCGCGACCGTGAGCCCGCCGTCCGCAGTTCCCGGCCGCGTTGCCAACCTCCTTGCGCGGAGGAAAGGCGGCGCCGCGAAACCCCAGCATTTGAACGGTTTCACTTTTGGGGGCGTTGCGGTGTTTCCGTGCCGAGGCAACCTTGCCTGAGCTTCGGCCCCCCATGCCCCTCCGAATGAAAACTACTGTCCGTTTGCGTGTTCGCCCCCGCGGCTCCGGCCCGCGCTCCGGCATTGGCGGCCTGTCGCTATTTTCCACTCTACGTTCATGACCTCTCATTCGCTCTCCACCGATTTTGTAGTCGTTGGCGGCGGTCTGGCCGGCGTCTGCGCCGCGCTCGCCGCCGCCCGCAACGGCGCCAAAGTTGTCCTCGTGCAGGACCGCTCCGTGCTCGGGGGCAACGCCTCCAGCGAGGTGAAAATGCATGTCGTCGGTGCGGATTGCCACGGCACGCGACCCGGTGCCCGCGAGTCCGGACTCATCGAGGAACTCAAACTTGAGGACGCCGCGCGCAATCCCCATCGCTCCTACTCGCAATGGGATTTGCTCCTCTACGAAAAGGTCGCGCTGGAGCCGAATATCACGCTGCTCCTCGACACCGTATGCGTCGGTTGTGAGGTCGACGTCGCCGCCGGCAATCGCCGCATCACCGCGGTCAAGGCAGTGCGCCACTCCACCGAGGACACGTTTACGATCACCGCGCCGTTCTTCGCGGATTGCTCGGGCGACGGACGGCTCGGCTCCGAGGCCGGTGCGGATTTCGTCGTCGGGCGCGAAGCGAAGAGCGACTACGGCGAGACTCTCGCCCTCGATGTGGCGGACCGGCACACGCTGGGCAGCTCGATCCTCTTCACGGCCCGCGAGCACGCGACACCGCAACCCTTCATCGCGCCGTCGTGGGTGCGGACGTTTAAGAAGCACGAGTTCAAACACCGTCCGGTCAAAGGCTACGAATACGGCTACTGGTGGAGCGAGTGGGGTGGGCAGCTCGATACGCTCAAGGATAACGCCGCGATCCGCCATGAGCTCCTCCGCATCGCGCTCGGCATCTGGAATTACATCAAGAATTCTGGCGAGCATCCCGACTCCGCCAACTGGGCGCTCGATTGGGTGGGCGCGATTCCCGGTAAGCGCGAGACGCGCCGTTTCCTCGGGCCGCACGTGCTCACGCAGCAGGATGTCGAAAGCGGCCGCGTGTTTGCCGACGCCGTTGCCTACGGTGGCTGGTGGCTCGATCTGCATCCGCCGAGCGGTGTCGACGCCGTCGACGAGGAGCCGTGCGTGCAGCATCACTTCCCGCATCTTTACACGATCCCGCTCGGCTGCCTCCACTCGCGCAACGTCGCCAACCTCTTTTTTGCCGGGCGCAACGTCAGTGCGACCCACGTCGCCTTTGCCAGCACGCGCGTGATGGGCACGTGCGCCGTCATGGGCCAGGCGATCGGCACCGCCGCCGCGCTCAGTCGCGCGCAGGCGCCTCGGGGCATCGCCGAGATCTTCGATGCCGCCGGCCTCGACCAGCTCCAGCAGCGCCTCCTGCGCGACGACGCCTTTCTGCCCGGAGTGCGCAACTGCGATCCCGCCGATCTTGTCGCGTCCGCCGTTGCCACCGCGTCCAGCGAATCGCCAACCGGCCCCGCGCGGCACGTGCTCGACGGTCACACCCGCGAACTCGTCGCCCACCTCGGCCCGTGGGCGGACGGCGGCACGCACCGTTGGGAGTCAACTGCTGTGCCGGCGTGGATCGAACTCACGCTGCCAGCTACCTTCGCCATTCGCGAAATCCACCTGACTTTCGATTCCGGCTTTCAGCGCGAACTCATTTTGAGCGCGAGCGACTCCACCACGCGGAAGACGCTGCGTGGCGCGCAACCCGAGCTGGTGCGCGATTACGAGGTGCTGCTCGACGAGGCCGTCGTTGTCTCCGTAGTCGGAAATCTTGTGCGCAAACGTGTGCATCGCCTGCCCGCCGCCGTCAGCGCGAGCCGCCTGCGCGTGCTCGTGAAGTCGACGCACGGCGTTCCCTCTGCCCGCGTGTTTGAAATCCGTGCCTATGCGAATTGAACCCGTTTTCCCGTCTCGCTCCCTCCGTCGGGTCGTCGCGTGGTGGGTGACGTTTCTCGCCGCGAGTGTGCTCGTGGCCGCGGACCCGGGGTCGGCTCGCATGCGCATCATGCCCGTCGGCGACTCGATCACCGAAGGCGGCTCTTCCTTTTCGAACTACCGCCCCGTCCTCGCCGAAAAACTCCGCGCCGCCGGCATCGCCTTTGAGTTTGTCGGCACCCGCGGCACCGCCGATCTGCGGCACGAAGGTTACGGTGGAAAAAACGTCGAGTTCCTCGCCACCACCGTCCCCGCGCACTTCACGGCCAGCCCCGCCGACATCGTCCTCCTCCATGCCGGCCACAATCACTTCGTCGAAGAGCAGCCCATCCCCGGCATGCTCGCCGCCACCGAGCGCCTCATCACCGCATTTCGCGCCGCGAATCCCCAAGTGATCATCCTGCTCGCACAGGTTATTCCCGCCGGAAAACTCCCGAAGTATTCCTACATCCCCGAGCTCAACATCGCCCTCACTCGCCTCGCTGCAAAGCTCCACACGCCCGCGCAACCCGTCATTATTGTCGATCAAGCCACCGGCTTCGATTGGCACACCGACACCATCGCCGACCTCGTCCATCCCAACGCCACCGGTGCCGCCAAGATGGCGCAGCGTTGGTTTGAATCCCTCAAAACCCTTCCTTTCCCACCCCGATGATCGCACTTCGCCTCGCCTACCTATTTGCCCTTGTCGTCGGCGGACTCTTCGCCGCCGATCCGGCGCCGCAACCGCTCAAACTCCGCGCCGCTCGCGCCAGCTCCGTCTACGGTGATTTCACTGCCGACAAAGCCATCGACGGCGTCATCAGCGACACGTCGCGCTGGACGAGCGGCTCCTCGAAATCTCCTTCGTGGCTCGAACTCGACCTCGCCTCCACGCAGACGCTACTCGGACTTCATATCTACACCGGTCTCGGCGCCGGCAGCGCCATCCGCGATTTCAAGGTGCAGTTTTGGAGCGCTGGCCAGTGGACGGATATCCCTTCGGCTACCGTCGCCAACAACCAGTCCACCGCGCTCGCGCTCGCCTTCGACGACACCGTGACCGTGAAAACCGATCGTCTGCGCTTCTGGATCACCGCCACACCGGACGGCTACGCCCGCATCAAAGAAATCGCCGTCTGGCCGGCCTCCGTGCGCACGCTTCCACCGCTCGCGGCGACTCCCGCGGCAGCGGGCACGCCGGCCCCGATCGCTGAATCCGTCCCGCTGATTTACCTCAACCAAAGCGGTTTCAACCTCGGCCAGCCCAAGCGTTTCACCGCCCCCACGCTCGCCGACGGCACGCCGTTCGAAGTCCGGTCTGCTTCCGGCGGCGGCGCGGCGCTTTTCTCCGGAAAAATTTCCGGCCATATCGGCAACTTCACCGCGTTCGATCCGGCGGACGACGCGCGCGAGTTCGTCGTCGTCGCCGGCCCGCACACCTCCGTGCCGTTTCGCATCGGCCAATGGTGGCTCGAACGCGTGACCTACCAAAACGCCGTCAACTTCATGGTCGATAGCCGCCACTACGTCGGGAATTCGCGGCCGGTCTGCCGCGGCTCTTTCGGTTGGCGTGACGACCATCACTTCGGCTGGGAACTCCATACGCTTGTTCCGCAATGGCTCTCGAATCCGTCCGCCTTCACGCGGATGCCGCGGCAAGTCACCTACGAGGCCCCCACCGATCCGAAACTCTGGGGCGCCCTCACACCTTATCGCGCCGACATTCCCGATCTCGTAAAACTCATCCACTGGGGGGCCGATATTATCGCCACCCAGCGCCTCGGTCACGAGCACCTCAAAGCCCAGCTCGCCTACTTCCTCTACGCGTGGCCGTGGCTCCGCGACTACCTGCCGGAGCAGAATTACGCGGCGGTGCGCGACTACGCGTTTGCCACGTGGACGACGCCCACCGCCGATCGCACCTATCCCTACGACGAGAGCCCCGAGCACGATCTCCTCGCCCTCAAAACCAAGGTGGGCACCACGAAGGGCTGTTACCCGCCGGGCTTCTCCATCGAGCCCAATCTGCTCCTTTACACCGTCGCACGCCGCGAGGGTCGCGCCGACGCCGAGCGCTACTTCGACGCCGCGCATCGGCAGACCTCCTGGCTCATCGCGAATCTCGACTGGAACGACCCGCTCACCACGAAAGGCCAGCGCATGAGCGAATGGCTCACACTCACGGCGCTCACCCATTTCCTCCGCGAATATCCCGAGCGCGCCCCCGCCGGTCTCGCCGACAAAATCAACGCGTGGGCACAAGTCGTCGTCCGCCGTTCCGCCAACCTCTGGGATTTCCGCAAACTCACCGACGGCGACGGTTGGACGCCGATGGGGGACAAACCGACGATGTGGAACGAACCCGGTAACGTCGTCGGCCTGCCCGCCTCGCTCCTCGCCGCGCGGCCTTTCGTGCGCGACACCGCCACGCGCACCCGCCTGACCGAACTCGTCGCCTCGCACTTCGACGCGATGTTCGGTCGCAACCCCACCGGCCGTCATTTCTCCTACGACGCCCCGCGCGAAATCGAGGGCGTCGAACACGGTTGGTATAGCTTCCACAAAGGCGGCATCGGCCAGTTGGAAAAAGCCCGTTTCGTCATCGATGGCAGTCCTAAGAACCAGCATTTCCCCTATCACCCCGAGGTCGGCAACGTCGGCTGGACCGAGGGTTGGGTGCAGTTCAATACCGCCTTCAACATCAGCCTAACCTACCGCGCGCACGCCGATACCTCGCTCATGCTCAGTCGCGACGGCGACGCTCTCATCGTGCGTCTCACCGCGCCGCTCAACTTCGACTACACGAAGATCGAAACCGCCGATGTGGTCGTCACCCCTGCAAACGGCGCGCCGGTGAAACTCCTCGTCACCGAAGACTCGCCCAATGCCCGCACGTTTTCGGGCCGGATGAAGCTCCCGCGCGGAACCGCCGTCGAGGTGTCCTACGGCTTTGGCTTTCTCGCGCACCGCGCGACCCTCGCCCCATGACGATTCTGCCCTTCTTGCGTTGGCTGCTCCTCGCGGCGTCTTTGCCGCTTGCGCTCGTGCGCGGCGCCGAGCTGACGGAGTTTCACGTGCGCGGAGGTCTGCCAAACGTCGCCGCTAAAATCGCGCGCGGCGAAGAGGTGCGCGTGGCCTTCCTCGGTGGCAGCATCACCGCCGCGGCGGGCTGGCGGCCGATGACGTTAACCACTTTTCAACGCGCTTATCCGAAAACCAACTTTATCGAGATCAATGCTGCCGTGTCCGGCACCGGGTCCGACTACGGCGCCCCGCGGCTGCAACGCGACGTCCTGCGCCACCGGCCCGATCTGCTCTTCGTGGAATTTGCGGTCAACGACGGCGCCGGTTCACCCCGCGTCGAAGCGCGTATGGAAGGCATCGTCCGCCAGACGTGGGCCGCAAATCCGCACACTGACATCTGTTTCGTCTACACGGTTTCGGACGGCATGCTGAAGGACTTGCTCGCCGGTAACTACCAGAGCACGGCGCGCTCGATGGAAAACGTCGCCGCGCACTACGGGATTCCGAGTTTCAATTTCGGCGTCGAAGTCGCGCGCCGCATCGCCGCCGGCACGTTCGTGATGTCCGCTCCCGCAAGCGTGCCGGCCGACGCCGAGGGCCGCGATGCGCAGGGTCGCCTGATTTTCACCCGCGACAAAACGCATCCGACCGACGCCGGCCATCGCGTTTACACCGCCCGTCTGGGGCTCGCGCTGCCGCAATTTCTCCGCGCAGGCTCCGCCGGCCCGCACGTGCTGACCGCACCGCTCTCTCAGGAAAATTGGCAACGCGCGCGCATCGTGGGCGTCGCCGAGACCGATCACGACGGTCAGTGGCAACCGGTTCCGCCGCACGACGCGCACGTCACGACCCAGAGCGGACAAAACCTGGTGCCGCCGACCTGGGTCGCGATGGAACCGGGCGCGAAGATCACGTTTCGTTTCAAAGGCACCGCGCTGGGCATCGTCGGTTTGAAGGGGCCCGAGAACGGCCAGTTTCGCGTCACGATTGACGATCTCCCGTCCGAGACGGGCACACTCTTCGACAGTTTTTCGACGCCCGGCCGGTTCTACCTCGCGCGATGGTTTTTCTCGAAACCGCTCGCCGATACGGAGCACCGCGTGACCCTCGAACTGCTCGCCACCAAAATCGACAAGGCCGCCATCATGGCCAAATCCGGCAAGCCCATCACCGACCCGAAGCCCTACGCCGCGCACGGACTTTACCTCAGCGGCTTTCTCGTCGTCGGTGAGCCCATCGGCACGAAGCCGCCGCCGCCCGAGCGCCCCGCGGGCCTGAGCACGATGGATTTGCCCGTCATGCCGACGCCACCGCCGGGCTACACGCTCGCGTGGGCCGACGAGTTCGACGCTCCGCGCCTCGACGGGGCGCGCTGGCTCTACCGCACCGACACGCGTTATTGGAGCACGCAGCTCCCCGCCAACGTCGCCGTGCGCGACGGTTTTCTCTGGCTGGAGTGCAAGAAGGAGAAAACCGCCAAGAGCGATTACACTGCGGGCGGCGTGATCACGCGGCGTGTTTTCCGTCACGGCTACTACGAGGCCCGTTTCAAAGTTCCGCCGACGAAGGGCTGGCACACCTCGTTTTGGATGATGCATCACGCGGGCGCCGACCCCAAAGCCCACATCGGTTCGCGCCAGGAAATCGACGTCTGCGAAAACGACTCCGTGACGCCGCAACGCTACGGCGCGAATTTGCACATCTGGCAACCCGCGCACAAAGGCCACGGCCACCGCACCGTGCGCACGCCGGACGAGTCCGCGGATTTCCACGTGTGGGGCTGCGAGTTCACGCCGGAAAAAATCACCTACTATTTCGAAGGCCGCGTCGTAAACACCGTCGACGCGCGCCTCGTGCCCGATCACGGCGACATGAGCATCTGGCTCACGGTGATCGCGTCGCCGCTCGGTCAAACCGACGCCGTCGACGAAAGCCGCCTCCCCGTCTACGCCGTCTTCGACTACGTCCGCTTCTACGAAAAGAAATAACCCTGCCTTCACCATGCACACTCTGCCCCGCCGTGATTTCCTTCGTCTCACCGCCACTGGTGCCACGCTCGCGCTCACCGGTTTTCCGCGGTCCGCTCGCGCGGCGTCCGCCGGTCTCGGCGACGACATCGATTTCAGCCGCTGGCTCCAACCTGTCCCAGCGGGAGCGGTCTTCGAGCATGCCGATTGGTGCATTTGGTGCGGCTCGGCCGTCCGCGGCGACGACGGGAAATACCATCTCTTCTACTCGCGCTGGCCCTCGAAGCTCGGCCACTACGCGTGGGTCACGCATTCCGAAGTCGCCCGCGCCGTCGCCGACTCGCCGAACGGCCCCTATCGTCACGTCGACGTCGTCCTGCCCGCGCGCGGTGAAAAATTCTGGGACGGCTCCTGCACGCACAATCCCACCATCCTCCGTGTCGGGAAAAAATTCTGCCTCTACTACATGGGCAACTACGGCGACGGCGTCGTGCCACCGAAGAGCCTCAACTGGACGCATCGCAACCATCAGCGCATCGGCGTCGCTATCGCCGATTCGCCCGCCGGTCCGTGGAAGCGTTTCGATAAACCCGTCGTCGACATCAGCGCAGATAATGACGCGCCCGATGCGCTCATGACCTCCAACCCCGCCGCCTGCGTTCGCCCTGATGGCGGTCTGCTCATGGTCTACAAAGCCGTCGCGACAAAAGGCAAAGCCCCCTTCGGCGGCCCCGTCGTCCACCTCGTCGCCACCGCCGACAAACCGGAAGGCCCGTGGAAGAAGAACCTCACGCCGATCTTCACCAAGCCCGGCGAACACTTCGCGGCCGAGGATCCGTTCATCTGGCACGACGGCGACCGCTACCGCGGCATCGTGAAAGACAACAACGGCATTTTCACCGGCAAAGGCTACTCGCTCGCTCACTGGGAATCGCGCGACGGCTTCGACTGGCGCCCCTCGAAACACGTCTTCGTCACCACGCCGGAAATCGCCTGGACCGATGGCGCGAAGAAAAAACTCAACGCCCTCGAGCGCCCGCAACTCATCTTCGACGCCCACGGCACTCCCGTCACGCTGCTCTGCGCCGGCGCCTACACGAGCGACCGCACCCGCAGCTTCAACGTCGCGATCCCGCTGCGCCGCCCGACTTGATGACCGGCGCCGTCGAGGGAGCGGCGCGTCCCGTCACCGGCTCCACCCACCGCCCCGGAAACAGCAGCATCCGCGGCGAAGTCGGCACGCCGAGTTCGTGGCTGTTGAGTTGGCTCACGACCAGATCGACGGCGTTCGCCGCCACCATGTCGTAAGCCTGGTCAACTCCGCCCATTTCCGGCGAGGTCGGCAGCCAGTGCAGATTGATCGTCGGCACCTGCGCGGACAAATCGACGTTCATCGCCCGCAGTTTTTTGACGATCGCGTGTGCGCTTACCACGACCGCATCGGGACGGCACGATTTGATCTGGCGCGCCACGGCGGCGCGGTCGCCCGGCAGGCCAATCCACAGCAACGCCGCCGCGTCCGCGCGGTTCGGGTGAAACACCGCGAAGGCCGCCTCCCACGCCCGTCGCGCCCGCTCGTTGACGTCAGCCTCCAAGATTGCCATCGGCCTCCGGCACCCGGCGGCGGCGAGTTTCTCGAGCGCCATGCGCATCGCGAGATAGTGATGGTGTCCGGCGTGATGGAGCTCGGGACTCCAGCGCGCACTGCCGATCACCGCGGGGGCGAAACAGCTCCATTCCAGGTCGAGAGTCACATCCGTCTCGTGGATCACCGGTGAAAGGAGGAGGCCGACAATCCCCCTCGACTTTATCACCTGCGACAAACGCCGGTCGGTCATGCCACGCTCGGCCGTCCAGAACTGCTCCAACCCATAGCCCAAGGCCTCGGCCCGCGCCTTTGCCCCGAGAAAAACGCGTTGGAGAAATGGATCCTTGGCTGATTCCGCTCGCGAGGTGTGCACCCACACAAAGGCGATGCGTTCTCCGGCCGCGACGGG
>CALRZR010000169.1:0-17367 GCA_943372705.1 Opitutus sp. GAS368 | reverse complement strand
CTGAAGAGCGTGGCGAAGCACACGATGCCGTAGACCATGCGGGTGAGGGCATCGGCGGTCGCGGTGTCGAGCGAGCGGGTAAACACGCCGCGCATGACGTAGATGATGGCGAGGAAACCGGCGAGGAACGTCGCGGAGTAGCCGATCGTCACGGTGACGACGTGCGTCGCCAGCCAGAAGTTGGAGTCGAGGACGGCGCGCATCATTTCCATCGTGTCGCCGCCCAGCGAAAGGTGATGCGCGATGAGCAGGGTGGCGAAGCCGACGAGGCCGGCGGCGACGCTGCCGATGGCGTTGCGGAAGAAAAATTCCAGCACCAGGCAGAGCGCGACGGCGCCCCAGCCGACGAAGAGGGCGGAGGAGTAGAGGTTCGTCACGGGCGGGCGCGCTTCGAGCCACATGCGGGCGCCGATGCCGATCGTCGAGAGGGCGAACGCGATGACGATGAAGGCGAAGGCGGTCTTGCCGAGTTCGTTGGGCCAACGGAGCCAGGAAACCACGGCGATCAGAAACGCCACGACGTAGAGCGTGGCGCTCGTGTAAAACGGTTGGGATGAGTTGAAGCGGGCTTCGACGTCGCACTTGCGCATTACGTCCGGCATCGCGGTGTCGAGCGACTGGCGGAAGGAGCGCACGGCCTTGTTAAACGCCCCGGGATTGTGCAGCTGCCAGGCGCGGCCGATTTCGGCGTAGGTGAGCGCAGCGGGTGCGATGCGGCCGTTGCCGAGGCTGGCGGCCCAGGCGCCGCCGGCGGTTTTCCACCCGGTGGGATCGTCGGGTTTGTCCGAGGGAATCGTCCGCAGGTAGGCGAAGGAATCGAGCGTGCTGAACACGGAACTCATCTCGAGGAGAAGCTTGGCGTCTTCGGAGCCGTGGGGATTGGCACCGCCGCGTGGGGCGGTGGCGGCGAGACCGGCGGGGAGCGCTTTCTCGAAGCGGGTGAGACGGTCGAGGAAGTCGGGGCTCGTCGTGTCGTTGAGGCTGTTTTGGAGACGTTGGTAGAGCATCACACTGTCGCGGAGCTGCACGACACCACGCTGAAACGGCGTGCGGATGGGGGCCTCGGTGCCGTCGGCGAGCTTGGACTGGCGCTCGAGTTCGTTGAGGCGGCCGGACAGTTGGTTGGCGGAGAAACGTTTGCCGCCCGCGCCGTCGGTCGTCGCGAGGTTGAAGAGCGCGAGCACCTCGGGGTGGACGATTTCGAAGGTCTGGTAGGTGTCGGCGACCTTGGGGCGGTAGAGCACGTCGAGGAGCCACTCGCCCGGCGTGAGCGACTTGCCGTCGGGCGTGGTGACGCGCTGGCGGCCCTGCGTGAGGAGCAGGGTCGTGCGTGCGACGGTGTCGAGCGGCTTGAGGCGGCCGTTGACGAGCGTGGGCAGCTTGCTGAAGGCGACGACGTCGTAGTCACCGGTATTGAGGGACGAACGGATCGTCACGGCGACGGCGACCAGCGCGATGAGCGTGGCGATGGCGGGGAAAAGCGACTTTTTCATGCGACGGCGGGGACGGCGAGTTTGGCGCGGCGTTTCTGGACGAAGGCGACCAGGTGGATGCAGAATTGGGCGCAGAGGCCGACGGTCATGAGCGCGCAGGCAACGTAGGGGAGGAGCCAAGACGGGTTGCGCACGACTTGGAGGATGCTGGTGCGGTCGTTGTTGGCGAAACCGGATTGGTAAAACGTGAGGCCGGCGTAGCGCAGCGGGTTGTTCATGTAGACGAGAACCTCGCGGTCGTCGCGGCCGTCGGGCGTGGTGAGTTTGATGCGACTGGAAAAATTCTTGGGAATTTCGGTGCCGGCGTAGCGGTCGTGGCTGAATTTCACGAGGGTGAGCGAGTAGGGCTGGTAAATGCGCTTGGCGCGCAGGGCGATTTTCCAGGTGCGACCGCCGTAGTCGAAGCGCTGGGGTGCGACGAGTCCGGTGGAGACGAGGAAGATGCCGGGCGAGGCGTCGGGCGCGATGAGCTCGACGTAGGCGGACGGCATGTTGCTCTCGTCGGTCTTGTAGGTGATGGGCTGTGGGACGGCGACGACTTCGCGGCCGAGGCCGGTGGTGGCAAGGCTCGGCGAGCCACCGGCTTTCTGCATCTGGAGAAACGAATTGGGGTAGTGCGCTTTGGCGACGACGCGGAAGGGGAGTCGCGGGTGCTGCACCGGCGTGTGGCGAGCGAGGAGGATCTCGGGAATGGCGACGACGTCGTCGAACTTTGCGTCGGTCACGTCGGTGATCACGAGCTCGTTGTCGCGGAAGGCCTCGGCGTAGTTGCGGGTCTCACCTTCGTTCAGGCGCAGATGGAAATCTTCCTGCCACAGACCGCTTAATAATTCGCCGACCAAGAGGAGAATGAGGCCGACGTGGGTGAGGAAGATGCCGGCTTTGCGCCAAGTGAACTTGAAGCGCTCGACGTGGGCGGCGAGGAGGTTGATGAGCAGGAGTCCGCCGATGAAATACCCGCCGGGAAAGATCGGCAGATTCACGCCACGCACGTCCTGCCACACGATGAAGGTGCGAAACCACTTTTGCTGGATACCCCAGATGCCGAGGTTCGTCTGGTCGAGCGTGGCCGCAAAGACCAGCAGCATGCCGAAAACGAGCAGGGCAACGGTGAGCTGGAGCGAGACGAGAAAATCGCGGAGGTCGCGGAGAATGGTCTTCATGGCGTGGCGGCTTTGACGGTCTTGAGGAAATCGAGAAATGCGGGTTTGGCGCCCGCGACGAGGGCGTCGGGTCCGGTGAGTTTAAAAAACCACATCGCGCCTTGGTAGGGTGTCATGCCGCCGAGGATGCGCTGGGGATTGGCGGGATCGGCGCTCGCGAGATCGACGACGGAGAATTCGAGGCCGTTGGCGGTGAAACGTTGGGTGGCCTTCGGCAGCTCGGCCTCGGTGATCGGGGGCAAGGCCACCTGACCGCGCCAGCGGTTGATGTTGGCCAGATCGCCGCCGACGGCGCCGGGGAAGGCCGTAATCGAGAGATCGGCGGTCGCGCCGCCCTCACCGACGAGGTTGAAGCTGCCTTTGCGCATCGCGCCGAGGGGTTTGGCCTGCCAGGCGGAGGGGGCCGTCCACGTGAGCCCGGGGCCATTGGCGGTCGGGACCGGTGTGGCGGCCATGTCGGCGCCGGTCGCAGCCGCGGTGGGTGACGACGTGAGTTTTTCCGGTGGCGTGGGAGCCGTATTCGCCGGGGCGGTCATCGAGGGCGGGAGTTCGGCGTCTTTTTCTTTGGCGACGCGATAGGAGGTCACCTCGGTTTTCGAACAACCGCTCGCGAGCAGCACCGCGGCCAAGGCCGAACCGACCGTCGCGCTGCGGGAAAATAGTGGAAAATAAGCGATTGTCATAAGGCAGTAAGGTAAGCGGTCGGTCAGTTTCGCAGATGTCGAGACTTCGTTACTCCGCATTCCTTGCGTATGAATGGTCAGTCCTTGTGAAAGTAGGGGTCATGGACGTGATTGGTCGTGAACAGCAAGGATTGCACTCTACTGAGCAAGGGATGCACAGCCAGCGTCGCGCGAAACTGCCATATTTGACCCGAAATTCCTCCCCATGAAAAAATCAACTGCACTCCTGCTCTCCTCGTTAGTCATCGCCGGCGCGGCTGCTGTCAGCTTCGCGGCTCCAGTCGGTGAGAATTGGGAAAACCACTGCGCCAAATGCCACGGGGCCGATGGCAAGGGCCAGACCAAAGCCGGCAAGAAACTCCAAGCGAAAGACTACACCGATGCCAAGGTGCAGGCCGAAATGAAGGATGCCGATATGATCAAGGCGACCTCCGACGGCGTCTTCGACAAAGCCGGCAAAGAGAGAATGAAGGCCTACAAAGACGAACTCTCGGCTGACGAGATCAAGGCCCTCGTTGCCTATATCCGTAAGTTCAAAGCCTAAACCCGGTTCTGCCCTTCAATTGTGACGCCGACGTGAGTGGCTTCGCCTCCTGCGTCGGCGTTTCACGTGTCTGAAACTTTCTAATACCCTCGATCTATGTCCGAATCCATCCCGCCTGCCGCCGGTCCCGACACCAAACCGCGGTCACATTTCAATAATTGGATCAGTGCCATCGGAGGCGTGGTCGCGCTTGGCGGCCTGTTTTCGTTTTTCTTCCTGGCGTGGATGGACTTGGTGCGCGGAGACAAGAATCCGTATCTCGGCATCTTCACCTATATCGTGGCACCCGGCTTTTTGATTGCGGGTTTGTCGATGGTGTTTTTCGGAGCTTGGGCGCAACGGCGTTGGGCGATCAAACATGCGCACACGATGCCGGACAAATGGCGCTTGGATTTTTCCAACCGCAAACAGCGTCAACGGCTGGTGGCGTTCGGTGCCTGCGCGGCGCTCTTTATCGGGCTCAGCGCGTTCGGCAGTTTCCAGACGTTTCACTATTCCGAATCGACCCAGTTTTGCGGCCAAGTCTGCCACAATGCGATGAACCCCGAGTTCGTCACCTACCAGCGCGGTGCCCACGCGCGGGTCGCGTGTGTCGAGTGTCACGTCGGATCCGGTGCGGAGCATTTCATCCGGGCAAAGATCAATGGCACCCACCAGTTGATCGCCTACATGTTGGACAACTACAACCGGCCGATCGACACGCCGGTGAAGAACCTGCGGCCGGCCCAGGATACCTGCGAAAAATGCCATTGGCCGGAGAAATTCGCGGGCAATATCCAAGTCGACTACGAGCACTTCCTCTCGGACAAGAAAAACACGTCCTACACGGCCCGCATGCTGCTCCATGTGAACAAGAGCTCTCCGGGGGCTCCACTCGGCGGCATTCACTGGCACGTGAACACGACCGAGAAGGTCGAATACTACGCGATCGACGACAAGCGGCAGGATATTCCCTGGATGCGGGTGACGAACCTCAAGGAGGGCACGTCGAAAGTGTTTCGCATCGACTCGTTCAAAGGGGAGCCACCCGCCGACCGTATCCGCGTGATGGATTGCATCGACTGCCACAACCGGCCGTCCCACGTGTTTCCGACCGCCAATGAAGCCGTCGAGCGTTCGCTCGCGAGCGGCGCGCTCAGCCTGAAACTGCCGAATATCAAGCGCGTCGCGGTTCAGGCGATGGTGCAAAAGGAGATTACCTCGGACGCCGTGGCATCCCAGAAAATTGCTGATTTCATCAAATCGAAATACACCGATCCTGCACTGGCGGCCGAAGTCCCCGCCGCAATCGCCGAGGTGCAGAAGATTTTCGCGGTCTCAATCTTCCCCGACCGCAAAGCGGACTGGCGGGTTTACCCGAACAACATCGGGCACAAAGACTGGCCCGGCTGCTTCCGTTGCCACGACGACAAGCACAAAACCGCCACGGGGCAGAAAGTCCGCTCCAGCGATTGTAACTCGTGCCACGTGATTATCGCGCAGGGCAAAGGAGCCGATTTGGAGACGCTCTCCTCCAAGGGACTTGTGTTTAAGCACCCGGACGGCGAACCCGATGCCGACCTATCGTGCAGCGACTGCCACAACGGCGGTATCCAGAAGTAACGCACTCGCTCGCCTGCGCGGTTTTTGTTCCGCGCAGCGAGCAAACTTCACGCATCAACCGCCAACGGTTGCGTAGCCGCAGCGCAAAGAATGCGGCATAGTGACCGCATGAAAGCGGTGCGTATTGGAATTCGTTGGGTCGCGCCGGCGGCCCTATGGCTCGGTCTATCCCTGCTCGCCGGCCGATCGGCGGAGGCAGTCAAAAAACCCGCCGATGGCATCTCGGCCAAGCCCGCTGTCCCGAACAGCGAGTGCATGGACTGCCATGAGGCGGAGTTTAAATCGCGCAAGAAGGGACTGCCCAAGGAGTGGGTCGGCGTGCGGCCGGAGCCGTTCAAGAAGTCGGTCCACGGGAAGCTCAATTGCGTCGATTGCCACAGCGGCATCAAAGAGGCCGAGCACGGGTCGAAAGTGCCACCCTCGCAGTGCGTTTCCTGCCACGAGAAAGAGGCGGCCCAATACGCGACCAGCATTCACGGCATGAGCCACAAGATGGGGGCGTCCGACGCCGCCTCCTGCGCGAGCTGCCACGGCACTCACGAGATGGTGCCGGTGAAACAAGGCGATTCGCCGGTGTTCAAGCTGAACCTCGCGAAGACCTGCAGCACGTGCCACGACAACGCGAAGCTGACCAAGGAATACCGCATGGGCAAAACCGAGGCGGCCGGCCACTATCTCGACAGCATCCATGGTAAGGCGCTGGTGAAGATGGGGCTGATCGTCGCGCCCTCGTGCAACGACTGTCACGGCGTCCACGACATCAAGCGCAGCATCGACAAAGATTCCCGCTCGAACCACGCAAACATCGCCAAATCCTGCGGCGCCTGTCACGTGGGCATCGAAGAAGTCTACAACGAGAGCGTGCACGGGCAGTTGCTCAAGAAGGGCGACAAGAAGGGCCCTGTTTGTATCGATTGTCACAGTGCCCACGACATCGAGAAGCCGGCGACCGCGCACTTCAAGGGCGCGAGCGACCAGAGCTGCGGCAAGTGCCACGAAGACCGTCTCGAACACTACCGTGAAACCTATCACGGCAAAGCAATGGCGCTCGGCCAGCCCAACGTGGCCTCGGATGTCGCCGCCTGCTACGATTGCCACGGTCACCATGACGTCTTCCCGGTCAGCGACAAACGCTCCCGGTTGCACAAGGATAAGATCGTCGGAACCTGCGCGCAGTGTCACCCGGGAGTGAACGCGAGCTTCACGGAATACGCGCCGCACGCCAACCCGCTCGACAAGGTCAACTACCCGGTTCTCAACAAAGTTTTCCTGTTCATGACCACGCTGCTGGTCGGGGTGTTTACCTTCTTTGGTTTGCACACCGCGTTTTGGTTGTTCCGCTCGATCTACCTCTACCTGCACGACTCGAAGTCGTTCCGAGAAGCGAAAGTCGCCACGCACGCCGATGACGATACGTTCACGCGGTTCACGCCGTTTGAGCGCATGCTCCACCTGATGATGGTGACGAGTTTCCTCGCGCTCGTGATCACGGGGATGCCGCTGAAGTTCTACTACACCGACTGGGCCAAAGTGATGTTCAAGTTCATCGGCAGCGCCGAGGTGGCGCGCACGTTGCACCATTATGCGGCGGTAGTGACGTTCGGCTACTTCATCCTGCACGTCGGCAGTTTGATTCCGGAATTCTGGAGCAAGCGCCACACGCTGCGCGACCCGGCGACGGGCAAGTTCCAACTCTCCCGCGTATGGTCCACGGTGTTCGGACCCGACTCAATGGTGCCATCGTTCCAAGACTGGCGCGATTTCGTCGCCCACCAGAAATGGTTCTTCGGCAAAGGCCCGCGTCCGCAGTTCGACCGCTGGACGTATTGGGAGCGTTTCGACTACTTCGCGGTATTCTGGGGCATCGCGATCATCGGCTTCTCTGGGCTGATTCTGTGGTTCCCGAAGTTCTTCACGCTCTTCATGCCCGGCTGGGTGATTAATATCGCCATGGTCGTGCACTCGGACGAAGCGCTGTTGGCCGCCGGCTTCATCTTCTCATTCCACTTCTTCAATACGCACTTCCGCATCGAAAAATTCCCGATGGACACCGTGATCTTCTCGGGACGCATCTCGAAGACCGAGATGCTCCATGAACGGAAGCGCTGGTATGATCGCCTGCTGGCAGCCGGGCGACTGGAGATTTACCGCGTCAAAGCTGACGATTGGGAAGGCCGGAAGAATATCGCGAAGACCATGGGCTTTATCTTCTTCGGCACCGGCCTCGTGCTCCTCGTGCTGATCGTTTACGCGATGGCCTCTCGCCTCGGGCACTGAGCCTGCTGCACCTGAGAAAACCGGAGTTCACCGGCAGCGGTGAACCCGGTGAGGGAGCCGGTGTCGCCGCGCAGCGCTCCATCAGGCTGTGTGCGAAAGACGCCGATCACTTGTCACGCATGCGTGACGATCACGCGGCGGTGCGAGCGGCGGCTGTGCCCGGCAAAGACCGGTCTTTGGACCTGTTGTGGAGCAAAGTCGGGTCAGTATTCCGGCGGTTGTTCCGAGGGAAGGTCGGCGGAAGTGAGCTGGTTTGCGAAGAGCCGCTCGAGGCCGTCGTAGGCGGCCAGTTCGAGGAACATAAAATCGATCAACTCCGCCCGCATCAGGGGCAACTCCGCGAGGTGCGCCCGGGCTTCGGCGGAGTTCGCGCACTCCAGCATGACGACGGCGCGGCGGTCGTTCCGGGTGAACCAGATATCGCGGATGATCCCGCGCTTTTGAAGATCCCAGACGGCGGCGGCTTCGGCGCGCAGCAAGTCGCGGAGATTGCGATGCATGGGGCGGGGGAGTTCCCGTTCGATGGCGAGGATGCGCATGGTGGTATTTCAGGGTTGATGCGGACGGTTGAGGGAACTGCCGTCCCCCGTGGTTGATGACGGCGGGAGCGATCCCGGGGGAGGCGGAGCTGGAATGGGGAAAGGCGCGCCTGTTTTCGCGTCTTCCGCGGCCTTGAGCTCAGCGAGTTGCAGCGGGTGTTCCTCCAAGAGTTCCTGCTCGGACATGTGGCCGGTGAGCCAGGCGAGGTTCATCGGGTAGACATCCGGATTGAAGATCACGAAGTAGAAGTGCCAGACGAGAATCGCGAGCGTCGCGAGGATGGCTTCGTAGAAGTGAATCGTGCGCGAAATATCGAAGCCGAGTTTGGAGAAGAGCCCGATCGACGTGTTGTCGAACCACAGGACGGCGCCGGTGACGCCCATCAAAAAAGTGCCCCACATCATCGCCCAATACTCGGCCTTTTCGATGTAGCTGAAGCGCGGGAAGGCCGGCTTGGTCGAAGCGAGCCCGAGATTGTATTTCAGGACGAACCACGGATCGGTGACATCGCGCCAACGCGGCAGCAGGTCGGCGAAGAGGCGGCGCCCGGCCGCGGTGAACGCGAGATACCACAGGTGCCAGCAGCCGGCCACGACGATCACCACGCCGGCCACGCGATGGGCCCAGCCGCGCCATTCGAATACCCGTGCACTCACATTGCGGATACCGACGACCCACCACGCCTCCGGATACCGCAGCATAAAACCGGTGACGACCAGCAGCACGAAACTCACGACGAGCACCCCGTGCTGCGCCCGCTCGTGGGCGGTCATGCGCAAATAGAGGCGGTGCGCCACGTGCTCCGGCTCGATCAGGCCCTTTTGAATCGCGAGTTTGCGGCGGATTTTCTTCAGAAAATCGAGGGCGTTGTGGATGAACATGCCGCCGATCACGACCACGATAAGCGCCACGTAGATGCTGGAAACGAGGTAGAGGATCGGACTGCTGCCGTCCTTGCCGTCGGCGGTTTCCGGGCTCACGTGAACTTTGCCGATGGCGAAACGGGCGGTGGCACCCTCGTGGCATTGTCCGCAGGTTTTGACCAGATTCGAAGCGTGGATGGTCGATGTCGGATCCTTCTGTGACTTGATCCCGTGCGAGCTGTGGCAACTCGCGCAGTTGACCACCTCGACGGCGCCGCCGCGCACGGCGAGCCCGTGGTAACTGTCGGAGAAGGTCTGGAACGACTGCGAGGGCAGACCGTATTTTTGGGTGAGTTTCAAAGAGGCGTGGCAGTTGCCGCAGACTTGCTGGGCGACGTTTTTTGCGCTGATCGGCGAGGTCGGGTCGGTCCGTTTCCGGATGTCGTGCTCGCCGTGGCAATCGGTGCACGTGGCGGAGTCGACGTTGCCTTTGCGCAGGGCGGCGGCGTGGGCGCTTCCTGCAAATTCCGTGGCAATCTCCTCGTGGCATTTTGCGCAGGAATCGGCGACGTGCAGCTTGTTCATCTGCGCGCTCGCCACCATCGCGCGGTTCATTTCGTGCGCACCGTGGCAATCCACGCAGTTGGCGGCCTCGACTTTTCCGCCGAGCAACGCGGCGCCATGGACGCTGCGGTCGAACGAACTCACGAACATGGTCCCGCGGAGCGCCTGACCCGCGACGTTGTCTTTGCCGACATGGCACGACTCGCACTGTTTGGTCTGAGCGAGTTTTTGGACTAGCGAGATCTTGGCCGGTGCGATCGCGACGACGGGCTGGCGGTGGCAGGTCAGGCAATCCGGCGAGTTGGCCTCCTTCGCGGCGAGCGCCTTGCCGTGCGCAGAGGCGGTGAAGTGGTCGCGGGCCTTTTCATGGCACTTGCCGCAGGACGCGACCTGGGTGGCTTTGAATGCGAACGCGGCGCTCTTGATCGGCGCAGTATCGTGTTTTCCGTGACAGCGGACGCAGCCGGTGTCTTCCCCTTCGGGCATCGGCTTGAGGCCGATGCGGGGATGAAAAGCGTGTTTCTTCGCGGTGTCTTCGTGACACGAAATACAGTCGACCGAAACCATGGGCTTCAGATGCGGACTGCTGTCGCCGTCGAATTTTTCGTGGCAGTCGATGCACTCGAGCGAACGGTGGGCGGATTTCGCGACGATCTTTTCGTCGACAAACAGCAGCAGCTTCTGACCGCCCTTCTTCATGGTGAGCGTGTCGTCGCTGTGGCACTCGAGGCAGGAGGCGCTGGAGTTCGGTGCCGGCTTGGCTTCCGCCGGCTTGGGGGCCTCGGCCGCGAGGCAGTTCGAGATCAAAACCAGAAGTGACCACGCCCACCGCAGGGAGGCCGCCTCGGCGCCGCTTCGGCGCACGTTGCACGTCGTCGTTTTCATCGGATTTATTTTCCGGCGGTATTGTAGACCCCTCCGATTCCGGGCACTCCGCATCGGCTGGCCAACGTGCCCCAGTTCTTGGCGGCAGGCGTTCCGAGGCTTTTTGTGCTCACTCCGCAAGGCTTGGCGGAAGCGTCGCATATTCTGTTCTCGCACCGTTGCATCCACCGATTGGCAAAATGCGCGCAGACTTCCCAAAGGGTGCGGATCACTTCGCAAGGAATGCGCAGTCAGCGTGCCGAATTAGCCGCATAGTCACCTTCGACTTATCAGCGACCGTTTCCTGAAACCCTACTGCCAACCTCAACTCGTTTTAGCCATGATTACTCGCCCACGTTGGACCAAAACTTCCCTTATATTCGCAGGCACCGCCGTGTGGGGCCTGATTCTGATCGGATGCGTGAGTGTAAATCGAACTATGTTGGCTCCACCGCAAATCGCGGGTGCGACCTTCGTCGGCTCGAAAGAGTGTGTCCAGTGCCACGAAGACCAAACCGCCCATTTTGACACCGCGAGCCATGCGCGGTTGGCCATCGCCGATGCCAAAGTGGGCGACACCGGTTGCGAGGCGTGTCACGGTCCCGGTAGTATCCACGCGGCGGCCGGCGGCAGCAAGGGCACGATCATCAACCCGCAGAAATCGCCCGAGACCTGTTTCCAATGCCACTTGGACAAACGCGCGCAATTCTCCCTGCCGAACAGCCACCAGGTGATGAACGGCCGGATGAGCTGCGGCGACTGTCACGAAATGCACAAGGGTAACGCGATCGCCGGAACCGGGGTCGACCTAGAAGGAATGAACGCCGCGTGCACCAAGTGCCATACGCAGCAGAAGGGGCCGTTTGTCTACGAACACGGCGCGATGAAGGAAGGCTGTGTCGCCTGTCACAACCCGCACGGTTCCATCAACGCCAAGATGCTGGTCGCCCGCGACGCCAACCTTTGTCTCCGGTGCCATCTGCAGGCGCCCGACGTCGGATCTTCCGGGCAGATCAACGCCAACGCGATTCGCCACACCTCGGAGAATCACAACTCCCGTTTGATGCAAGGCACCTGCTGGGTCGCCGGCTGCCACGAAGCGCCGCACGGCTCCAACGCCAGCTACCACTTCCGCAACTAACCCCTCTCCATCGCACGCCATGAACGCGAAATTCTTCCAAATGAACCGCACTACCCGTCTCGCGATTGGTTCGCTCCTGCTCTGCACCGGCTTCGCCGCCAACGGAGCCCAGAAAGACACCGATGCGATGCCGCTCTTCGAGAGCTACATCAAAGTCACCGGACAGGCCGCCTCCATCGGTGGCAGCACTTCCGCCTTCCAAACCCGCGCCAAGCAGCCCGCCAACGGTGGCGCCGGCATCGAGGACCTTCACATCGTGAAGGAACTTTCCAAGACCACCACCGCCACCATCGACGGCCGCGCTCTCACGGGCGCCGAAGATTACCTCGGTCGTTACAATCTGACCAAGACCGACGTCGGTTCCGTGGATTTCGGCTTCAAACGCTTCCGCACCTTCTACGACGGCGTCGGTGGCTTTTTCCCGCTGAACAACCAGTGGATGCCACTCGCCAACCAAGATTTGCACGTCGACCGCAGCAAGGCCTGGGTCGAACTGAAGCTGGCTCTCAAGGATATGCCGGAGTTTGAGGTTCGCTACACCAACGAACTCCGCTCGGGCCGCAAGGATTCCACCATCTGGGGCGACACCTCTCAGACCGGATTGGCTTTCAATCTGGCGCCGAATCCCGTCAGCCCCGTGCGCAAATTCGTTCCGAGCTATCTAGAGCTCAACGAACGGCACGAACTGCTCGAAGTTTCGGCCAAGCACACGGTTGGTAAAACCGCGCTGAAGCTCACGCTCCTCGGTGATCGCAACAACAACAACGATACGCGCTACGTGACCCGCTTCCCCGGTGAAGTGATTCCGTGGTCGATCGCCAGTCTCCCTACCGCGGCCCAATCGGCCGCCAAGGCCGTCGTTGCACCCACCAACTGGAATAATCAGGTCCGCATCGCCGAAAACGACGCGATGAAAACCCAGACGACCGGGGTATTTGTCACCGCGGACACGCCCCTCACCGACAAGCTGACGCTGCGTCTCGCTGGAAACTACGAGTTGGTGCACACGTCGATCGGCGGCGGACGTCCGCTTACGACCACTACGCCGACTGCGACCGGCCCCGTGTCCGTGACCACCAACAACTATCTCGATCTCGCTGGCGGCACGCGCGTCAAGGACTACGTCGGCAGTATCGGCCTCGACTACAAACCCACGAAGGCCCTCACCCTGAAACTGGCGCTCCGTGCGCAGAGCGAGTTCATCCGCGGTGCGAGCAGCTTCACGGTGGTAGCGGCATCCGGAACTCCAGCCGTTACTCTCGCCAGCACGCCACGCTCTGGCTGGGCCAAGATTCACCAAAACGTCCGCACGCCCGTGGCGGAAATCCGCTACACCGGCATCAAGGACCTCGCGCTCTATGCCACCGGCAGCCAGCGCGATCTCAGCGGCGTGGAGCGCAATTCTTCGGCCTACAACTACCTCACCGCCGCCAATGGCACGCTGGCCAGTAACAACGTTTCCGAAGATCATAACAACTACACCGTCGGTGCCAGCTGGCGCCAATCGGCCTTCCTGACCCTGCGCGGCGAGTTGTTCCACAAGGGCCACAAAAACAATGCCATCGGCTTTGCCACGGTCGGCACCACGGTCGGCGACTACTACCTGCTCGATTCCGAATACACCGGCTACAAGCTCTCGGCCCTCGCCAAAGTGACTCCGGAGTTCGGTTTCACGACGCGCTTGGTCTCCCAAAAAGGCACGATGGCCGTCACCGGTTTCCTGCCCACGTTCCCGGCCTACGATTCGCTCGACTCCAAGAATTACATGATCGGCGAGTCGATCGACTGGACGCCCAACAAGAACGTCTACGTGCAGTTGAACGCCAATCTCACCTACCACGTGATCAGCACGATCTATCCTCGCGCCGGTGTCACCCCCGCCACGGCCACGAATCGCGCATTTGACACGAACGGTGTGCTCCAGAATTCGGACAACAACTACGCCACGTTCGGTGCGCTCACGGGCTTCGCGGTCGACAAAGACACCGACATGCAGATCCAGGCTAACCTTTACCGAGCCAAGAACGGCAATGCGATCCTCGCGCCTCTTACCATGCCCTACGGCGTCGCAGTGGAAGAGACGACGATCACCGTCGGCGTGAAGCACAAGCTCTCCGGTTCGTGGCTCGTCCACGGCAAAGTCGGCTACTTCGAGAGCAAGAACGACACGAGCGGCGGTCGCTCGGACTTCCACGGCCCCCTGGCCTACTTGGCCTTCGAACACGGGTTGTAATGATCTGACGCGTTACTGAAGCGCTTGCCGCCCTGCTCCCGAGCAGGGCGGCATTTTTTTGCCTGGTGCGGGCAGATGCGGCGACCTCCAGTCGATCGAAGTATTTCGACGGCTCCACGACGGCGGCAAAGCGTCCCGGCGATCTGCGTATCTCAAAAAATGGATACAGTGAAGCTGCGATAGAATATGCACACTTTGCCAAAATTTGCGCCGACGTGGCCAATGGCTGCGCAGCCTGTTCTGCAAAAAACGCGCATAGTCGTCGGCGACCCATCGGGGACCGTGTGCCCCTCGCGAAAAGCAAAAACCTCAAACTGACCGCTCTATGAAACTCAAACTGCGTTTAACCAAGAATACGCTCATCTTCGGCGGAGTCGCCGTATGGGGGCTGTTTCTTATCGGATGCGTGGCCGTAAACCGCACCATGCTCGTCGTCCCGCATATACCGGGAGCGACTATTGTCGGCGACAAAGCCTGTAAAGAATGCCACGCCGAACAGGTCGAAAAATTTGGCAGTGCCTCCCACGCGAAGCTCGCGTTTGCCGATCCGAAGTTGGGCTCCACGGGCTGCGAAGCGTGTCACGGCGCCGGCAGTCTTCACGTGAAGGCCGGCGGCACCAAGCACACGATCGTCAACCCGCAGAAGTCGCCCGAGACGTGCTTCGAATGCCATCTTGAGAAACGCGGTGAGTTCAGCCTGCCCTACGCGCATGCGGTTTCGAACGGGAACGTGAGCTGCAGCGATTGCCACAATCCGCATAGCGGCAAAGCCACGAATGGCACCGGTGCCTCGTTGCGCACGCAAGCCGAGGCCTGCAGCGAGTGCCATACGGCGCAAAAGGGACCGTTTATTTTCAAACACAACGCCATGAAGGAAGGCTGCACCGCGTGCCACAATCCGCACGGCTCGGTTAACCAGAAGATGCTGAAGGCGCCCGATTCGAATCTGTGTCTGCAGTGCCACGCCACTGGTTCGGCTCCGGGCACACTCTTCGCCAGCGGACGTGACCACGCCGGCAATCCGGTCAACGGCACCTGCTGGGTCGCGGGCTGCCACGAGGGAGTCCACGGCTCCAACACCAGCCACGCCCTGCGCTACTAACCCGACAACCGACACCCAAAATGAAAACATTTACCTTTGCTCTGCGCACCACCGGCTTCGTGGCCGGTCTGGCGCTAATGTCTGTCTCGGGCGGCGCCGCAGAAACCGATGCGCTCCCTGCGTTCGAAACCAACTACATCACGTTCTCCGCCGGCGGCGCCGACATCAATGGCAGCAAGGCCGCCTATCAGGCGAAAACCGCGACTGCCAAGACGGGTGTGGCCGGCATCGAAGACATGCGCTTCGACTACGACCTGAAGGATAAAACCACGTTGGCCGTCACCGGTCGCGCTCTGGCCGGTCAGGAGGATTACCTGCTCAACTTCAAACTGGCGAAAGAGGAAGTCGGCTCCTTCGAAGTCGGCTACAAGACCTTCCGCACGTTTTACGACGGTGCTGGCGGTTTCTTCCCGATCGGCAATGTGTGGATGCCGCTCTTCAGCCGTCCGCTCTATGTGGACCGCGGCCAGTTGTCGGTGCAGGGCACGATCGCTCTACCGAAAGCGCCGGTGATCACGTTCAAATACACGCACAGCACGCGTGACGGTCGGAAGGACAGCACGATCCTCGGTGACACCAACCTGACCGGCATCCCGATCTACTCCGGCACGGGCTCGGTGAATCCGATCTCCGCCACGCGGAAACTGCTCCCGACCTACGTCGATCTCGACGAGAAGAACGACTCCTGGGAAATCGGCCTCCGCCACACGATGGCCAACACCTCGGTGGTGCTCTCCGTCGGCGGTAATTCGATCGAAAACGTGAACATTCGCGAGATGCAGCAGAACATCGGCGAACTCGCGGTGTTTCCCGCTCCCGTCTTCACGACGCCGACGGTGAACAACGTCCGCGCCGGCAGCCCTCGCCGCACGACGATGACGCACCGGCAGGAAGAGGATGGCTACCATGCTTCCGCGACGTTTGAGACCGTGATGAACAACAATGTTACGATATTTGGTGGCCTCCTTTATCACACGGCCGATGTGGAGATCTCGGGTTCGCGACTGCTCACGGCGACCCTCGCTTCGGCGTTGGGTGTGCGCGACTACCCGGGCGGTTTCGTCAACACCGGTGCCACCGCGCGTGCTCCCTATCACGTCGTGACGAAAGGCGATATGGAATACAACGCCCTCACCGGCAATCTCGGCGCGCGGTTCAGCCCGTCGCCGGATCTCTCCATTGAAACGGCGCTCCGCGGCGAACGCTGGGAAGATTCCGGCAAGAACCAAGCCAACTACACCTCGCAGGGCGTGACCCTCGCGACAGGCGCGGTGACCAACTACGCGGCCAACGGCCTGCATGCCGTGGACAACGTCGAGAAGCCCTGGACGCCCACCGTCGACGTGCGCTACACCGGCATCAAGAGCGTCGCGCTCTACGCGAGCTGGGAATATCGCACCGCAAAGCAGAACGAGCATGTGCGCTATGAGGGATTGAACGGCCAGACCAAGGCCACCGAGCTCGACATGATCGGCAAGAACATCGACGAGAAGCACACCAATGCGACCGTCGGTATGTCGTGGACCGTCAACCCCGCCCTGAGTCTCCGCGCCGAGCTGTTCACCAAGGATCACGAGAATGACTTCGCGGGTTACGACGATGTCCTTGGCCGCGACTACGCGCTGAATTACGATATCTACGGCACGAAGCTGACCGCCGTAATGAGGCCGACCCAAGCCGTGAGTGTCACCACGCGCTACATTCTGCAACGGAGCAAGTCGGCCGTCTTCCATAGCGGCCTGACCACGGTCGGTGCCATTAACGGCACGGTCGATGGCAACGATGCACGACGGCACAGCATCTCCGAAGGCATCACGTGGAATGTTTCCAAGTCGCTCTACATCCAGGCGAACGGCACGCTGGTGTTCGACACCATGCGGACGATGTATCCTTGGATCAGCGGCGTCGCGAAGCGCAACTTCCGCAACGCCGACAACAACTACGCCACGGCCGATGCGACTGTCGGTTTCTCCATCGACAGGCTGACGACCGGCATGATCCAAGGGACGTATTATCGCGCCGATAATTTCGACGCTGACTATGCCGCCGTGGCGATGCCCCTTGGCGCCAGCGCCAAGGAGTCCACGATCAGTGTCGGACTGAAGCGCAAGCTAACTGAGAAGACGCTCCTCAGTGCCAAAGTGGGCTACTTCGACAGCGAAAACGGCACTCGCGGTGGCTATGCGGATTTCAGTGGTCCGCTCGCCTACGTGTCCTTGCAGCACGCGTTCTGATCTCGGCGTTTGTCGCCAAGAATTCCGGCCGTGGGCGTTCCGCCCACGGCCTTTTTGTTGATGA
>CALRZR010000168.1:0-17392 GCA_943372705.1 Opitutus sp. GAS368 | reverse complement strand
GACAGGGTGAAACCGGCGATGAGAATGCCGCTGGCGGTGCCGACCTGGGCGCGCGCAGAGACGTTGAGCAGGCGGCTGACGGCGACGACCGTTTGCGCGCCGGTGGGCGTGGGATCGGTGTCGTAGAGCTCGGCGAGCGCGATGCCGGTGGCGGCGGTGGCCCCGGAGATTTGCACGGAGTAACTGCCGCTCGGCAGACTGCGCAGGAGGGCGGCGTCGAGCGAGGTGGGCGTGAGCGCGAAGGCTCCGACGGAGGCAAACGAAGTGGCGAGGGCGGAGGAGCCGCCCCAATTATCGTTGGTGGCGAGCGCCGTGGCGGTCGACGGTGTGAAGAGCTGCACCTGCGGATCGGCCAGCACGCCGGCGACGCCGAACGGCGTGAGGCCGGGGCCGATACCGCGGACGAGGAGGGGCTTCGCGGGACCGGCGCCGACGACGAAGCCGACGGTAAGCGTCTGCGGGCCGGTGCCGGCGGTGGTGCGCACGGAGAGATTTACGAGGCGGCCGGAGATGGGCTGCTCGACGGTGACGACGGCGGGTGAGCTCGTGACGGAGCCCTGCGGGCCGGTGACGGTGACGGTGTAGCGGCCGGCGGAGGCGGCGGAGACATTCGCGACGGTGTAGGTGGCGGCGGTGGCGCCGGCGAGGGCGACGCCGTCTTTGAACCATTGATACGCGAGGGGGCTCTGGCCCGTGGCGGCGACGGTGAGCGTGACCGTGGAATTAACCAAGGCGGTTTGGGAGACCGGGGCGGCGGTGATGGCGAGAGTTTCGTTGACGGCGCGGCCGAGGCGGCGGGGGTTGTGGCGGAATTGGGGCCAAGGGCTGTTGGCGGGGCCGGCGTTGCCGAGGGAAATGGCGTAAAGTTTGTGGTCGTTGCTGCCGACGTAGAGCGTGTTGCCGGAGATGGCGGGGCAGGAGCGGATCCAGTTGCCCATGGACCACGTGCGGTTGAGCGAGCCGTCGGGGTTGATCGCGTAGAGTTTGTAGTCGTAGCAACCGATGTAGATCACGCCGTTAGAATCGACGGCGGGTGAGCTCGCGCGGACTTCGTCGCCGAGGAGGTAGGTCCAGCGCGCGGCGCCGGTGGCGGTGGCGACGGCGTGGAGTTTTTTATCGTAGGCGGCGCAGTAAACGGTGGCGCCATCGGCGCTGAGCGCGGGGGACGAGGAGGTGGCGACCGTGGCACCGGTGTAGGTCCAGCGGAGGGTGCCGGCGGGGGTGAGCGAGTAGAGGCGGCCGGAGTTGACGACGCCAAAGTAGAGGTTGCCGGCGGCGTCGAGGGCGGGGGCGGTGTAGATGTCGTTGTCGGTCGTGTAGGTCCACTTCACAGAGCCGTCGGTGGGATTGAGGGCGTAGAGTTTTTTGTCTTCGGAGCCTTGGTAGATCGTGCCGTCGGGGGCGATGCTGGCGCTGGCGTAGGTCTGGATGGCGTTGACGTTGGTGCGCCATTTCGTGGTGCCGTCGGCGGGATTGAGGGCGTAGAGAAAGCCGTCGGAGACTTTGAGGTAGATGGTGCCATCGGCGGCGATGGACGGGCTGGTGCCGGCGGAAACGGTGGCGCCGGAGGAGCTGAAGTTGCGCGACCATTTTACGGTGCCGTCGGGGCGGAGGGCGTAGAGGAGACCGTCGTTGGAGCCGACGTAGATCGTGCCATCGTCGGCGACGGCGGGCGAGCAGGTGTCGATCAAGCCGCCGGTGGAGTGCGTCCACTTGAGCGTGCCCTCAGGGGAGAACGCGTAGAGGGAACGGTCGGTGCTGCCAATGTAGATGCTGCCGTCGGGGCCGACGGCGGGGGCCCCGGTGAGGTTGCTGCCGGCAACGGAGAGGCTGCCGGTGTTGGCCTGCCACAGGGCGTCGGAGAGCGTGAGCGTGAAGGTGCCGATGGCGGAGGCGGTTTTGGAATCGACGGCGATCGCGTAGGTGGTGCCGGCGACGGCTTCGATCGTGCAGAGACTGGCGGTCTGGGAATTGGCGGGGCCGGAGTTGTCGTTCGATGTGACGAGCGTGAGCGACGAGAGTGCGGCGCCCGTGTAGACGGCGAGGATCGGGTCGAAGTCTTCGCTGGTGGCGGCGAAGTGGAAGCGGCCGGAGCGCGGGGCGATCCAGCGATACCAGAGCGAGGTGCCGCCGGCGAACGTGAGGATGCGCGGCTCGCCGGGTTCGCGGGTGCAATTGGCATTGGTGGCGGTGACGCCGTCACTGAGGCCGGCGAGCGTCACGGGGGCGGCGAAGGCGTCGTTGGCAGGGACGGTGCCGAGGTTCAGGAGAGTCAGACCCGAGGTGCCGACCTTGCCGTCGACGGAAAGCTGATACGTGACGCCGGCCTGGGCGGTGAAGTCGATACGGCTGGTGACGGCGGAGCCGTCGTTGTCGTTGGCGGCGACGGGCGTGAGGCCGGTGAGGCTCGTGCCGGTGTAAACCGTGAGGACGGTGTCGTAGGCGCTGCCAGTGGTGGTGAGACGCACGGCGGCGGTGGTGGCGGGCGTCCATTCCCACCAGAGCGAAGTCGTGGCGGCGCCGGCGGCGGAGGCGGGTTCGCCGGACTCGGCGGTGGCGCCGGCGTTGTTGGAGCGGACGAGGAAATTGTTGCCGGCGAGACGGGCGCGGGAGGCGAAGTCGTCGTTGAATGGACGGTTGGTGGTGGTGGAAAGGGCACCGAGGAGATTGAGGCGGGAGCCGTTTTGGGATTTGCCGGCGTAGCGCGGAATGACGTCGGTGCCGCGGAGGAGACGGTTGATGAGCTGGCGGTAGGAATCGGCGGGGAACCGGGCTTTCAACAGCGCGAGCGCGCCGGAGACGTGAGGCGCGGCCATAGAGGTGCCGGAGAGTGTGGCGGTGCCGGTGTTGTTGGTGTAGCCGAGGGAAAGTATGCTGTCGCCGGGGGCGAGGAGATCAACGGCGGTGCCGAAGTTGGACGACGTGGCGACGGTCTCGCTGCGGGTCGTGGAGCCGACGGTGACGATGTTATCGAGCGGGAAACTCGCGGGGTAGTGGCGGGCGACATCCATGTTGGCGCCGTCGTTGCCGGCGGCGGCGACGAAGATGACGCCGGCCTCGCGCGCCGACGTGACGGCGGAAAGTTCGGTCTGTGAAAAGCCGACGCCGCCGGTGTCGCCGTAGCTGGCGTTGATGATGTGGGCGCCGCGGGAGATGGCGTAGTTGATGCCGGCGGCGATATCGGAGACCGAGGCACCGCCGGTGGCTGGGAAAACTTTGATGGCCATGAGCTGGACCTTCCAAGCGACGCCGGCGGTGCCGACGCCGTTGTTGCCGACGGCGCCGATGATGCCGGCGACGTGGGTGCCGTGGCCGGAGTCGTCGGTGGGGTTGCCGTTCACGAGATTGCCGCGGCCGCCGACGAAGTTAGCGCCGTGGCGGTCGTTGGCGGTTGAGAGGAGCGGGTTGACCCAGAGGTTAGGGGCGAGGTCTTGGTGCGTGAGATTCAGGCCGCTATCGACGACGGCGACGACGACGCCGGGGGCTTCGCGAATGATGTCCCACGCGGCGGTGGCTTTGATATCCGCACCGGGAATACCGCCGAATTGGCCGGTGTTGTTGAGCGGCCATTGGGTGGCGAACGAGGTGTCGTTGGGCGTGGCGGCGAGTTGGCGGATGCGGTCGGGCTCGACGAATTCGTAGCGGCCGGTGGCTGCCAAGCGGGCGATGGCGGCGGTGACGGACTCGGGATCATCGTCGGCGAGCTCGATGACGCGGAGATCGTGGAGATGAGAGAAACGGGCGCGGACGCGGACGCGTTCGCGAGACTCGGCAGCATCGGCGGTGGCGCGGTGGCTGGCGCGGGGCTTCGCGAGGAGAGTGCGGTCGCGGAAGCCTTGGGAGAGCTCTTTGGCGGTGACGGGGACGGTGACGGTGTCGACGGCGCGCGCGGCACAGGCGGCGAAGACGAGGAGAAGCAGGGAAGCGGCGAAAAGGCGGAGACGCGAAAGCGAGCTGGAGAGAGAAGGAGTGGAGCGCGGGCGCATGGCGAGGTGGACGCACGGGAGGTGCGGGAAGTTGGGGGACAAGCGCGGCGGCGGGAAGTGCCGCGGGGCGGCGGATGGAAAATACGCGCGCTCCGCGGGAATCACGGCAGATCGTAAACCTCGACGATGGCGATACCGACGGTGTTGTTCACGCCGCTGACTTGGGCGGTGTAGGTGCCGGGCGGGAGAGTCACGATGAGCGCGGCGTCGCGGCTGCCGGCGGTGAGGGCAAAGGCGCCAACGCTGCCGAATGCGGTGGTGAGCTCGCCGGCGGTGGCGGTGGACGGCGCGACCGGTGTGGACCAGTTGTCGTTGGTGACGAGCGGGGTGGTGTCGCCTTGGCGGATGACTTCGAGTTTGGGATCGGCGAGCGTGCCGGTGACGCCGAGGTTGCCGAGCGTGGGGCCGACGCCGCGGATGAGGAGGCGGCGGGGCGAGGTGCCGCGGATGACGAAGCCGGCGGTGAGGACATCGGCGCCGGTGCCGACGCGGGCGCGGCAGGAAAGGTTCACGAGCGTGGTGGGCGTGGCGTCGAGTTCGTAGACCTCGACAAGAGAAACTCCAGTGGCGGCGGTGCCGGTGCCGACGCCAGAGACTTGGATGGTGTAGCCGCCGGGTGGAAGCGTCGTGACGAGCGCGGCGTCGCGGGAACCCTCGGTGAGGGCGAAGGCGCCTTGGGCGGCGCCACCGGATTTGAGGGCGGCGATGTCGGGGACGTTGCCCCAGTCGTCGTTGAGGAGGACGGGCTGGTTGGCGGAGTCGAAGACGGTGACGGTGGGATTCGCGAGGGTGCCGCCGAGGCCGAAGGCGGCGAGGGTCGGGCCGACGGCGCGGATGAGGAGCGTCTTGGGCTTCGTCCCACGAATCGTGATACCGGGGATGACGACGTTGGCGCCGGTGCCGACGTTCGCGCGGGCGGAGAGGTTGACGAGGCCGGAGAAGTCGAACGAGACGGTGGCGGGCGCGCTGGCGACACTACCGGCGGAATTGGTGGCGACGCAGGTGAAATCGCCGGCGTAGGCGGCGGTGAGGTTGGTGAGTTCGAGGACGGGCTCGGTGGTGTTGCAAAAATCCTGGCCGCGGCAGAGCCACGTGTAGGTGGGCTTAGGGAAGCCGGTCGCGGCGGCGGTGAGCGTGATATTCGCGCCTAGAGTGGTGCGCACACTCTGCGGATGAAGCGTGAAAACCGGTGCGGAGGTGGCGGGGCTGACAATGAGGTCGACGACGGTGGCGGCGGAACCGGCGGCGTTGGCCGCGGTGATGGTAACGGCGCGGCGGCCGGTGGCGCTCGGTATGCCGGAGAGGACCCCGGTGCGCGCATCGAGGGCGAGGCCTGCGGGGAGTGACACGGCGGACCAGGTGACGGGGGTATTGGCGGCGGAGAGCGCGAGTCGGAAGGACTCGCCGACGCGGGCGCGGGCGACGGTGGTGGCGGCGAAGACGGGCGGTTTCGCGGTGGTTATGCGGTCGGGAAGTTCGGCGTAGTTGAGGTAGCCGATGAACATCTCGTCGTTGGTCTGTTCGCCGAAACGGACAGTGGCGTTCGGGTTGGGGTTGAAGGGGTTTTGGGGCGAGTTGTCGAAGGCGCCGCGCACACGGATCGTAGTGCCGGCAGGCAGACGTTTGGGATGCACGAGGCGGTAGTTGGACTGCCAGTTGAAATCGTATTGGGGGACATTGAGGAGCGTCTCGGACGTGCCGTCGGGGTAGAGCGCGTCGTAGCGGAAACGTTTTCCGCGGTAGTGCATGTGCGGATTCAGCTCGTAAAGGACGACGTCCTTGGAGGCGGACGGCGTGAAGGTGGCTTCGCGTTCGTATTCGCGGGCGCCGGCGGGGATGTTGAGGCTGATCGTGTTGGCGGATTTGGTGAGGAGTTCGCGAGCGGGGGCGCGGGAGGCGAAGTAGAGGCCGAGTTGAGTCTCGTCGGTCTCGGGCTGGCCGGTGGTGGTGTAGTGCATCTGCACGGTGAGCTTGGCGCCGCGGCGGATGAGCTTGCCGGAGTCGTCGGGGAAAAACGTTTGCTCCAGGCCGGGGACGTAACCGGCGAAAAAGCCGTTGAGGCCGGGCAGGCCGGTGGTGGCGAGCGCGAGAATTTGCTCAAGTTGGGAGCCTTCGAGGACGAGGGCATGGTGCACGACGCGGCGGTTACCGGGCTTCACATAGACGGCACGCAGCCATTTGTCCTCGGTGATCGGGATGGTGAGTTCGGGATAGTCGTAAGTCAGCGACCCGGTGGCGGGCAGATCTTTTCTGGGCAGTGAAAGAATGAGGTCGGGCGTGCCGAGCGGCCAGTCGCCGCCGGGAGGCGGAGGCGTGACGGCGAGCGGATCGGCGGTGGACGGGCCGCGCGGGGCGCCGGCGCGCGCCCAATTGTAGAGCGTGGCGGATTCGGCGGGAGTGAGCGCCGCGGAGTTGGCGAAGACGCCGTAGCGTGGATCGGCGTGCCAGGGGGACATGCGCTTCACGAGCATGGACTGGCGGATTTGGGCGGCTTTGCCGGCGAGGTCGGAGAATTTTGCGTAGACGTGAGGAGCGATGTTACCGGTCGAATGACACGAGACGCAGCGGGCGAGGACGATGGGGGCGACTTCGGTGACGTAGTCGGGCACGGCGGCCGGCGGGAGATCGAGGGCGCGGGCTGTGGGGCTGAGCTCGATACGCGTGCCGGCGGCGGGTGCGGTGCCGGCGACGACGGCGGCGACGGCGTCGGCGGCGAAATTTTGGGTGGGCGCGGCGAGGCCGGCCGGGTCGGCGTTGTCGAGCGGACCGCGGTAGGCGAGGGTGGCGGCGGCGGAATCGATGACGAGGACTTCGAGTTGGCGCGTGACGCCGAACTCGGTGGCGACGAGTTGCGCGTCGTCGATGAGGACGGGGACGGGGTTGTTGAAGAGCGTCTGTTCGGCGGTGATGGCGGCGCGGTCGGCGGCGAGGTTGGAGTCGACCTGCCAGATCGTGACACTGCTCGCGGGAAAACGCGTGCGGAGCGCGCGCAGAGCGGCGGCGGTCTGCAGGGCGCGCGGGTGGCCGGTGCCGGTGAAGACGAGGACGACGGCCTTGGTGGTTGATTCGTAGTAGAGCTCGCGCGTGGTGCCGGTGTGATCGGTGAGGCGGAAATTGGGCACCATGCTCCCGGGCGGGAGGCCGCCGGGTGCTTCCGTGGCGGCGAAGACGCGCGGGTCGAATGGGCGCGCGGACGAGTGGTCCATCGCGCCGAGGCGGGCGAGCAGTCCGCAGGCGAGGAGGAGGGCAGCCGCGAACGGCAGACGGAAATGGGCGGAGGGGAGGGGGAACACGGCGCGGAGGCTAGGTGGACGAGGCGACGAAAGCCAAATGCTGAATGGCAAGAGGCGAAGCGCAAACGGGACGCGAGAAAAGCATGCGGTGAGGACGCGGACGCAAAAAAGCCGCGCTCCCGATCGGGGCGCGGCTCGCAAATTCAGGCGGGAGGCCGATTATTTCTTGGCCTCGATGGCGCCCGCGCCACCGCACTTCTCGCAGTTCTTGGAGTCTTTGGCCGCCGCGACGCAGCAGGCATGACCGCAGGCTTTGCTGTCTTTCGCAGCTTTGGCGCAGCAACCGGCCGTTTTGGCGGCGGGAGCAGCGGCGTCTTTCTTGGCGTCAGCGGCATTCGAGATGCCGATGGCGAGGACGGAACCGACTACAAGGGCGAGGAGTGTTTTGTGGATTTTCATAGGTGTAATTATTTGGGTCGAGGGTTGGGGTCGTGCGGCGCCATTATAAGACTCCGCGTTAAATTAGTGGGCAGCCGGCGAGTGCAACCGACCCGGATGCTGGGGCGGCATGACACAGGTTCGGAAGCGTGCTGCAAGCGTTTTGTCGCGGGTGGCGGGTGGTCTCACATCCGGGTGAGCGTGCGTAGACCGAGGAGGTGGAGGCCGGTTTCGAGGGTGAGCAGCGTGCGGGCGCAGAGCATGAGGCGACGGGCGCGGAGGGCGGGATCTTCGACGAGGACTTTGTCGGCGGTGTTGAACGAGCTGTAGTCGCCAGCGAGTTCGTAGAGGTAGAGACAGAGGAAGTGTGGCCGGAGTGTGTCGCCGGCGAGGCGGAGGGCGTCGGGGAATTTGGCGAGTTTGCGGGCGAGATTGATCTCGGCGGGCGTTTCGAGAGCGGAGGCCAAGGACTCATCGTGGAGCGGAGCGGCGCCGTCGGCCGTGAGGTGCGAGGGCGTGACGCCGGCTTTGCGGAAGATCGAATGGATGCGGGCGACCGCGTAGAGGAGGTAGGGCGCGGTGTTGCCGTCGAGCGCGAGCATCTTGTCCCACGAGAACACGTAGTTGCTGCTGCGGTTTTGGGAGAGATCGGCGTATTGGACCGAGGCGATGCCGACGGTGCGGGCGATGGCGCGGCACTCGTCGTCACCGAAGCGGTCGGCCTCGGGGCGCTCGGCGTTTTTCGCGGTGACGATGGCGTAGGCGCGCTCTTCGGCTTCGTCGAGGAGGGCCTTGAGTTTGATGACGCCGCCGTCGCGGGTCTTGAGGGCCTTGCCGTCTTCGCCGGTGACGGCGCCGAAGGTAACGTGATGCAGCTCGGGGAGTCGGTAACTTTTGGCGGCGAACCATTTTCTCACCGTGAGAAACAGCTGCTCGAAGTGATCGCCTTGGCGGAAATCGGTGACGACGACGATGCCGTCGGCCTTGAAGTGCTCCGTGCGGTAGAGCGCGGTGGCGAGGTCGGTGGAGGCGTAGCCGCTGGCGCCGTCGGCTTTGCGGACCATAAACGGATTCGGGCGCTCGGTGTGGCGGGAAAGCGCGGATGCTCGTCGTGGAAGACCACGAGGGCGCCGGCGCTATCTTCAGCGATGGGCGGAACGGTCGAGGTGAGTTCGGCGTAAACGCGGGCGACCTTGTCGTTGTAGAATGACTCGCCGAGGTTGTAGTCGAAGGTGATGCCGAGGCGGTCGTAGATTTGTTGGAAGGCGGCGAGGCTGACCTCGGAGAATTTCTTCCAGAGGGCGACGTTGGCGGGGTCGCCGTTTTGGAGGGCGACGAGTTCGCGGCGGGCTTCGTCGAGCGCGGGTGAGCCTTCCGGCGTCGCGTCATTGCCGAGTTTGTAAACGCGCTCGAGTTCCTCGATGGCGTCGGCGGCGAGCGCGGCGGGATCGGCCCAGCGTTTGTAGCCGTAGATGAGTTTGCCGAATTGGGTGCCCCAGTCGCCGAGGTGGTTATCGCGGATGACGCGGGCGCCGGTGAAGGCGAGGAGGCGGCAAATCGCTTCGCCGATGACGGCGGAGCGGAGGTGACCGACGTGCATCTGTTTCGCGGTGTTGGGCGAAGAGTAGTCCACTACCCACGTCTGGCCGGCATGGGCGGCGGCGGCTCCGGAGGTGAGGGCGTCGCGGGTGCCGAACGTGCGCAGCCAGGCGAGCAGCGCGGCGGGTTTGAGCGTGAAATTGATGAAGCCGGGGCCGGCGATGGTGACCTCGTAGGATTCGCGAATGGAGGAGGGGAGGGCGGCGACAAGCTGGTCGGCGGTGGCGCGGGGGTTGAGCTTGCGGGCTTTGGCGTAGCCGAGCGTGCCGTTGGCTTGGAAATCGCCGTGTTTCGGATCGGCGGTGCGGACCTCGGGGGAAAAGGCGGAGGCGTCGGCAAGGCCGGCGGTGGCGGCGGCCGTGCGGAGGGCCTGATCGAGATCGGCGGCGAGATTGAACGAAACGTGCATCGGGAGAAGAAACGAAATCGTGCGCCGCACGGGCAAGCGTGGAGTTGGCCAGGGTCAGTTGCCTATGGGCTTGGCATCGAAAGCGCTTGAGTGACGATCAGCACACACACCGATGGACGCTCACCTCATGGACTTTCTCAGCCTGCTCCTGCGCTGGCTGCACATCATCGCCGGGATCGCCTGGATCGGGTCGTCGTTCTACTTCATCTGGCTCGACAACTCGCTGGAGGCACCGGCGTCGGGTTCGGAGAATGCCAAGAAAGGTGTCGCCGGCGAACTTTGGGCGGTGCACGGCGGTGGATTCTACAACCCGCAAAAATACGCGGTGGCGCCGGCGGCGTTGCCCGAAAAATTGCACTGGTTCATGTGGGAATCCTACACGACGTGGCTCTCGGGAACGGCGCTGCTCGTGGTGGTATATTGGCTCAACGCGGGAACGATGATGATCGACCCGTCGGTCGCGGCCCTCTCGGTGCAACAGGCGGTCGGCATCGGAGCGGCGAGCATGATCGGGTCATGGCTGATTTACGACGGGCTGTGCCGTTCGCCGTTGGGCAAAAACAATGGGTTGCTCGGGCTGGTGGTGTTCGGGCTGTTTGTGGCGCTGGCGTGGGGACTGGGGCAGGTGTTTGGGGGGCGCGCGATGTTCATCCACGTGGGCACATCGATCGGCACGATTATGTCGGCGAATGTCTTTTTCGTGATCATTCCCGGGCAACGAAAAATGGTCGAAGCGATGCGGGTGGGGCAGCTGCCCGATCCCGCATATGGCAAACGCGCGAAGCAGCGCAGCGTGCACAACAACTACTTCACGTTGCCGGTGCTGTTCATCATGATCAGCAACCACTACGCCTCAACTTACAGCCACAAGCAGGCGTGGGCGGTGTTGGTCCTGATTTCGGCCGCAGCCGTTTCGATCCGCCATTTTTTCAATCGAAGGCACAAAGGGGTGTTTGCCTGGCAATATCCGTTGGTCGGTGCCGTGCTGCTCGGCGTGGTCGCCTGGTGGACGGCGCCGAAAGTCGTGGTGCTGCCGAAAGTCGATGGCCCGGTGACATTTGATCAGGTTCGCGCCATCATGGGGCAGCGTTGCGCGACGTGCCATGCGCCGACGCCGACGTTCACCGGCATCGTGCAACCGCCGGCCGGTGTGGTGCTCCATACGCCGGATGCCATCGCGGCCAATGCTCAACGGATCTATCAACAGGTGATTGTCACGCGGATCATGCCGCTCGGCAATATCACGCAAATGACCGACTACGAACGGGCAGTCATTGCCGCATGGGTGGCGGGTGGGGCGAAAACGAAGTAGTTTGCCGGAGCACGACGTCGCCGGGCCAGCCAACCTACGCGCGGATTCGCGCGAGGGCTGAACCTGTGCAAAGTTAGTCGCGGGCGGAGAACGGCCGAGGTAACCGTTTGGTTTCTCATGACGGGGAAGCGGGGATTTTTGGCTCGACTTCCGGACCGATTGCCATTGGCTCGCAAACTTTTCCGCCAGCGGGCGCCGCCCGTTTTCTCTTCACACACTACTCATGACAAGCAAACGAAACATCCCAACCCGTCGGTTTATCAAGCCTACTTTCGAGTTCTTGATCGAAAAGAAGCGCGACGGCGGCGAGTTCAATCAGGAAGAAATTCGCTACATCATCGACAGCACGCTGGATGGCGAAATGCCGCAGCACCAACTGGCTGCGCTGGCGATGGCGATCTATTTTTCCGGGATGTCCGCCCAAGAGACGGCCGACCTGACCGAGGAAATGATGTTGTCGGGCGAAGTGATCGATCTGTCCAACATCGCCAAACCTAAGATCGACAAATACTCGACGGGTGGCGTGGGTGATAAGACCTCGCTGGTGCTCGTTCCGCTCGCGATGGCAGCCGGCGTGGTGGTGCCCATGATGTGCGGCGTCGAACACGACTATGTGATCAACACGCTGGAAAAGCTCGCCGCGATTCCCGGTTTCAAAAGCCACCATACCAACGAGCAGTTTTCCTCCCAGCTCGCCAAGATCGGCGGCGCGATCATCGCGCAGACCGAGGATCTCGCTCCTGTCGAAGCCAAGTTCTACGCACTCCGCAAAGAGACCGGCACGATTCCGAGTCTCCCGCTCATCACCGGCAGCGTGCTCTCCAAGAAGCTCGCCGAAGGTTCCGAAGGCCTCGTGATCGATGTAAAGTGGGGCAACGGTTCGTTCATCAAGGACCTTGAGCAGGCCAAACAACTCGCGCGCTCGATGACCCGCGTCGGTCGCTCCATGAAGCGCCGTTGCGTGGCGCTCGTGACCGACATGAATCAGCCCCTCGGCGATACAGTCGGCACGTCTTTGGAAGTCAAAGAGGCGATCCAGTTGCTCAAGGGCGAAGGTCCGGAGGACATGAAGGAACTCGTGCTCAAGTTGGGTATGGAGATCGTCCGCCTCGCCGGTGTCGCCGGTTCCACGCTCTCTGCGAAGCAGACGGTGCAACGCCACCTGACCGACGGTTCGGCGCTCGAAAAATTCAAGGATCTCGTGAAGGCGCAAGGCGGCGACACGACGTTTATCGACCATCCGGAAAAATTCCAGGCGGCGAAACACATCCGCAAGTTGCCGGCGCCGAAGCGCGGCTACGTGCACACGATCAATGCCGCCATGATTGCCCATGGCGTGCACATCCTCGGTGCGGGCAAGAATGCCGCCGGCGACAAGATCGACCACTCGGTCGGTGTCTCCGAAATCAAGAAGGTCGGCACGCAGGTGAAGCAGGGCGAGCCGCTCATGATGATTCACTACAACGACGAGGCGAAACTGGAGCAGGCGCTCGATCACTTCAAGAACGCCTACCGGCTCGCTCCGAAGCGCCCGACTCCGCCCCCGCTCATCGTTGAGCGCGTCGCGTAAGTTGTCCGTGAGTTGAATTCTTGCGAAGGCCGACCGGGTTTACCGGTCGGCCTTTTTAATGGGCGGTGCGGCGACGAGCGGGCGGACGCAGGGCATAAGCGACCGAGGCGGCGAGCACGAGGGTGGCGAGCGCCAGGGAATTGGCGAACGGTTCAAAGGCGGGCCAGATGGGTTCGAGCGCGGGAGCCCAGGTCCGGTTGATTTCCTGCCACGGGGCGGGCAGTGCCAGTGTGCCGAGCGTGCCGACGAGAGCCGCCAACGAGCACCACTCGACATGGGAACGGCGGGCGGCACGCGAGCGTGACGGAGGCAAGGACGCGAGGACGCGGGCGGTGAATCCGTCGTCGCGCAGGACGGGGGCCGGCTCCCGAAGCAGCGCCTCGAGCTGATCGTCCGGTGGGTTTGGCTGCGGATCTAGGTGGGAGGATTCCATACGGCGAGAAGTTGGCGGAGGCGGTTTTTTCCGCGGGCAAGGTGAGTTTTTACCGTGCCGACCGGCCAGCTTAGGAGAGCGGCAATCTCGGCGTGCGACAACCCCTGCTGATAGGCGAGATGCAACGCCATTTGTTCGTCGGGATCGAGGTGAGCGAGGGCGGCGGCCAGATCGTGCCGGAGGTCGGATTGCGTGATGGTCGAGGTCACGGCGGGTTCTGCGCCGGGCACATCGTCGAGTGAGGCGAGCTGCCTGCGGCGGCGGAAATTGCGCCACTGGTTGTGCGCGATGCCGAGCAACCACGTCGAGAAAGCCGAGCCGCCATGGTAGCGGGCGAGGCTGCGCCAGGCCTGCACAAAGGTCTCCTGCGCGAGATCGTCGGCGAGGGCGGCATCGCCGCGGGTGAGGTGCCGCAGGAAATGCCGCACCGCGGACTGATGGCGTTGCACCAATACTCCAAACGCCTCCCGATCATCATGGGAGGCGCGGACAATCAGTTCAGCGTCGTTCACAAACGGGTGGGCGGATCACGCGGCGGCTGACGGTTTTTTCGCGTCAGCAACGCAAACAGAAGCAGAGCGACTCCGATAAACCCGGGAATGGCGCCGACGTAGCGGAGGCTGGGGGACATCGCGCCGAACATCACCCAAAGCCCGGCACCGACCGCAATCAGGATCAGGCCGCCGCGCACATCATGATCGGCCGTGCGATGCTCAGTCGATGTCTCGACTTCGTCGTCCTCATCGGGGTTTTGCGGCGGCAACGGCTGGCCTTTTTCCAAGGCAATCCGGGCGGTTTCATGCCAGAGTTCGCGGCGGCGGTGACGAAAATACATCGCCGCTACCGTGATCACACCGGCAAGGACGAAGGCTGCGAGCGGAATGGCCAGACCGGTAAACTCGCCGAGGCTGAAACCGAGGATGCCGGAGAAAAAGGGTGGGCACAGAATCGAGAGCATAGTGGTGAGGTGTTCTTCGTGTGAATGTCATCGGCGGGGCATTTGGATTCAAAATCTTTGGATAAAAATTGCGGAGCAGGGCGGGGCGCTTCCCAATCGGCAAAATGGCCGACGAATCCGAGGACTCAGATTTTATCTCCGAGAAGCCCAGCAAGGCTCCGCCCCCTGTCATCGACCGCTCGGCGTGGCCGAAGCCGTGGGCGCAGTTGAAATACTTTACGTTTCAACCGGCGATTTTTCCCCGCCTGCTCGGGCAATGCTCGCCGGATGCGCGACCGGGTGACTTCGTCAATGTCTACGACAAGAACGGCAATTTAACCGGCGGCGGCCTCTTCAATCCCCGCGCCAAGATTCCGCTGCGCGTGGTGTGTCACTCGACCGAACCGGTGACGGAGGCATATTTTGAACTGGCGATCCGCCGCGCGGTGGAACTGCGCCGCACGCTGTTCAAACTCGACGAGACTACCGACGCCTACCGGTTGATCAGCTCGGATGGCGACGGTTTGAGCGGGCTGACGATCGATCGCTACGGCGACACCCTGCTCTGCGAAATTTACTCGTTGGGAATCGCGCAGCGTCTGCCGAAGTGGCTGCCCCTGTTGCACGAGTTGGCCGGCACGAAGTTCGCGCGGGTGCATGTGGATCATGACCTCGGCAGCTTGGAGGGTATCAAACCCTCGCTCTTCAATGAGACCAACGCGGCGGCGCCCACGAAGGTGAAAATCCGGGAGCACGGCGTGCGCTACGAGGTCGATTTTGCCGAGGGCCACAAGACCGGTTTCTTCTGTGACCAACGCGAGAATCGCCGCGCACTCACACGCTTCACCAAGGATGCGCGGGTGCTCGACTTGTGCTGTTACACCGGCGGCTTTTCGCTCAACGCGAAGGTGGTCGGGGGAGCAGCGGATGTCACGAGCGTCGACCTCGACGAGGCGGCGATTGCGCAGGCCAAGCGCAATGCGAACCTCAATCAGGCGCGGCTGAAGTTTGTGCACGCGGATGCTTTTGCCTACGCGCGCCAGATGCAGCAAAACGGCGAGAAATGGGATGTCGTGGTGCTCGACCCGCCCAAGTTCATCTTTACGCGCGATGCGGCGGGGAATTGGGAGGGGCGCCAGAAATACGAGGACCTCAACCTGCTCTCGATCTCACTCGTGAAGCCGGGTGGGATTTTTGTGACCTGCTCCTGCTCCGGATTGCTATCGTTGGAGGACTTCGAGGCGCACGTGATCAAGGCGGCGCACCGCCAAAATCGGCGTCTCCAGTTTTTCGACCGCACCGGACCGGGGGTTGATCATCCGGTCTATTCCAACTGCTTGGAAAGCCGTTACCTCAAGGTGCTGTGGGCGCGGGTAGTATAGGCAAATGACCTTCCGAATCGCGCGATTGCTTTGATCGGGGATTCTACTCAATTTGCCGGCCCTATGTTCCGACCGTTGCCGCATACCCTGAGAGTGAGCCTTACCGTGCTTGCGCTGGGCTTGGTCGCGCCGGTTTCAGCCGCCGAGAAGGAAAAACCGCCCTCCATCATCGGCAATACGAAGGATCAGGTCTACTCACGGTTGGGCGAGCCGCGGAGCGTGATGAAGGCGGGCGCACGGGAAATCATGTTTTTCCCGAAGCTTAAGATCACCTTCCGGAACGGCTTAGTCGTCGAGACCGAAGAGATTTTCGAGGAGACCCCGCCACCACCGCCGCCACGCAAGACGGTGGAAACACCGGCGGCAGCCAGCACGACGGGCGAGGGGACGACGGAGGCGGCTGATTCCGGCAAAACGAAGAAGGCCAGTTCGTCGCAAGGCGGGACCCAAACCGCGGCGGCAGAGACGACCTCTGCGGCGAAATCGACCGAAGCTGCCCAAGAAACTCCTAAGCCGGCGACCCCTGCTGTGGCGAGCGGTGGCATGGAGATCAAGTTTGTGCGCCCGCCTGCTCCCGGCGGCGTGAAACCGCTGCCGCGGCCCGCTCCCCGTGCGGAAACTGCAACCGTGGCGGTTGCGCCGGGGACAACGACGGCGCCCACTGCGTCGGCGACGGCGGCGACCCGGCCGGCGACTGCACCAGCACCTGCGCCGGCAGCGGCGGGTGCTGCCACGAACGCCAGTGCGGGCTACGAAACGAAACCTGCCGTGGCGGCCGTGGCGATTCCAACGGCTGAAGCAAAGCTGGCCAGCACGTTGGAGTCTACGGTCGAGCCGACGACGGCGACGGAAGTCACCGCCGACGAGAAAACAAAGGCGCCGCAGAAACGATTTTTCCGACGTCGGGCGGACGGCGAATCGCTGCTGCCGGAAGTGCGCTTGTTCAATGTCCAGACCTACTTGTTCGCGTTCGCGGCGATCGGAGCGGTCGGTTATTTGATCTGGCGGGCGCGGCAACGGAGTCTCGATTTGGCGGCCACGACTGTTTCCAACACCCCTTTTGAGGAGCCGGTGGTTGTTGATTCCTCGACCCTTTTCACCGCCGAGTTGTTGGCCAAACTGGAGTGGAAACGCTTCGAAGAACTCGTCGCCCACTACTACGTGAAAACCGGGGTGGTCGCGGTTCGCACCAAGACCGGCCCGGACTCGCCGGTGCACCTGAAGATTTCCTGGAAAGGCGAGGCGAAGCCGTTTGCCTGCGTGCAGTGCCATGCGAGCCCGGTGGGCCTGCTCCGTCCGCCGCCGCTCCAAGCGTTGTTTGCAGCCCTGACCGCCGACGATATCCGCCGCGGTTACGTCGTGACCAACGGCAAGTTCAACGTCGAGGCGCGCGACTTCGCGGAAGAGAAACATTTTACACTCCTGCCTGGCGACATTCTGCTGGAGAAACTCAACGCGTTGCCACCGCCGGCGCGCGCCGAGCTCATGCAGGAAACGACCACCGGCGACTACACGACGCCTACGTGCCCCAAGTGCGATATCAAGATGGTGCACACCGACGATGGCGGCTGGCGGTGCAGCCATGCGCCGAAGTGCGAGGTGGTATTTCCGCCGAAGAAGAAGGTCTGACGTCGCGGCTTTGCGATCTGGCTTGGGCCGCACAACGGCAGGCTTGATTGGCGATGGACATTTGCCCGGACGCGAAAACGATGCGGTCCGCATGGACACCCTGAACCACCTGTTTACGCAGAACAAGGCGTGGGCCGATTCGATCCGCCGGCGCGACCCGGAATTTTTCGAGAAGCTTTCGCGGCAGCAGAGCCCGGAGTATTTGTGGATCGGTTGCTCGGACAGTCGCGTGCCGGCCAACGAAATTATCGGGCTGCTTCCCGGCGAGGTTTTTGTCCACCGCAACATCGCGAATGTGGTCGTGCACACCGACCTCAACTGTCTTTCGGTGATCCAGTTCGCCGTCGATGTATTGAAGGTGAAACACATCATGGTGGTGGGCCACTATGGCTGCGGTGGTGTGCGTTCCACCATCCGCTGTGAGCGCGTGGGCTTGGCCGACAACTGGCTGCGCCACGTGCAGG